>DAIDGZ010000041.1 GCA_027452125.1 Acidobacteriaceae bacterium | reverse complement strand
CCATGCGCATCCCGCTGCTCACTCTGGCTGCCATCACAGTGGTCATGGGCGCATGGGCGGCTGCGGCACAGAAGGATCTGAAGCGTATCTTCGCCTACTCCTCAGTGAACCACCTGGGCTACTGCCTGCTGGGTATCTTCGCGCTGGCCATTCCGGCGTCCGGAGCCTCACAGCAGGCCAGCCAGGCAGCGGTGCTTAACGGCGTCATTCTGCAGATGCTGAATCACGGCATTACCGCAGCAGCACTGTTCTGGTTTGTGGCCATGATCCAGATGCGCAGCGGCGGCGAGCGCGGGCTGGAGGCCTTTGGCGGATTGCGCAAGCCGGCGCCGGTGTTTGCCGGACTGATGGGCATCGCGCTCTTCTCGTCTCTGGGCCTGCCGGGTCTGAACGGATTTGTGGGCGAGTTTCTCATCTTCCGCGGCGCGTTTCCGCTGGCATGGGTAGCGGCCACCTTCTCGGTGCTGGGCCTGCTGGTTACGGCTATTGTGATTCTGACCGTGATTCAGAAGGTTTTCAGCGGTCCGGTTTCGGAGCGCTGGGCCAGCTTCCCTGATCTGCATGGAAGCGAACGGATGGCGCTGGCGCCGGTGATCGGCGTGATGCTGCTGCTGGGCCTGGCGCCGCAACTGGTGCTGAACGGCTTGAACCCGACGGTGATGAACCTGCTGTCGCACTGGAGATTCTAGATGTTGGCTTGGACGATCTATCTCTCGTTTGCCGGAGCGCTCGTGCTGGCTCTGCTGCCCAAGAGCAGCAAAGACCTGGCACGGTGGCTGGCGCTGGCCGTGGCGACAGCCGGGCTGGTGCTGGCCGTGGCAGGCTTTGTGGCCGGCATGGGACAGGGACTTACCACGATTGTGGATGTGCCCTGGGTACCGTCGATGGGGATACATTACATCCTCGCGGCGGACGGCATCAGCCGTGTACTGGTGCTGCTGACGGGCTTGGCGGCGGTGGCGGGCGTGCTATTCAGCTGGAACATCGAACTGCGCACGAACGAGTTCTTTGCGTTCTACCTGGCGCTGATCGGCGGCGTCTACGGCGTCTTTCTCAGCTTCGACTTTTTCCTGCTGTTCGTCTTCTACGAGATTGCGATTGTGCCGAAGTACTTCCTGATCGCGATCTGGGGATCGACGCGGCGCGAGTACGGGGCCATGAAGCTGGCACTCTACTCGTTTGTTGGCTCGGCGATGGTGCTGATCGGTTTGCTGGCTGCGTACTCGCAGTCGGGTGGGCACTCGACCGGCTTGGTTGCACTGGCGCATGCTGGCTTGCCGGTGAGCTTCCAGATGTGGTGCTTCCCGCTGGTGTTCGTCGGCTTCGCGATTCTGGCGGGCATGTGGCCCTTCCACACCTGGGCTCCGACCGGTCACGTGGCGGCTCCCACGGCGGCCTCCATGCTGCTGGCCGGCGTGGTGATGAAACTGGGCGCCTACGGCTGCCTGCGCGTTGCGATGGGAGTCTTCCCGCATGGGCTTGATCCCTGGGGTTTCTCGGTGCTGGGCATGGGCTCGTGGCGCGATGTCTTCGCGGTGCTGGCGCTGACCGGCATCGTCTACGGCGCGCTGGTGGCGCTGGCACAGGTGGACTTCAAGTTTGTCATCGGCTACTCCAGCGTGAGCCACATGGGCTTTGTGCTACTGGGCCTGATGGCGCTTAACCAGATCGGTTTGACCGGCGCGGTGCTGCAGATGTTCTCGCACGGCGCCATCGCCGGGTTGCTCTTCGCGATTGTGGGCCGCATCGTCTACGAGCGCACGCATACGCGGCAACTGGCGGAGCTGGAGCACATGCACCTGGCCAAACGGCTGCCCTTTGCAGCCTGGGCCTTTGTGATTGCGGGCATGGCCTCGATGGGCCTGCCGGGCTTCTCCGGCTTTGTGGCTGAGCTTCAGGTGCTGGTCGGCGCATGGCAGGCCAAGCCGTGGTGGACGATCTTTGCGGGCGTGGGCATTGTGGTGGGCGTGGCCTATACGTGGCGCGCGCTCCAGAAGGCCTTCTTCAGCGACCATCTGCCGACACCGGAGGAACACCCCAGCACTGGCTGGCCTTCACTCGGCGCGATTACCTGGCCTGAGGTGACAGGCGTGGCGCTTTTGGTGCTGGCAACACTGTGGGTGGGTCTCTATCCGCGGATTCTGCTGGACTCGATCGAACCGGCGGTTAAAACGCTGCTCGCGGGAGGCATGTAATGAACTTCGCAGATCTCTTCCGCGTAACGATGCCGGAGACAGTGCTGGAAGTGGCGGCGCTGCTGGTGCTGGTAGTGGATCTCACGGCATTGCGCAATGCCGCGCAGAAGACGCGCTTGACTGTAGCCGCTCTTCTGGGCGCTGTGGGCTGTCTGGCTGCACTGGTCACGGTGTTGAACACCGGAGGCGCCAGCCTCAGCTTCAACGGCGACCTGCTGTTGGCAGTGGGCGGCACGGCAGCTGTGGCGCAGGTGGCAATTCTGGCGCTGACGGCTCTGACGCTGCTGCTGACCGTCGGCATGGACTTTACCCGGCATGGCGGCGAGTACACAGCTGTGGTGCTGATGGCAGCGGCGGGCGGCATGCTGGTTTCTGCCGCGCAGGACCTGCTGGTGATCTTTATCGGCCTGGAACTGCTGAGCCTGGGCCTCTACATTTTGACGGCGTTTGCCAAGACGAGCGGCAAGAGCTCCGAGGCAGCCATCAAGTACTACCTGTTTGGCGGCATGTCCGCGGCGTTCCTGCTGTTCGGCTTCAGCTATCTTTACGGCATTGCCGGTTCCACAAATCTGCAACAGATCATTCAGGCAACCTCGGGCTTTGGCGCGTACCACACGGCACCGCTGCTCTATGCTGCGCTGGTGATGGTGGCCGCGGGCCTGGGCTTCAAGGTGGCTGCTGTGCCTTTTCATCTGTGGGCGCCGGATGCCTATGAAGGCGCACCGGCTCCGGCGGCAGCGTTTATCGCTTCGGTGTCGAAGGTCGCCAGTTTCGCACTGCTGATTTCGATTGGCACGGCGGCCTGGAACCTGCTGGGCGGCGTGCAGGGGATGACGTGCCCCGCGCTGGCGGGAATGCCTGCTCCGCAGACCCTCAGGTATCTTGGCTTCCGCTCGGTGTGGATGCTGATTCTTGTAACGATGGCTGTAGCCTCGATGGTGCTGGGGAACCTGGCGGCTCTGGCGCAGACCAGCGTGCGCCGCTTGCTGGCCTACTCGGCCATCGCGCATGCGGGCTACATGCTGCTGGGACTGGCGTACTACTCGCAGACCCGGACCAGTGCGGACGCGATTCTCTACTACATCATCACCTACGGCCTTACGACGATTGGCGCCTTCGGAGCAGTGGCCGTAGTGGAACAGGCCACGGGCGGCGACAGCATGGACTGCTTTGCCGGACTGCACAAGCGGAATCCGCTGCTGGCGGGCGTGTTGCTGGTGCTGTTCCTGTCGCTGGCGGGCATTCCGCCACTGGTGGGCTTCTGGGCCAAGTTCAACCTCTTTGCCGCAGTGCTGAGCGTGGGCGCAGGCAAGACGGCGTTTGGGCTGGTGGCCCTGGCCATTGCCATGAGCGCGGTATCGCTCTACTACTACCTGCAGGTGCTGAAGCGGGCATACGTGCTGAAGCCGGTAGATGAGACGCCGGTGAAAGCGCATCCGCTGACGACGCTGGTGCTGCTGGCGATTACGCTGAGCGTAGTGTTGCTGGGATGCTTCCCGGCGTTGCTCCAGGGATGGATTGCCAGCTTCTAGATCACGAGTTGCAAACGCAGGAGCAAAGGCCTGGCCAAGCGCCGGGCCTTCTGTTTTCGATCCGCATCAGAGAGTGTATTTAGCCTCAATGGCGCCCTGGGGTATCCGGAATTTCAGGGGAACCCGATGATCGTTTTCGTGCTATGCTTGGCCACACAGCGGCTGCCTGGCCGCCGGTCCGTGCCAGCGGGGCACGTTCACGGGCACGGAAGAGGGAGGTACCATGACCACCCCGAAGAAGTGCGCAAACCCCGTGTGCAGTTGCATCATCACTGACAAATCCAAGTACTGCAGCGCTTATTGCGAGGGAACCGAGGGGCGCACGGTGGTGGTGTGCCGCTGTGGCCACGCGGATTGCACAGGCAATCCCAACTAATTGCGAGAAGACCGCGATACCGAGGTTGGCAAGCGCGCCCGGCCTCTGTGCGCGGCACAGCGCGGGAAGATGCGGTTTGCAAAACAGACAGGCTGCACGCCGGCGCAATTGATTCAAGCCGGATGTGCAGCCTGTTGTGTGTTTCGTGTTGTACGGATCAGGCCAGGTCAAAACGATCGAGATTCATGACCTTGGCCCATGCGGCCACGAAGTCCTGCACGAAGGTCTTCTGCGCATCGCTGCTGGCATAGACCTCCGCGACCGCGCGGAGCTGGGAGTTGGAGCCGAAGAGCAGATCGACGACGGTGGCAGTCCACTTCACGGCGCCGGTTTTGCGGTCGCGGCCTTCGAGGACGTTGTCAGAGGCTGCCGAGCGCTCCCACTTTGTGCCCATATCCAGGAGGTTCACGAAGAAGTCGTTGGTCAGGGCCTCAGGACGGCTGGTGAAGACGCCATGCTGGGTGTGGCCGAAGTTGGCGCCCAGCGAGCGCAGGCCGCCTACCAGCACGGTCATCTCCGGCGCGGTCAGGTTGAGCAACTGCGCCTTGTCGATGAGCAGGTTGGCGGCAGAGCCTTCCAGCCCCTTGCGGACGTAGTTGCGGAAGCCATCGGCCAGCGGTTCGAGCACAGCAAACGACTCGACGTCGGTCTGCGCCTGTGAGGCATCGGTGCGACCGGCTGTGAAGGGCACGGCGATCTGGTGCCCGGCCTTCTTCGCCGCGGCCTCAACCGCTGCTCCGCCAGCGAGGACGATGAGATCGGCGAGGGAGATCTTCTTGCCGCCGGTCTGGGCACTGTTGAACTTCTGCTGGATGGCTTCAAGCTTGCCGAGCACCACGGAGAGCTCGGCGGGCTGATTGACCTCCCAGTCCTTTTGCGGGGCCAGGCGAATGCGCGCTCCGTTGGCGCCCCCGCGCTTGTCGCTGCCACGGAAGCTGGCAGCAGAGGCCCATGCCGTGGTGACGAGCTGGGAGATGGAGAGCCCCGAGGCCAGAACCTCGGCCTTCAGCGCGGCGACGTCCTGGGCATCCACGAGCTTGTGGTCAACGGCGGGAACGGGATCCTGCCAGATGAGCTCTTCCTGCGGAACCAGCGGGCCCAAGTAACGGGCGCGCGGACCCATGTCGCGGTGGGTCAGTTTGAACCAGGCGCGCGCAAAGGCATCGGCGAATTCGTCCGGGTGCTCCAGAAAGCGACGCGAGATCTTCTCGTAGGCAGGATCGAAGCGCAGCGAGAGATCGGTGGTGAGCATGGTGGGGACGTGGCTCCTGGAGGGATCGAACGCATCGGGGATCAAACCGGCGCCGGCATCGCCCTTGGGCTTCCACTGGTGTGCTCCGGCGGGGCTCTTGGTCAGCTCCCACTCAAAGCCGAAGAGATTCTCGAAGTAGTTGTTGCTCCACTTGGTTGGGGTTTTGGTCCAGGTCACCTCAAGGCCGCTGCCGATAGCGTCTGCGCCCTTGCCAGTGCCGAAGCTGCTCTTCCAGCCGAGACCCATCTCTTCGAGCGGTGCGGCCTCGGGCTCGGGGCCAACGTGGCTGGCGGGGCCTGCGCCGTGGGTTTTGCCGAAGGTGTGGCCGCCGGCGATCAGGGCAACGGTCTCTTCGTCGTTCATGGCCATGCGGGCAAAGGTCTCGCGGATGTCGCGGGCGGCGGCCACCGGGTCAGGATTGCCGTTGGGACCCTCGGGGTTCACGTAAATAAGGCCCATCTGCACGGCCGCCAGCGGATTGGCCAGTTCGCGGTCGCCGCTGTAGCGCTGGTCGCCGAGCCAGGTGCTCTCCGGACCCCAGTCCACGTCCTGCTCTGGCTCCCAGATGTCTTCGCGGCCACCACCGAATCCGAAGGTCTTGAAGCCCATCGACTCCAGGGCTACGTTGCCGGCAAGGATCATCAGATCAGCCCAGGAGAGCTTGCGGCCGTACTTCTGCTTGATGGGCCAGAGCAGGCGGCGTGCCTTGTCGAGGTTCACATTGTCGGGCCAGCTGTTGAGCGGGGCAAAGCGCTGCGCGCCATGGCCGGCGCCACCGCGGCCGTCGTGGATGCGATAGGTGCCGGCAGAGTGCCAGGCCATGCGGATGAAGAGCGGGCCGTAGTGGCCGAAATCGGCGGGCCACCAGTCCTGGGAGTCCGTCATGACCGCATGCAGATCCTTGATCACGGCATCCAGGTCAAGGCTCTTGAACTCTTCGGCGTAGTTGAATTGCTCGTCCAGTGGGCTGGAGAGCGAGGAGTGCTGGTGCAGGATCGAGACGTTCAATTGGTTGGGCCACCAGTCGCCGACCCCCTTTGCCGCTGCCGTTGTGTGCTTGAGCATCGCGCCCGAAAACGGGCATTTCGATTCACTGGACATGGATGTCTCCTGTAGGAATCTGGAATCACTTGCTGGACCAGTATAGGAGCGATAAGAAGGCGTGAACGAGAGAAGTTCTAAATGGTGCCGATAGTCTGAATGAATTGATGCGGAAGTATTAATAGAAGATAAATATGAACTGGTGGCTCTCTTGGTGTCGGGCAAACGGGTTACGTTTTCGACGGAGCACGGGTGTGACACTGCAAGTACTTATGAGAGGCTGCAAGTTTTGGAGGGGAATGGTGCGCCCGGAAGGATTCGAACCTCCGGCCTACTGATTCGTAGTCAGTCGCTCTATCCAGCTGAGCTACGGGCGCATCCGTGATGGGGTTCAACCTCGAACCTTTCTTAGATTAACAGGGAATGCGATGCTGTGCAATCCCCGGAGCGCCAAGGCGCAAATTCTTCTCACATCGAGAGTAACGGGCTGAATTCGATGCTTCGGCGCGGAGTGATTTCGGGCTGCTGGATATGCGTTTGCGCCGCGGCCCGAGAGTCTATGATGGCTTGCGCAACTGAGACGGCTAAGAGGGCGGGAGAGCGGAGACCACGGGCACGCCCGCGGGCGGCGTGAAGTGGAAGGCGCTGGCGGGAATCGGTGCATCCGGCTGCTCGTGGCTGAAGGTGAAGCGTGTGGCGGCGCCGTCGGCTTCCACCACCTCGATTCCGGTGATCACACCCTCCGCAGTGACGGTGAGGGTGACGTGGGCGATGCGGTTCTGCTGGCCTTTGGGCTGCCCGGTGAGCGTAAACAGGCCGCCGGGCGCAGCACCGAGCGTGAGGTGGTCAAACTCGCGCTGGAGCTGGGTGTGGCCGAGCAGGAAGCGCAGAGGCGAGCGCAGGTCATCCAACTGTTTGGCGGGCAGGCGCTGCACCTGGGGATCGCCCTGAGTGTAGGACCAGGCGTACTTGCCGTCGAGCAGAAAGAGCTTGCCGGCGGGTGAGGTGTAATCCCAGCGCATGCGGCCGGGCTTGCGCAGCAGGAGGGTGCCACTCTCGGAACGCTGCATCCCCATGCCTTGATAGCTTTCGCTAAAGGATGCCTTGAGCGAACTGAGATGGTTGTAGTGCTGATCCACGCGCGCGGCCAGGGATTTGGCGTCGAGCGCAGGCGTCGAGGCGGCGCTGGCAACTCCGCACCACAGAACTACGCCGGCCAGGAGAGCCTGACCGGCGCGCTTATACCGGAAGAGATTGGTCATTGGAGAGATTGCGTGCAGTTGGTGCCGCCGGTGGCGTCATACTTCACAACGCCGAACTGATCGCTGCAGAAGCCGCGATCGCCGGTTTTGCCCACGGTCTGCGGGACGGCGGTGATGGTGTAACTGGTGTAGCGATCGGTGCCGTTTACGCTCACCTTGTCTTTGCAGGAGATGTTGAAGATGTAGCCGGACTTGAAGCCGGAGGTCAGGTCGCCCTGGAGAATCTGCGCAGCGTTGGGCGTGGGCGGGCCGGAGTTGGGATCGCCGCCAAGCGCAGCCAGGGTGCAGGCGTAACCGTTGGCCGGATAGGTGGAGTTGTACTGAATCTCCGCCTTGGTGATGGTCTGCACGGAGTTGATCGCGGAGGTCTCGTTGGCCTTCTTGGTCAAGCTGCCGATGGTGGGAATCGCCATGAGCATGAGGATCAGAATGATGGCGATAACGATGAGCAGTTCCATCAGCGTGAAGCCGTTGGCTTCGGCTGCACGACGGGCGCTGCGACGGCCGGAAAGG
This sequence comes from Acidobacteriaceae bacterium, assembly GCA_027452125.1. GTDB lineage: Bacteria > Acidobacteriota > Terriglobia > Terriglobales > Acidobacteriaceae > Telmatobacter. Next base: position 4,903 of record DAIDGZ010000041.1, on the reverse strand, counting down.
TACGAAGACGTGCGATTCATGGGATCTTCAAGCCTCGATGAGCAGACGGAGCTAATGCGTCTGTTCGTACAAATGCTACAACGTACAGACGGGGAAGGGAAAGCGGACGCTCGGAGAGAAGGCTAGCAGCTAGAAAGCAGCTAGAAGCTGCCTTCAGCACACCAGGCGGCTGCGGTTGAGCTTGATGCCGTCGAGGCGGCCGAGCAGAGCGACGGCGATGCGCTCGGGGTCAAAGAGACGCTGGGCCATGGTCTGCACCGCGTTCACATCCACATCGTCCACGCGGGCGATGAGTTCCTCGACGGTGAAGAACTGGTGGAAGTACATCTCCTGGCGGGCGAGGTTGGCCATGCGCGAGTTGGAGCTTTCCAGGCCGAGCAGCAGGTTGCCCTTGAGCTGGTCTTTGGCGCGGGTGAGTTCGTCGGCGTGGAGCGGCTCCTGCTTGAGGCGGGCGAACTCGGCCAGAATCAGGTCCACGGTCTCCAGCGCTTTGCCGGAAGAGGTGCCGGCATAGACGCAGAGCATGCCGGTGTCGCGATAGGGGCTGAGGTCAGAGTAGACGGAGTAGGCCATGCCGCGCTCTTCGCGGATGGTCTGGAAGAGCCGGGAACTCATGCCGCCGCCGAGGACGGTGTTGAGCAGCAGCGCGGCGTAGCGGTTGTTGTCTGTAATGTGCGGCGCAGGCACGCCGAGGCAGATCTGTACCTGCTCCAGCGCCTTCTTGTTGCGCAGGGTGATGCGGGCGCTGGGCGTGGGAGCGGGCTGTTCTTCGAGCGTCGAGCCGCTGGCCAGGGAGCCGAACTTCTCAGCGACCGCGGCGGTAAAGGCATCGTGGTCCAAATTGCCGGCGGCGGAGAAGATCATGTTGCCGGCGTGGAAGCGGCCGCTGTGGTAGTCAAACAGCTTTTCCTGATCCAGACGCGCCACGGTCTGCGTGGTGCCCAGGATCGGCTTGCCGAGCGGGTGATCTTTCCAGAAGCTCTGGGTGAACAACTCGTGGACCAGAACATCGGGATTGTCTTCGTCGATCTTGATCTCTTCAAGGATGACGCCGCGCTCGCGTTCGATGTCTGGCGCGGCAAAGATGGGGTTCAGCACCAGGTCACTGAGAATGTCGAGGGCGATGGGGACGTGGTCGGCCAGCGACTTGACGTTGAAACAGATGGTTTCCTTGCCGGTGAAGGCGTCGAGATTGCCGCCGATCGAATCCATCTCGCGGGCGATGTGCTGGGCGGTGCGGGAGCGGGTGCCCTTAAAGAGCATGTGCTCTACAAAGTGGGAGATGCCGTTGGTTTCTGCCGGTTCACAGCGGGAACCGGATTTGATCCAAACTCCCATGGCGACGGAGTGCAGGTGGTCCATGCGCTCGGTGAGCACGGTGAGGCCGTTGGGGAGGACGGTTTTGCGGAGGTTTCGCTCTGTCTTCAATGTCATGTGTACCTCTCTATTCTAGGCCAGTAACGTCCTTGTGGCAGAGTGTGGCAAAGACGCAACTCGATGGAGAAGAGCCATTGGGGAAGCAAATCGGCGGCGAATACACTATTCTGAGGCCAGCCGTGACCGGAAATTCCTTCAAACTCGTTTCATTGGATGCAGCAGGCGGGGCAGACGTCACCCGCAGGGCACTGTTCGGACTGGACCAGCATGCGCTCACAGAGCAGATGGTGGGGCTGGGCGAACCTGGCTGGAGAGGCCGCCAACTGGCGCAAGCCCTGTATCGCCAGCGCGTTACTGAGCTGGCGCAGGTGACCACGCTGCCTCTGGGACTGCGCAGCAAGCTGGAGGGCGAAGGCTGGGCGGTAGACAGGCCGCGCATCGCGCAGGTCTTTCAGTCCGTGGATGGAACGGAACGCTACCTGGTGGAAGGGCAGGCCGGGGACGGCCGCACGGTAGAGACGGTATGGATGCCGGAGGGCGACGGCGGCGACGCCGGCAGCGAGGACGAGGACGATGCCAGGAACTGGGATCGGGCGACGATCTGCGTCTCCAGCCAGGTGGGCTGCGCGGTGAACTGCCAGTTCTGCCTGACGGCCAAGCTTGGCTTTGAGCGCAACCTGACGCCAGGCGAGATTGCCGGGCAGGTGGTGACGGTGCTGGACCGGCATGGCGTGGAAGTGGGCCGCGATCGCGTGAACCTGGTGTTCATGGGCATGGGTGAGCCTTTCCTGAACTACGACAACTGGATGGGGGCAGTCCGTCTGCTGGTGGACGAGGTGGGTCTGAGCCCACGGCGGATGACTGTCTCTACATCGGGGATTGTGCCGGGGATTGAGAGGCTGGCGCAGGAGCCGCCGGAATTGCGCCCCAAGCTGGCCATCAGCCTGAACGCGCCGAATGATGAGATTCGCGCGGAAGTGATGCCGATCAACCGCAAGTGGCCGATCGATGCGGTGGTGGACGCGGTGCGGGGAATCCGGCTGCGCACGCGTGAACGGGTGACCTTTGAATATGTGCTGCTGGGAGGCGTGACGGACGGCGCGGCACACGCCCGGGAGCTGACACGGCTGGTGCGACGGACCGGGCTGCCGGCCAAAGTGAATCTGATTGCGTGGAATCCCGGGCCGGGGATCGCCTACGAGACGCCGGAGACAGGGGCGGTGGAGCGCTTCCGGCAGGCGCTGGCAGCCGAGGGCGTGCCGGTGTATCTGCGGCGGCCGCGTGGACGGGATATCTATGCGGCCTGCGGGCAGTTGAAGCGGACGGTGGAAGGATAGAAGCCGCTTGCAGATGCGCGGAAATCCGGCGCAAGATGATCTGGTAAACGAATTCGCAATGCGGGAAGCTGGAGCCGGATTTGCAGATAAGTTTGCGTTAATATCTTGAGCGGTGAAGTATGGGATTTCCGATTCGAGAATGCGTGATCTGCGGGGAAGAGTTTGAACTGCGGCCGGGCAAGCCGGGCTATGCCAATCGCTGTCCTTCGTGCAGCGAGCCTGAGGATGACGGGGCGACGGAGCAGACGGGCAAGGATGTTCTGGAGCGCCAGTCGGAGAGCGAACTGAATGCCGCGCGGCGCAAGGCTATTCGCGACATGCTGTATCGCAAAGAGAGCTAGCGGTTTCTGCAAGCCTCAAGGCCCAGGGTGAGCAGCGTATCTGCCACATGGTCGGTGGCGTGGCGTACAACGCTGCCTTCGCTGGCGAAGTTGCCGGTGATGACCCGGACGCCTAACGCTTCCATGCGCTCAATGTCAGCCTCAATCGGCGATGCGCCTTCCGCGGCGTAGCGGGCCAGGGTGTCGGCAGAGAAGGGCGCGGTATGGACCAGGGCGCAGTCGAAGATGGGTTCGCGGGTGTGGTCGTAGATGCGCTCGATGTGCTCTGAGGCGGAGAGCCCGAGGCTCTCATTGGCCTCGGTCATGAGGTTGCAGACGAAGACGCGGAGTCCTTTGGCACGGGCCAGCGTGGCCGGCATGTCCTGCACCAGCAGATTGGTAATCAGCGAGGTGTAGAGCGAGCCGGGGCCGACGGTGATGAGATCTGCCTGCTCGATGGCCTCAAGGGTTTCGGGCAGGGGCGCAGGGCTGGGCGGGTCAAGCATCAGCTCCACGATGCGGTGGGGATCGGCGCTGATGTTGGTTTCGCCGCGCACTTGCGAGCCATCGTCCATCAGGGCGACAAGGCGGGTATTCACCGTGGTGGCGGGATAGATGTTGCCCCGGGTGGCCAGAATCTTTGAGGCGAGCTGGATGGCGTGGGCGAAGTCGCCGGTGAGCTCAGTCAGGGCGGCCAGGAAGAGATTGCCCAGACTGTGCCCCTGCAACGCGTCTCCAGCACGGAAGCGATGGCTGAAGAGCTGGACGAGCAGATCTTCCTCTTCGCTGAGCGCCACCATGCAGTTGCGCAGGTCGCCGGGCGGCAGCATGTTGAAGCCTCGACGCAACTCTCCGGAGGAGCCGCCATCGTCCGTGACCGTGACCACCGCGGCCAGGTGGGAGATGCGGTTTTCCGGGGCGACAGTCTGGCCAGGGGCGGTGACATGCCTACGCAGGCCGCGCAAAAGCGTAGAGAGGCCTGTGCCGCCGCCGATGGCCACCACACGCAACGACTTTGCGGACGCCGAGAGCGAACGCTCAGAGCACGGATCCAAACCAAGAGAGATCACTTCTGGCATTGTCGCCGCATTTGCTGAAAGACTCAAGGAACTTCAGGATACAGCAACTCCGTAAAACGGGGATCATCGGCAATGGCCTGGAAGTCCGTGTCCACCCGCGCCTGCAGGCGATTGCGGGGATTCAGCTCGATGGCCCGAGCCAGGATCTCCAGGCAGTCCTGGGTACGCCCGGTCATGGCCTCGAGCACCGCCAGCCCGTAGAGGGCATAGTCTGCCTCAGGGTAGCCGGCCAGAATCGCGTTGAACTGCTCCCGCGCCTCCTCGTAGTAACCCGTATTGAGCTGTGAGACGGCGTAGTCGTAGTGCTCTTCCGGGGTGAGGAAGGTCAGGCTGGACTTTTCCAGTTGGCGCTGACAGGTGGCAATGTAGATGCGGCAGCGATCCTGAATCTCTGGCGGTGCATCGGGACAGAGCTTCTGTAGAGCGGCAAGAGCCTTCTCATATTTGCCCTGCTGCAGAAGCTGGAGCGCGGACTGGTAGTGGTGAAAGACAGAACTGGCAGCCGTGGTGGAATGGCCATCGGGCTTGGCGGCCGCTGAGGGGGATTTCTTTCGGCTTTGCGCCGCGGTTCGGACGTCTTGCGTCATGTGTTTGGCCACAAGTGCGGCTCCAGAGACACACCAGACCCCAAAAAATGCAGGCAGGATGTTTGCGTCCCGGAAGAACGCAGCTTCGGCAATCTTTATACGCAGAACGGCGAGTTCCGTCAATGGGCAGCCGACGACGGTGCCCCAGCAGAGCGCTCAGGCGGGGCGGGACTGGTAGATTGCCGGGTTGAGCGAGGGGTCGT
>DAIDGZ010000040.1 GCA_027452125.1 Acidobacteriaceae bacterium | reverse complement strand
ACCGTCATGGCCACCCACGATGCCGCCGACGCCTTTGCCACCGGCGCTGAGGTTGCATTGCTCCACGAGGGCCGCCTCGCCGCACAGGGCCCGGCATCGCAGGTCCTCGCCGCGGAAAAAGATCGCATTGCCCGCCGCCTGCAAACAAGCTAACTCGCGAACTCGCTAACTTGCTGCCTCTCATTCAAATCCCACGCGCACCGGCTCCATCTCCAGGCGCACGCCAAACCGCGCATCCACGGCCGCGCTCACGCGCTCTGCCAGTGCCAGCATCTCGGCCGCCGTGGCGTTGCCACGATTGATCAGCGCCAGTGTGTGCTTGGAGGAGATGCCCGCATGACCCGCGGCGCAGCCCTTGCCGAAGCCCGCCTGCTCAATCAGCCATGCGGCGGGCACCTTCACGCAGCCCCCATGCTCCGGTCCCGCGGGAAAGCGGGGCGGTGCGGCATGGCTGGCGGCAATCTTCTCGTACTGGTCTTCTGAGATCACCGGATTCTTGAAGAAGCTGCCTGCGCTGCGGCAATCCGCATCGCCCTCCACCAGCAGCATGCCCTTCGCCCGCCGCACCTGCCGCACCGCAGCAGCCACATCTATCAGCGTTGGCTCCGGCGTCTCTGCCAGTGCCCGTTGCAGATCTGCGTAGCGCACCGTCGGCGCGCCGCCCGGCGTCAGCCGATAGTCCACCCGCGTCACCACGTAGCGGCCGCGCTCTTCCGTGTTGAAGCGGCTCCGGCGGTAGGCAAACCCGCACTCCTCTTTCGTGAACTCCACAAACGCTCGCTGCTCCAGGTCGAAGGCCCGCACCTGCACAATGCTCGATGCCACCTCCTGCCCATACGCGCCCACGTTCTGCACCGGCGTTCCGCCCACGGTCCCCGGAATCCCCGCCAGGCATTCCAGCCCCGCGCAACCATCCGTCACCGTGCGCTCCACAAATGCGTCCCAGTCCTCGCCCGCGGCCACGCGATAGATACAGTTCCCTGCGTCGTCCGCTTCCACATCGATGCCGCGCAGTTGCACGTGCAGCGTCAGTCCCTCAAAGCCCGCATCGGCCACCAGCAGGTTGCTTCCGCCGCCCAGCACAAACAGCGGCACGCCGCGCTCGCGCGCCCACGCAGTCGCTTCGGCAACGTCGTCTTCCGTGTCAGCCTGCGCAAACCAGCGCGCCGGCCCGCCAATCTCCAGCGTGGTGTAGCGCGCCAGCGGTTCGTTCTCTTTCATCAACATCGGTTTTAAGCCTACACCCGTCAAGTGACGCTAGAATAGAAACAGGCAACTTCCCTGCCGGAGGCAAACATGTATCCAGAACTGATGGTCATTCCCATGCGCGAGGAACTCGCCCGCGCCGGAATCACGGAAACCCGCACGGCCGAGGACGTAGACGCCGCACTGGCACAGCCGGGCACCACCATGGTCGTCGTCAACTCCATCTGCGGTTGCGCGGCCGGCAAGATGCGCCCCGGCGTTCGCCTCGCCCTCGCCAACTCCACCAACCTGCCCGACCGCTCTATCACCGTCTTCGCCGGACAGGACCGCGAGGCCACCGAGCGCGCACGCAGCTACTTCGAGGGCCATCCTCCCACATCACCCGCCATCGCCATCCTGCGCGACGGCAAGCTCGTCTACCTCATGCAGCGCTACATCATCGAGCAGGCCACCGCGCAGCAGATCGCTGGCGAACTCGTGCGCGCCTTCGACGAGCTCTGCGCCAAGGCCACCGCGTAAGCGCTACATCGCTCCTCGCAGCACACCAATGCCCTGATCCCGCGTGAAGCCCAACTTCACCGGTCAGGGCATTGTTCTTTCTCGATTCCTCCGTCCCACGCGGAATGTATGGAACTTTTTCCCGCCGCATCGCGTTCTCTTCGCAGGGAGGTCACCTTGTTCTTCACCAAACGATTCGCAGTCTCAGCCCTGTCTCTGCTCGCCGCGGGATTCGCCCTCTACATCGCCGGCAGGCCCGGCACGCCTGTGCTGGCCGCGCCTGCCGCTGGCCCCGCCTATAGCGCCGATGGCGAGATGCTTCCGCCCGCAAACTACCGCGAGTGGGTCTTCCTCAGCTCCGGCCTGGGCATGAGCTACACGCCCCAGGGTGCCGATCACCTCATGTTCGACAATGTCTTCGTGAATCCCGAAGCCTATCGCAGCTTTCTGCAAACCGGCGCCTGGCCCGACAAGACCATGCTGGTTCTTGAGGTCCGCGAGGCGCGCAACAAAGGCTCCATCAATCTGCATGGGCACTACCAGGGCACAGGCGTAATGGGCATGGAAGTCCACGTGAAAGACACGGCGCGCTTCCCTTCCGGCTGGGCCTTCTTTGACTTCGATACCCCAGCGTCGAAAGGCACGCTCATCCCCAGCGGCGCCCCCTGCTATCGCTGCCATCAGGACCACGGCGCGGTCGACACAACCTTCGTGCAGTTCTATCCCACGTTGCTGCCCATTGCCAGGCAGAAAGGCACGCTCGCTGCGGCCTATCGCAAGGATTCTGCCGCGAACAGCGGCAAGTAAGCGCAGGTGCGGTTAGGCCGCCGCCTCGCCACGGTACGTATGCCAGAACTCGAGAAAGCTCTTGAGCCGCACCACCTGAAAGTAATCGCTGGCCACCACATAGAACACCAGCGAGCCCGCCATCACCACATGCAATGCGCTGGGGCTCAGCTCATCGGCAAACGGCAGCGGCGCTGCGGCAAACACCATGGTCAGCACAATCAGCATCAGCCGCACGATGCCCATCACCAGGTTCACCTCCATCAGCTTGCCGGTAAAGTCCTTGCCCAGCCTGAAGCTCTCCAGCAGCGCCGAGGCCGGGTTGCGGCCCTCCAGCACCAGCAGCAGCGGCGCAATCCCCGCTGGCCAGCTGATCACCGCCCACAGCGTAAAGAAGCCCAGCGAGAGAAAGATCACCCAGATGAAGTAACCCACCAGGTCCGGCTCGCCTCCGGCCATCACGTGCGTTGCGGCCACCCATTGCACTGAGCGGAACCATGCCCAGAACGTCGCCGCCAGCAGCAGCAGCCACGCCGCCTGCAGCACGCACACCCCCAGCGGTCTCCAGCGCAGGCTCGGGTCCATGCGCTTCAGCACGATGCTGCGTCCCAGTCCCGAAATCACCACCCACACCAGCGCGCTCGCCGGAGCCAGCCATGCCAGCACGGCCAGCACATGCGGCTCATAGGCCATCCACACCTGCGCAAACTGCAGCGCCGCTTCCCATGGGTTGCTCGTATTGATGGCGCTGAACCCTGAGGTGTACAGCGGCAGAATCTCGACGATCCTCTGCCATTGCATCCAGCAGAGCAGCAGAAAGGGGATGCCGAACAGCCACCGCCAGCAAATCTCCAGCACGGAGAGTTGAGGCCGCTTCATCACCCAGCCCATCTGTCCCACCAGCGACTGGGTTCCGCGCACCGGCGCTGTCATAGTCCCCTCCACGCTACTTCACCACCAGGTTCACAGCCCGCCCCGGCACCACGATCACCTTCGCCACCGTCTTGCCCGCCGCGCGCGCCAGCACTTTTTCATCCGCCAGCGCCGCGGCTTCGATTGTCTTCGCATCCGCTCCGGCGGCCACGCGCACCACCGTGACCAGCTTGCCGTTGATCTGCACCGGAATCTCCTGCTCGTCCTCGCGCGCCAGCTCTGCATCGCAGGCCGGCCACGGAGCGCGCAACACCGCGCCCTCTTCGCCCAGTTCCTCCCACAGCTCCGCCGCCAGGAACGGCGCAAACGGCGCCAGCAGCAGCACCAGCGACCGCAGCAGCTCATGGATCACCGCAGCCTCCACGGCGCCGGAGCTCAGTTCCGCATCCGCAGCCTGCATCTCGTTCACCAGTTCCATGATCGCGGCCACACAGGTGTTAAAGTGCCACCGGCCCTCAAAGTCCTGGGTAATGCGCGCAATGGTCTGGTGCAGCTTGCGCAGCAGCTTCAGCGCTGTACCGCTGGGCGCCTCATACTTCCGGCTGCGGCCCGCGCGCGCTGCCTCCGCATGCTTCGTCGCCAGCCGCCACACACGGCCCAGGAAGCGGCTTACGCCTGCCACGCCGTCCTCCTGCCAGTCCAGATCGCGATCCGGCGGCGCGGCAAACAGCGCATACATGCGCGTGGAGTCGGCCCCGTAACGAACCACCATGTCGTCAGGAGAAACCACGTTCCCCTTTGACTTGGACATCTTCGCGCCGTCCTTGATCACCATGCCCTGCGTAAACAGCCGCCGCGCCGGCTCGTCATTCTTGATCAGTCCCAGGTCGCGCATCACCTTCGTCCAGAAGCGCGAGTAGATCAGGTGCAGAATGGCGTGCTCCACGCCGCCGATGTACTGGTCAATCGGAAACCAGTACTGTGCCGTAGCCGGCTCAAACGGCGCGCTGGAGTTCCCCGCATCCGTGTAGCGGTAGAAGTACCAGCTCGAATCCACGAAGGTGTCCATCGTGTCTGTCTCGCGCCGCGCCGGTCCGCCGCACTTCGGGCACGTCGTGTTCACAAAATCCGCCACCCGGCTCAGCGGCGAGCCGCCCTGTTGCGTAATCTCCACCTGCGCCGGCAAAATCACCGGAAGCTGATCGTCCGGCACCGGCACCAGCCCATCCTTCGCGCAGTGAATCATCGGAATCGGCGTGCCCCAGTAGCGCTGGCGGCTCACACCCCAGTCCTTCAGCCGGAAGGTCACCTTGGCCTCGCCAAAGCCGCCGCTGGCCGCCACTTCCTGCAGCTTCTTCTCCGCTTCGGTGCAGCGCAGCCCGTCGTACGCACCGGAGTTCACCAGTACGCCATCTTCTGAGGTGTACGGCAGCGCTGGCTCTTCCGCGCCCGCCTCCGCCGGTGCAATCACCCGCCGGATCTCCAGCCCATACTTGGTGGCAAACTCAAAGTCGCGCTCATCGTGCCCCGGCACGCTCATAATCGCGCCCGTGCCGTAGTCCATCAGGATGTAGTTGGCCACCCACACCGGAACCTTCTCGCCGTTGTAGGGATTCACGGCAAAGCGCCCAGTGGCCACGCCGTGCTTCTCGATTGCCCCCAGGTCGCCGCTCTCCTTGGCCTTCTTCTGCTCCTCGATCAGCAGGTCCACCTTGGCCTTCAGCTCCGCGTCGCTGACGCAGAACTCCTTGATCAGCGGATGCTCCGGCGCAAGCTGCACGCTGGTCGCGCCAAAGATGGTGTCCACCCGCGTGGTAAACACGCGAATCTTCGCGCCACTGCCTTCCAGGCCGAAGTCCACCTCCGTCCCTTCGCTCCGCCCGATCCAGTTGCGCTGCATGGTGCGCACCTTCTCCGGCCAGCCCTCCATCGTATCCAGGCCGTCCAGCAGCTCCTGCGCATACGCGGTGATTTTATAGAACCACTGCTCCAGGTCGCGCTGCTCCACAATGGTGTCTTCATGCCGCCAGCAGCAGCCATTCACCACCTGCTCGTTGGCCAGCACCGTCGCGCACTCCGGACACCAGTTCACCTTGCTCTGCTTGCGGTAGACCAGTCCCTTCTCATACATGCGCAGAAAGAACCACTGGTTCCAGCGGTAGTACTCCGGCAGGCAGGTCGTCACCTCGGTGGCCCAGTCGTAGCCCAGGCCCAGGCGCTGCATCTGCCGCTTCATCGCCGCAATGTTGGCCAGCGTCCACTCCCGCGGCGGCGTATTGTTCTTCAGCGCCGCATTCTCCGCCGGCAATCCAAATGCGTCCCACCCCATCGGGTGCAGCACGTTGTAGCCGCGCATCCACATGTGCCGGGCCAGCGCATCGCCAATCGAGTAATTCCGCACGTGGCCCATGTGCAGCTGCCCGCTGGGATACGGCAGCATCTCCAGCACGTAGTACTTCGGCTTGCCGCATTCCTTCGGCTCCGCCGCGTAAAGTGTTGGATCGGCAGCCCACTTCTGCTGCCACTTGGGTTCAATCGTCGCCGGGTCGTACCGCAGTTCTTTTTCGTCCGCCATGTCTCTTCAAGTGTAAATGCGAATGCAGACAGAGACCGTCAAAGGCGCGACGCCGCCGCGCTGAAGCCTGCCTCGTGCGCTCAAATCAAAAGCTGACCAGTAAGGAAGTGTCTAAGCGACCCGCTCCAGCAATTTCGCTCGCTCAATCCGCTCGCGCCGCGCCGGCGTGTGCAGCGCCTCCCATAGATCCATCCGCCGCTGCACATTGAGCCAGAACTCCGGGCTGTTCCCAAAGACACGCGCCAGCATCAGCGCCGTATCGGCGGTCACCGCGCGGCGATTGTTGCACAGCTCGTTCACCAGCTTGCGCGGCACCCCCATTGCCTCTGCCAAAGCACCCTGCGTAAGCCCCATCGGAGCAAGAAACTCCTCGATAAGCATCTCACCGACACTCACGGGCTTTCTCTTGGTATTCACCATGACCACTCCTCACCGGTAACTGTGATTGTCGAGATAAATCTGGGTGGCTTCGCCCCTGCCGCTATTCCAGTGGAAGATTAACCGCCACTGATCGTTCACTCGAATCGAGTGCCATCCGGAAAGATCGCCGCGCAATTTCTCAAAATGGTTGCTGGGGGGCACACGCAAGTCAGCATCCGAAACTGCGTCGTCCACCAACTGCAACTTCCTGAACAGCCGCGCCTCAAGATCGCTCGGGATATTTCGGCTTGGCAAATCCTGGAGGAAGAACTCTTCCAGCCACTTGTCCCGAAACCCGAGAATCATGCCCGCCCTCTTCCTTGTGCGATTGTACCGCACAACGGTACAGTCTACGCAGAATCTCTATTCCACCAGGCTCCGCAGCACCCGCACATTCCGCTCCTCGTCCCCCGGTTCATCCACCGGCGTCTCCGCCACAAATGCGCTGTGCGCAAACCGCGCATCGTTCAGCAGCCGCCGGAATGGCTCCACGCCCATGGTGCCCTGTCCGATGTGCTCATGCCGGTCCAGCTTTGAGCCCCGCGCCGCCTTGGCGTCGTTGCAGTGCCACACCCGCACCGCGTCAAACCCCACGGTCGAGGCGATCAGCTTCATCGTCTCCTCGTACCCCTCGGCGCTCACCAGGTCATATCCGGCCACGTGCGTGTGACAGGTATCCAGGCACACATGCACCGGCGCCGCCGCCCGCAGCCGCTCCACCAGCTCCGCCACCTGCTCAAAGCTGCCGCCCAGCGAGAACTCCGCGCCCGCCGTATTCTCAATCAGAATGTGGAAGCCGGTGCCCTGCCACGGCAGCCTGTCAATGGCCCGCTCAATCGACTCCGCGGCCAGCCGCAGTCCTTCGTCGCGCGTCAGCCCCTTCCACGAGCCCGGATGCAGCACCAGGTACTCCGCGCCCAGCGCCAGCGCCCGCTCAATCTCCCCGCGAAACGCGCCAATGCTCTTCTGCCGCGTCTCGTCCGACTGGCTGCACACGTTCACCAGGTAGCTTGTGTGGATAACCAACGGTCCCACATCCAGCTTGGCGCGCAGCTCACGCATCCGCTCCGCCTGCTTGGGATCGACCTTGGGGGCCCGCCACATCCGTGGACTGGAAGAAAAAATCTGAAAGGTGTTGGCGCCAATCTCGCGCGCCCGCTCCACGGCATTGGACGCTCCGCCCGCCGTGCCCAGATGGACTCCGATTCGCTTCGTCATGCGACCAGTCTACCCGGTGAGCAGTCCGGCTCACATCGAACGCAAAAATCCCTACAATCCCATCGCCACGCAGATCGCAGCCACGTCCCCAATCCGCTCGCCCAGTTCCGCCGGAACCACGCGGCACAGTTGCGCTGAGGCTGGCAGCGCCTCGCGCTCCATCACCCGCCGCGCCGGACCCAGCACCCGATCCCCCAGCCGCATGGCCAGCCCGCCCACCACAATTCGCTCCGGGTTAAACAGGTCCACCAGGATCGCCAGCGCCGCGCCCAGCCGCTCCCCCGTGCTCTGCAGAATCCGTTCGGCCAGCGCATCGCCCTGCGTCGCCGCCTCAGCCACATCCCTGGCCGTCACGCTTCCATTTGCGCGCAGCTTTGCCGCCAGCAGGGTCGGCATCTCATGACGCACTGCCTCCTGTACGGCAAGCGCCGCCACCTGGGCCATACCGCCTCCGCTCGCCCAGCCTTCCACTGAACCCGCCTTGTGGTAGCCCACTGGCCCGTCAGACGTCAGGCGCACATGCCCAATCTCGCCTGCCTGGCCTGACGCCCCGCGCAGCAGCCGCCCGTCCGCGATGATGCCTGCTCCCAACCCGGTGCCCATGGTCAGGAAGATCATGTGCCGGCTTCCCTGCCCGGCCCCATAGCGCTGCTCCGCCACGGCGCCCGCGTCGGCATCGTTCTCCAGCCGGCAGCGCACGCCAAACTCCTCACCCAGAATCGACGTAATCGGCACATCCACCCAGGTAGGCAGATTCGGCGGCGCCAGAATCATGCCCGCCGCCTGATTCTGCGGACTGCCGCAGCTCACGCCAATCCCGCCGATCCCTGCACTAGCCACTCCATGCTTCCGCAGCAGTTCATGGATGCCGTCCTTGATCAGCGCAATCGCGCGCTCCGGCCCCTGCTCCGGCAGTGTGGCAAACTCGATACGGTCCAGCATCGCCGGCGGCTCGGCGCACAGCACCACGGCAGTCTTGGTACCGCCAATATCCACCCCGATCCACACCGTCGCTGTATCCGCCACGCCTGCCTCCTTCTGTCCATAAACAGCCTGAGGCGCCGGTTGGCGCCCCAGAGTTTCGTACCTTGTTTTGTTTGTCCCGCCTGGTGGCAGAACGCGGCTACCGTTTCTTGCCAGCCTTTACGGGAGCCTTCTTCGCCGCAGGCTTGGCCTTTGCGCTGGGTGCCGGCTTGCTCGGCTTGCCCTTCGCCGGTGCTGCCTTGGCTGGCGCCTTCTTGGCGACAGGCTTGGCTACCGGCTTCGCTACGGCCTTGGCTGCGGGCTTTGCCGGCACTTTCGCCGCAGGCTTGGCTGCTGCCTTCACCGCTTTGGCCGGAACCGCCGCCTTCACCGGTGCCGCAGGCTTTGCCGGCGCCTTCTTTGCTTTGGCAGGCGCGGGGGCGGCAGCCTTCTTCGCCGGCGCAGCGGCCTTGGCCACAGGCGTAGCCGTCTTGGTCGCTGGCGCAGTTGTCTTGGTTGACTGTGCGGCAGCCTTGGTTGCTGGTGTCGCGGCCTTGGTTGCTGTTACCGCGGCCTTGGCTGCGGGCTTCGGCGCGGGTTCTGCCTTCGCGGCCTTTTTCGGCGCCGTTGCCGGAGCCTTCGCCTTCACTATCGCGGCCTTGCGAGACTTCGCGGGCGCCTCATCTTCGTCCTCCAAATCCTCGCCCTCGTCGTCCGGCTCGTCTTCGGCGTCCTCAAGCGGCACGTCAAGGCCCAGATCGATCTCGTCGTCGCCACCCAGGTCGTCCAGATCCTCGTCGCCGCCCAGCGGCGCCTCCATCTCTTCGTCCTCTTCCTCGAAGGTGCGCTCCTTGATCTTCGCTTCAGCGCTACGCTTGGCCCGCGAGCGCTTCACGCTCACCGGCGGTGGCGGCGCGGGCGGCGAATACGGCTCCAGGAAGGCCCGCATCTCCTCCGGCGTGGCCAGCCGGCCGTCAATCAACTCCAGGAACACCGCGTGCACAATCTCGGCGTAGTTGGCCAGTTCGGGCGTAATCCGCATCTCCTGCATCAAGGCATAAGGAATCTGCTGCTTCGCTTCCGGCCACACCTTCAGAAAACGCTGGTAACGCTCCTGCACCGCCGCGCTCTTGCTGGTGAATCCCAGCCACAGCACCGCTTCCGGATCATAGGTGGTAAACAGCCGGTAGCATGCCGAAGCCCGCTCATGTTCTTTGGAGAGCAGCGTCTTGGAGAAGCCGGCCGCCAGGGTATCCAGGCTGTTCCACTCCTCCACAAACCCCGGCCGCAGCATCAGCTTCTTCAGCGCCGCCAGGTCTTTGGCCGCCATCCGCGCCGTCAGCAGTTGCATCTGCGCCGCAGACATATCCGCATGTACGCCCTGCAGCAGCAGTTCCACCGCCAGATCGTGCAGCGCCGTCAGCTTCTCTTCGTCTGCCTTGGCCGCGGTCCAGGCCGGGAAGAGCACCTTCATCCAGCTCTCGGCCTCCAGTGCGCGCAGCACCTTCAGCCCTTCTTCCTCGTGGCCAATCTGCTCCAGTTCCCGGCTGCGTGCATCCGCGCTCAGCAGATCGATCACGCCCTCGTGCTTCGCGTCCTCATAGCGCGTCTGGGTTCGCGGATCCATCTCCCACCCCAGCCGCTCCTTGTAGCGAATCGCCCGAATCAGCAGCGAAGGATCTTCCAGAAAGCCATAATTCGAGACCAGGCGCAGCGTCCGCGCCTCGATGTCCGCCACGCCGTTCAGCGGGTCCATCAGCAGGCCAAAGGACCCCTCGTTCAGCGAGATGGCCATGGCGTTCGCCGTAAAGTCCCGCCGCCGCAGATCCTCCTGGATCGAGGCCGCGTGATACACCGGCTTCCCCGGCTTGGGATAATCCACCCGGTGCGTGCTCACCACATCCACCCGGACCGTGCCGGGAAAGCACAGATACAGGCTATGCGTGGCCTCGTCTCCGCCCCACAGCTTCCCGCCCAGCTTCTCTAAAGCCGGCTTCAGCTTGCGCGCGTTCCCGTGGACTGCAATCTCCAGTTCCCGCACGGTGTGGCCGCTGGTCAGGTCACGCACCGCGTCCCCGGTTAAGAAAAGCACCATTCCGGCATCCCGGGCGGCCGCGCGCACGTGCTGCAACGCCGCGCGCTGGTCGGGGGAAAGCCGGTTTTCCAGAAGATATACGTAGTCGGGCATCCACTTCCCTGCTTTCGCCGCCTATGCCCGTGCCAACTCTATGATGAGGCAGAGCTTAGACACACTCCGGCCAGACCGGCAAACCAGTACATTAACATAACTTAGCCCCGTTGACTAGGCCTTTGGTTGCAAAAGGTTGCGCCACTTTGGGTTGCGCATCTCCTCATGCACCCTGCCGCGCTTCACTGTGCTATTCCCCACCGCTCCCGACCGTGCGACAATCCATAGCGATGGCCTCCGCCCTCAAGCCCGTGATTGTACGCAAGTTCTCCCGCGACTGGAGCGCCGGCTACGCCCCCGCGGGCTTCGCGCCGGAAAGTGCCGAATTGGAGATTCTCGACCCCGCCGGCAAACTCACCCGCATGGCCTGGGAGCAGATCAAGTGGGTCTGCTACGTGCGCGATCTACCTACCGCCTCAGCCGATTCCTCTAACCCGGAACGCCTTCTTCACAAAAGGTTTAGCATCCGTCCCCGCACGGCTGGCCTGTGGCTGCGTCTCACTCTGCAGGATGGTGATGAAATCGAAGGTCTGGCCTCCAACGATCTTTCCCTCATCCATGGCGTCGGCCTGCTTCTCACCCCGCCCGACACCCGCTCTAACACCCAGCGCATCTTCATCCCGCGTCCCGCCATTCAGGCCCTTGAGGTCGTCGCCCGCATCGGTCCCAGCCGCGACCGCTCTTCCGCCGCACACCGTGCCGTCCAGCAGCCCGAGCTCTTCCCCGAGGAGCCGGAACAGGTTAGCTGACCTCCTGCAACGCGGCCACCGTCGCCTTCACCCGCTTCGGTGCGACCAGTCCCCTGTAGTACGCAACCGCCAACGCCTGCACGCGCTCCTCCGGGTAATGCTCGCAGACCCACGCCCGCGCCGCGCGTCCCATACGCTCCCGCCGCTCCACATCCCGCAGCAGCGCCACCACCGCGGCTCGAATCGCCTCCGGCTCCCCCGGCGGAATCAATACACCCGTCACCTCCGGCACCACCGAGTCTCGTGAGCCCGTAGCCCAGGTCGTCACCACCGGAATCCCCGTCGCCGCCGCCTCCAGAACCGCGTTCGGAAATCCCTCCCGCCACGTCGGCAGCACCATCACCTGCATCGCCCGGTAGTACGGCGCAGTCGCCTTCACATACCCCGTCACGTGAATCCGTGGATGCCCCAGGATGCGCGCCCGCATCGCCTCATCCAGCGCATCCTCTGAGGCGTCAAACCATCCCACCAGCAGCAGCCGCGCCTCCGGCGTCGTACGCAGCATCTCCTCAAAGGCGTCCAGCAGCTCCGGCAGCCCCTTGTCCCGCGTAAGCCGTCCCACAAACCCCACCACAGGCGCAGCGTCCGGCAGGTGCAGCGCCGCGCGCACCGCGCTGGGCCCCGGCGAGAAGCGGTTCACATCCACTCCATTGCTGCTGCCCTCGCCCAGCAGGTGCAGCTTGCGGTCCGGTGCCACGCCCAATGCCAGCGCCCTGGCCCGCAGGCTCTGGCTGTTGCACAGCACGGCATGCGCGCTGGCCGCCGCCGCGCGCTCCGCAGCCAGCAAAATCCGGCGAAATCCGCCCTGCACGGTCTCCAGCCTCAGCCCCCGCAGCACGTACACCCGGCGCGGCACCCGGCACACAAATCCTGCCAGCAACCCCAGCAAACCCGCCTTCGGCGTGCTGCACTCCAGCACGTCCGGATGCACCCGCAGCAACAACCAAATGAGCCTGATCAGAGAAACCAGGTCCGCCAGCGGCGCCATCCCCCGCTCCATGGGAATCGCCACACGCTCCACGCCCGCCTGCTCCGCGGTCTTCTCCAGCAACTCACCGGGGCTTGCCACCAGAATCACCCGGAACCCCGCACGGCCCAGCGCCCGCAGCCGCCCCGGCAACACCAGGCACGTCTGCGGATGCGTCACCACAACCACAATCGTTGGCTTCTCTGCCGCAATCTGCGGCCACAGGGGCCCGTAATGACACACCGAATCCTGCATTGGGAACCGTGTTCTCTTTCTCGGTCCGTCAGGTTTCCTGAATTAGGAATTTGCGTAACTCTACCATTTTGGAACCAAAGTTCCGTTGTGACTCCCATCACGCCCATCCGGTCGCCTCCCCCCGCACAATCAATCCCATCTTCAGCCTCTCCATGACGCAGCGTACTCGGGTCCTTCTCCTCATTCCGCATCTCGCAGGCGGCGGCGCTGAAAAGGTCATGGCGCTTCTCGCCCGCGGACTCTCTCCCGCCAAATACGACCTCCATCTGGCGCTCATCACCCAGGCCGATCCTGCCGGCGAATCTCTGCCCTCCTCGGTCACCGTGCATCCGCTTGCAGCTCCGCGCGTGCGCGCCGCCGCCTGGCCCCTGCTTCGCCTCATCTGGAAGCTGCGTCCCCGGGTCATCCTCTCCGGCATGGCCCATCTCAACTTCCTTCTCCTGTTGCTCAAGCCCTTTCTCCCCCCAGGCTGCCGCCTCCTCGTCCGCCAGAACACCACCGTCTCCACGGCCCTCGCCGCAGGAGCGCTGCCGCGTGGCACGCGTTTCCTCTATCGCCACCTCTACCCCCGCGCCGATCTTGTCCTCTGCCAGACGCATGCCATGGCGCACGACCTCATCCAGACCCTCCATCTCCCCGAGTGCTGCATTGCCGTCGTGCCCAACCCCGTGGATCACCGTGCCATTCAGGCCGCGACGGCTGCGCCCGCTGCCTGGTCCGGTCCCGGTCCGCACCTGTTGGCTGTGGGCCGCCTCGCGCCTGAAAAGGGCTTCGATCTCCTGCTCCAGGCCATGCCGGCCGTTCTTCGCCGCTATCCACAGGCCACCCTCCTTCTCGCCGGCTCCGGTCCTGAAGACCTCGGACTCCGCTTCCAGTGCCGCGCCCTTGGCCTGGAGCAGTCCGTCCGCTTCGCCGGCCGCATCGATCCGCCCTATGCGCTCTTCCCCGGCGCCTCGCTCTTCGTTCTCCCCTCCCGCCAGGAGGGCCTGCCGAACGCTCTGCTGGAAGCACTCTGCGCCCGGCTTCCCGTCGTTGCGCTCCCCGCTTCGCAGGGCATCGTCGATCTGCTCGCAGGCCGTCCCCGCGCCTGGGTTGCGCCGGAGATCTCTTCCCAAGCCCTTGCGGCCACCCTGCTTGCCGCGCTGCGCGCCCTGCACGCTGGCTCATGCGCCAGCCGCGCGTTTGCTGACCCTTGACATCCACAGCGCATGCGGTGTCTCCTTGAGCTGCTGCATCACTTTTATCTCCAGCAGAAGACGGATCGACAGAGTCTTTCGGCGTTGTACTCAGGCAAAAAACGGCCGCATCTGACCGGCAGTTCCGCATCTTGCACGCCGCGACCCATCTGCGCCAGCCGTTTTCTTCCGCCGCCGCGCATCGTGTCCGCACACTTGCCGATACAGCGTGATCTCTGGAGGACTGCATGTTTCAACGGGCCATCGATACCGCATTCAATCGCATCCTGCTCGCGCTCACCTTTACCTACCTTCTCTTCACGACTATCCTGCGAGGATTCACGCGGCTCTCGCCCGCCCCGGAGCGCCGCCTGCCATCTCAGCGCCCGCGAAACACAGTGCGTACTCCGGCATCCGCCGCCGGCGAGTTCGACTTCCATCGCGCCATTCCGGCCTACGAAGAGCTCATCGACTCTGCCGCGGAGTTGCGCCGGTGAGCCACGCCGCCCTGGTCAT
Organism: Acidobacteriaceae bacterium; assembly: GCA_027452125.1. Taxonomy (GTDB): domain Bacteria; phylum Acidobacteriota; class Terriglobia; order Terriglobales; family Acidobacteriaceae; genus Telmatobacter. The sequence continues at coordinate 15,961 of DAIDGZ010000040.1, read as the reverse complement.
CCCGACCATCGATCGCCTGGGCGGCGCCGAACAGCAGCTCCTCCTTCTGGCCGGCGGCCTTACCCGGCGCGGCTGGCGCGTCACCGTCATCGCTCTTGCCAGCCAGGGCGGTCACGCCGCAGAAACCCTCCACAGCGCTGGCATCGCCTTCCTCAGCCTGCACATGCGCAAGGGCCTCCTGGACCCCCGCGGCTGGTGGCGCCTCCAAAAGTGGTTGCATCAACACAAGCCAGACATTGTCCACGCCCATCTGCCCCACGCCGCATTCATGGCTCGCTGGTCCCGGCTCCTCGCCCCCGGCCCCGTCTTCCTGGATACCCTGCACAGCACCGCCACCGGCCCGCTCGGCCGCCGCCTCGGCTACCGGCTCAGCGCGCGTCTGCCGCACAGCGTCACCGCGGTCAGCTCCGCCGTGGCCCAGTCGCACCTTGCCGCGCGCACGGTCCGGCCTGATCGTCTCCATGTGCTTCCCAATGGCATTGACACGCAGCACTGGCGGCCCGATCCACAGGTCAGGCGCGAAGTCCGCGCCGAACTCGGCCTTGCCGATGAGTTCCTCTGGCTGGCCGCTGGCCGCCTCGAGCCGGTAAAGGACTACCCCACTCTCCTCCGTGCGTTTGCTGGCCTGCCCGCCGCCACACATCTCGTCATCGCCGGCGCCGGCCCTCAGCTTGCGGAACTGCGCCAGCTCGCCGGCCAGCTTCAGCTCCACCGGCAGCTCCGCTTCCTCGGCTTCTGTGGCGACGTGCGCCGCTGGATGCAGGCCGCCGACGGCTTTGTCCTGCCCTCGCTCTGGGAGGGCCTCCCCATGGCCCTGCTGGAAGCCGCATCCTGCGCCCTGCCCATCGTCGCCAGCGACCTCCCGGCCATCCGCGAGATCCTCACCCCCAACCAATCCGCACTGCTCACCCCGCCCGGCGACGTACCTGCCCTGCAGAGTGCGATGACCGCGCTGATGGAAACACCCCCCGGCCTGCGCCATGCCATGGGTCAGTCCGCCCGCCAGAGCGCCCGCGAGAAATTCGATTTATCGTCCATTCTGGACCGTTGGGAAATTCTCTACAAACTAGGACGCTGTCCCTGATACAATTCCGCGCAACACGTGAATATCGTTCTTAATTCCGTGAATTTACCGCCAGGAGATGTCGCCTGTGAAATCTTTTACCCGTAGAGACCTGATGAAAACGGCTCCCATGGGGCTGGCTGCTGCCATGCTGCCCGGCGTCAGTGAGCTGGCCGCGCAGGCTGCCTCCGACACCCCCACAGCCAAGCGGCCCAACATCCTCTTCCTCATCGTCGACGACATGCGCCCGCAGATGACCTGCTACGGCGAGAAGAACATGGTCACGCCCCACATCGACGCTCTGGCCGCGCAAAGCGTCATGTTCCGCAGCAACTACTGCCAGCAGGCCATCTGCTCCCCCTCCCGCACCAGCCTGCTCACCGGCTGCCGTCCAGACACTACCCAGGTCTACGATCTGGTCAAGTACTTCCGCGACTTCATCCCCAACGTCGTCACCCTGCCCGAGCAATTCAAAAAACATGGCTACTTCACCCAGAGCATCGGCAAGGTTTATCACGGCTTCGAAGTCGATGATCCCGCTTCCTGGAGTATCCCCTCCACCTACAGCAGTTCCGACCTGGAATTCGAACAATACCAGCGGCCTGAGAGCTACAAGGAGTGGACCGAACGGCTCTCGCAGATATCCAGCCATGGCGCCATCTCCGGCCCCGCGATGGAATTCGTTGATGCCCCCGACGAGAACTACCCCGACGCCCGCGTCGCATCGGAGGCGATTCGCCGCCTCCAGGTCCTGCGCGCCCGCGACACCGGGGATCCCTTCTTCCTCGCCGTCGGCTTCCACAAGCCCCACCTGCCCTTCGTTGCCCCCAAGAAGTATTGGGACCTCTACGATTCAGACAAGATCGATTTGCCCGCCTGGCGCCAGGCGCCCAAGGGCGCTCCATCCTACGCCATGACCAACTTCGAAGAGCTGCGCCACTACTACGGGATACCGTGGGACAAGAAGCCTCTGCCCGACAGCATGTGCCGCGATCTCATCCACGGCTACTACGCCGGCGTCAGCTTCACCGATGCCCAGATCGGCCGCGTGCTCAGCGCACTGCATGAAGAGGGTCTGGCAGACAACACCATCGTCATCCTCTGCGTCGATCACGGCTGGCATCTCAATGACCACGGCATGTGGACCAAGCACACCAACTTCGAGCACGCCACCCACGTGCCCCTCATGATTCACGCCCCCGGCCTCGCCCCCGGCAAGGTCAACACCCTCACGGAGAACGTGGACATCTACCCCACGCTCTGCGACCTGGCAGGCCTTCCCAAGCCGGACACGCTGGAGGGCACCAGTATGCTTCCCCTGCTGCACGACCCCGCGCGTGCCTGGGGCAAGGCCTCCTTCAGCCAGTATCCCCGCGGCAACAACATCATGGGCTACACCATGCGCACAGAGCGCTATCGCTACACCCGCTGGATGCGCAAAAACGACGACCTCCCCTGGAAAGACTCCAAAGGCCAGACCCTCATGGCAGAGGAGCTCTACGACTACCAGAACGACCCGGACGAAAGCACCAACTGGGCCACCGATCCGCACTATGCCTCCGCGCTGGCCGACCTGCGCGCACAAAGCGCGGCGGGCTGGCAGGCGGCAAAACCCAGCGCATAACCTCGAGTGGCGCAGAGCGGTGTCACGCTCTGCGCCACTCACGCGCAAAGGCCTTCTGCCTTCGCTTCAAAAGAACACGCGCGCGCAGCCGCTCAGCCAACCCCAGCCCTCCCGGCGCCCACTCCGCCAGTACGCGATCCACCGAAGTGAACTGCCCGGCATGGCGCTCTACAAATTGCCGCAGCCGCACCATCTCCGCCTCCGTGATCGTGCTCGGATGAATGCAGATCGTCCATAGCCCCGCAGGCTTGGCCACCGGCCCCCAAAGCTGCTGCGGGATCCATGTCATCCCCTCCCGTACGAACGGAATCCTCGTAAACCCATCGGAGACGATCGTGATGCCATGCGTCCGCAGCGCGCGCAAGGTCGCCTCATCAAAGCCATGTCGCGGCGCCACCCACACCCGCGGGCTCAGCCCATGGCCGCGCAGGATTCCCAGCCCAGCTTCAATCCATCGCCGCTGCTTCGCTTCCGGAACCCCCGCAAACTCCGTCCACCGATGCCACCCCAGCATGCCCCTGTCTTCGCTCGCGCAGCGATGCCGATAGCCATGCAGGCCAATCGTGGCACCTGCCGCCTCCATCGTCCGCAATGTGCTCCAGAAGGACGCATCCGCGGGCGACTGCATCAGTGCATGATCGTGGTTCTCCGGCACCACCGCCAGGATCGGCTCCAAGCCAGACTCCGCGATCAGCGTGCGCACTCTCTTCCACGATGCCGCCGCCACGGTGGGACACAGATCGTCCACCCGCAGCAGATACTCCGCCGTCCCCCGCTTCATCCCTCCACCTGCGCCAGCAGCCGATGCGCCCAGTAGCCAAGAAACAACAGCGTGCTCATCGTCCACAACGAAGTAGCCAGCGCAATACCGGCCACGCCCCACCAGTCCATCAGCAGCAGGTTCAGCGCCACGTCCAGCACCAGGTTGATCAGCCCGCAGTAGAACACCAGGTCGGTGCGCCGCATTGCCACCAGAAAGCGGTAGTAGACCCTGCTCGTCACAAAGAACGGAATCTGCAGCGCGCTGAGCGCCAGTACCGGCGTCACCGCCGCCGTGTCCCGCGCGCCAAACATCCCATGTTGCAGCGCCACGCGCACCAACCCATGCGCCCCCGCCATCAGCATCACTGCCACGCAGGCAGAAACCAGCGCCGCCAGTCGCGTCCATGTCCGCAGCGTGTGGCGGCAACCCGCCCAGTCCTGACGCGCAATCATGCTGGAAAGGTACGGCGTCAGTGCCGTCGAAATCGCCCCCGCCAGCAGCGTCAGCGCCACGCTCACAAACCGGCCGGCATAGGCCAGCGTAGAGACGCTTCCCGCCGGCAGCATCGCCGCCATCGCCTGATCCGCCAGCAGTCCGCCCGAGGCCACCGCGCCGCTCAGCATCACCGGGCCGTACTGCCGCGCCACCTCGCGCAGCGGCTCCGTCATGCCCGGCCACCCGAGCCGCAGCCGGTAGCCGCGCGATGCCATCATCCCCGCCATCAGCATCGTGTGCAGCAACGTGCCGCCCAGTGTGGCCCACACCAGCGCCCAGATGCCCAGCCGCCCGCTCCCCGCGCATGTTCCCGCAACAATTGTCAGCGGAATCACCGCCGGAGCCAGCGCCGGCAGCCCAAAGCGCTCCTGCGTGCTCAGCACTGCCGTGCAGTTGGAGGCGATGCCCGCCAGAAACGCCAGCGGCAGCAGCGCCTCAAACAGCCGTATCGTCAGTGCCAGTTTGCCCGGCGCAAAGTGCCATGCCAGCAGCGGCAGGATTCCCCGCGCGCCCAGCGCCAGCCCCCCTGTCGCCACCGCCATCAGGGCGCACATCCACCCCATCGCGCTCCACAGCAGTTCCTGCGCCCGCGCATGCCCCTCCGTCTCCTGCACCCGCACCAGCGTCGGCGCCAGCGCCTGGTTCATTGACTCGGCAATCAGGTTCACCAGCAGCGCCGGCAGCAGCGATGCCACCACGAAGGCGTCCATCGCATCCGACCGCCCAAACAGGCCGGCGAGCGTCACCTCCTTCAGCACCGCAGCCGCCTTCACCAGCAGCGCTCCGCCGCTCACCAGCACTGCCGCGCGCAGAATCCGCCGGTTCGCGCCCGGCGCCTGCAACGACAGCGTCTCCGCGTGCAACGTGGCGCTCATCCGCGAGCCGGCCTCTCCCACGCTACTCCTGGCGTCTTTTCTGTTCTTTCTTCGACATCGAAGACCGCGGCCAGCGCCTCGGGATTCTCTTCCTGCAGGCGCGCCGCCAGCGCCACCACGCCCATCAGCAGCCAGGTAGTACGGCTTCCCTCCACCGTCGCCGTCAGGCAGGTCATCAGCCAAACCAGCAGCGCCGTCAGCATCGCCACCCGCAGCGCGCCGCGCATCCGCAGCGCCAGCCAGAATGCAGCCGTCACAATCGCCGCCGCAACTCCAAGTTCCACCAGCCCGCCGTCCACCATCATCGAGAGCGCCGAATTGTGCGCCGTGTCCAGCGCCGCCGTGCCCGCTGCCTCCACAAAGGTGCCCGCTCCCGTACCCAGCAGCGGTTCGCGTACAAAGGCCTGCCAGCCCACGAACCACAGATTCCACCGCTGGTTCAAATCGCCCCCGGCAAGCTGCGCCGGAATCGTCCCCAGCCGCTCCATGATTCCCTGCGGCACCGCCGCCCACAGCGCCGCGCCCGCCACTGGCAGCGCCAGTGCGCCTCCCAGCGCCGCGCGAGGAAACCGGCCCAGCAGCAGCGCCGCGCATCCTGCCGCCGCCACCACCGCCACCAGGAACCCCGAGCGCGATCCCGTCAGCAGCACCGCAAACACACCGAGCGGCAGATAGCCGCCCGCCAGCGCCCGTCCCAGCCAGCGCTTCTCCACTCCCAGCAGCAGTGCCGCCAGCGGCAATCCCAGATTCAGAAAGCGCGCCACATCGTTCGGGTCCTGTCCCGCCGCGGCAAAGCGCATCTGCCCGGCGGCAATCGCCTCGGGCGAATTGAAGTTGGCCAGCGTCAGTCCCGCCAGCACCCACGAGCCCGCCACATATGCGCACAGCAGCCAGCGCAGGTCTTCGGCGCTCTCCGCCAGTTCCCACACCAGCCACACAATCATCAGTTCCTGAAAGTATCCGCGCATGCGCGCCAGCGATGCTGTCCGGTCAATCGTCCACAAGCCCGTGCAGCACACCCACGCGAACAGCGTCAGCGTCAGCCCCTGCAGCACTCCCGGCGCGCGCATCCGCCGCGCCTGCAGCGCCGCCGGAATCGTCGCCGCCAGCACCGCCAGCCCCGTCAGCCGCGCAATGTTGCCCAGCGGATCCCCCAGGTCCAGCGAGTATTCCCACGGAATGGCAAACGCAAACGCCAGCAGCAGTACCCACGCCAGCCGACGCATTGCCTAGTACCTCTGCGAGTACACCAGTCCGGAGTAGATGGTCACACCCACCGCCGACTGGATCGTCGACTCGATGCTGCGGTTCCACAGATTCTTGGCCGTCGAGTCCGGCACAAACACAATGTCGCGATCCTCCACCGCCATATCCGGATCCTGCCCGCGCAGCAGCCGCTTCAGATCGATCCGCGTCACCGTGCGCCCGCCCTTCTGCTCCCTGATCAGCACCGCCTTGTTCAGTGCCGCATTCTGCGTCGGCCCCCATGCCAGTGAGACAGCCTGCGCCAGCGTCAACCCCTGCTGCGGATCAATCGCAAACCCGCCCGGCCTGATCACGTCTCCCACCACAAACACCAGTCCCGCGCGGCTCACCTGCACCGTATCGCCCGGGCTCAACTCGGGATTGTGCTCGCCGCCGGCCTCCTCGCCGCCCACGTGTAGCGCCACGGCGTGCGGCGTCTCCGGGCTGTCGCGATGGAAGATCACCGCCAGGCTGCCCGCCGTGGGCGAAAGCCCCGATGCCTCCGCAATCACATCCCGCAGCCGGTGATGCTCCAGGTAGGGATACACCCCGGGCCGGGCCACCTCGCCCAGCACGCTCACATCCTGCCCTGCCGTCACCGTCGCCAGCACCGTCACCGCCGGATGCAGCAACATACCCTTCGCCTTCAGCGCCGCCTCGATCGCCCGCGCCGCACCCTGCTCATCCAGCCCCGCCACGCGCACATCGCCAATCATCGGCAGCATCACCGTGCCGTCTTTGGCAACCCGCACCTGCGCGCGAAACTCCGGCGTGTGATATTCGCTCACCGCCACCAGGTCGCCCGGCGCAAGCATCGCTGGCGCCTCCGCCTCGGCCGCCACGCCGCTGCGCGCCGCTCCTGCCGCGCCCGCAGGGCTGCCCCACACCGCCGGAGCCTCCTTCGCATTCGGCGTGCTGCGCGTCTCCTGCGACTGCGGAATCCGCGCCACGCCTGTCGGAAGTCCCGAAGTGCTGGGTGTCGGCGCCTGCGCCCGGCTCAGCCCGCACACCCCCAGCGCCATCAGCAGAGCCACCGCGGCCCGCTTGCCCTCCGGCTGCAGCGCCTCTGCCACCAGCACCACCACCACCGCCAGCCATAGCCCCGCAAACAGCGTGATCGCCAGGTCCACCAGCGGATCGGGCGTTACCGGCTTTACCGGCTCGCGAGCCTTGTCCACCACCTCAATCTCCGATCCATGGACTCCCGCTGCCAGCCCCGCCTCTTCCGTCTTGGCCAGCACCTGCACATAGAGCGCGTGGCTGGCCGCGGCCTCCTGCCGCATCGCCTCATACTGCGCGGTTGCCTGGTTCAACCTCTGCCCCACGCCGGTCTGCGCGTCCAGGCTCTTGCGCACCAGCGTCTCGCGCGTGAGCGCCGTCTGCCATGCGGCGCGCAGGCGCTCCAGAAGCCGGGCCTCCTCGGCCTTGCGCTGCCGCTCCAGGTCCTGCAGTTGCTGCCCTATCTCCACCACGCGGGGAAAATTCGGCCCATGCTCAATGCTCAGTTGCGCCTGCTCCTGCTCCAGGTCGCTGCGCCGTGCGCGCAGTTGTTGCAGCAGTGCTGTGTTGTATGCCGAGCCCGCCGCCTGTGGCCGCGCATCCGTCGCCGCCACCAGTTCCGGATCGCCCTGCACAGCGGCGCGATACTCCGCCTCGCGCACAATGCGCTCCGTCGTCGCCTCCACCAGGTCGCGGCTCAGCCCGTCCAACTCCTCCAGCGCCGGCATATGCTCCGCCGCGCCCGGTTGTCCATTTGCCAGCGTTCCCGGCGCGCTCACAATTCCATGCTGATCCTCAAACTCCGCGAGCTTCGCGTCATCCTGCGCCACGCGCGCCTTCAGCGCCGCAAGCTGGCCATTCAACCACGCCGAGGCCTGCGCGGTGGCCTGCATCTCCGCCTCCTGCGTCTGCGCGTCATATGCCGCAATCAGTGCATTCACCACCGCCGCGGACAGTGCGCCCTCGCGCGTGCGAAAGCGTACCTCCACCAGCAGCGTATGTGGCGTCGTCTGCACATGCAGCCGCCGTGCAAATCGCTCCAGCAGCCAGGCCTGCGCCGCTGCCGAGGGCGCCTCCGGCCTGAACTCCGGAAACCGCCGCGCAAAGCTGCCGCGGAATCCCGGCGCCGCATAGAGCTTCAGCCCGCGGATCACGCGCCATGCCAGATCGTCGCTGCGCAGTTCATCGGCCAGCGTCTCCGTCTGCACCGCCGACGCCAGGATCGAGGCCGGCATCGTCGGCTGCGCATTCAGCGTCAGCGGCGATGCCGGCTCCGTGCGCAGCGCCACCCGCGCCACGGCCTCATACTCCCTGGGCCAGAACAGGCAATAGAGCGCACACAGCAGCAGCAGGCCTCCGGCAACGCCCAGCGCAAGCCCGCGCCGCCGCGTCAGCGCCTTCCACAGGGAATGCCACGATGCATTGGAGCCATAGCGGCTCGCGCCGGTCCCAGGGGATGAATCGGAAAGGTGGGGGGAGCCGTGATCAACAGGCGTAGCGTCCGGCAAGGAATAGGCCCTCAGCCTCCGCACGCAGGAATCCCCTGCTTAGAGTGAAGAAAAAACACTGCGGAGGAAATTTCCGACAGTGTCCTCCATCCCGGCAGATTCGTCAATACCCGCCGTCACACGCCGCCCGGCTCTCTCAGCCCTCCGCCGCCACTGCGTGCACGCGGATCGAATCGTACTTGCGCTCCGGGCTGGCCAGCGCCGTACGCGCCAGCAACCGCCACTGCGCGCCCTCGCCATGAGGCGCGGGCTGCACGCCCAGGTTGGTCGCCACCTGCCGCTGCGCAGCCAGCCACGACTGAGAGAACTGCCGCGTGTAGCCGGTGTAGAACGTCTCCGTCACCCGCAGCCCCGCCTGCCCCATCACCTCGCGGAGCGAATTCTCCGTGAAGAAGTGCAGGTGCCGCGGGATATCCGCGAAAAACCACGCCGGCCCAAACATCTCCAGAGCCAGTGCCGCATTGTTCGGCACCTCCACAATCGCCGTGCCCTCCGGCGAAAGCAGGCTCCGTACATTCTTCAGAGCCGCTATAGGATCGATGCAGTGCTCCAGCACATGCGACAGCAGCACCACCTCAAACTGCCTCTGCTCCACCTCTTCCGGCAGCCACTCGGCCGTTCCCTCATACACGCGTCCGTACCGGCTGGCGATAGCTCGCGCCTCGGGGTCCGGCTCAATGCCCACCGCCTCGTACCCCGCCGCGTGAAACATCCCCATCGCCTTGCCGTTGCCGCAGCCCACATCGCACAGCCGGGGATGAGCATCCGTCGCCTGCACCTCATCGGCTGCCAGATCCAGGCCATGGTCCGCGCGCCATGCCAGATGCATCCGCAGCCGGTTAAGCCAGCCATGCGCTGCTTCCTGCTCGGCGCCCGGCGCGCTGTGCGTGTAGTACGACTGCCCATAGAAGCCGGCCACGTCCTCCGGCGCAAACTCGCCTGCCACGCGCCCGTAGCCGCACGTGCGGCACCACAGCACGCCATACTCCGGGCCATTCTGGCCGCGCGCATGATCCCGCGCCTGCCACCGCTGCGCCATCTCTCTTCCGCACACCAGGCACAAGGCCATCGATTCGCTCCCGCGATGCACGACTCCGGCCCTCAAAGACCGGCACTCCCCGCTACGAAAAAAGCGAAGCGCGACAGCGCTCCGCTCTCCCCAGCATTCTTGCACACAAGGTTTTCGTGCCGCTTAGTACAGCCTGAAATTCACCTCAACGGTAATCATTACCGGCACCGGCGTCCGCCCATTCAGCAGCGCGGGCTTGAACTTGTACCGCCGCACCGCCTCCAGAGCCTTCTCGTCCAGTCCCATGCCCAGCGGTCGCACCACCCGCGGATTCTGCGGATTGCCCTGCGCGTCCACAATCATCTGGATCAGGCACACCCCCTGGTACTTCGCCCGGCGCGCCTCGTCGCTGAACTCCGCCTCCGGCGTAAACGTCGGCACCGGCGGGCTTACCCCGTGGCCAATCTGATATAGACCGCCGCCCGTGTTGCCGCCCGAGCCCGGTCCGTAGCCGTTACCCGAACCAGAACCCAGTCCGCCGCCGCTGCCCGAGCCCATGCCGCCGCCCGAGCCCTGCCCGTTCGACGCCAGCCGCACATTGGCCGACTGGCTCACGCCAAAGTTGGGCAGCGCCGGATTATCCGGCAGCTTGATGTCCTTCTGCACATTGATCGCCGGCTCAATCGGAATCTTTGGATTGTCCAGCGTCTGCACCTGCGGAGGCACAATCGGATTCTTCTCGATCTTGGGCAGATGTCCCTTGATCGGATCGGCCAGGCTGCGGTCGCCGCCGCCGCCACCGCCGCCCGCGGCCTTCGCGCCCGTCGGTCCCTGCGGATGCCAGATGCCCACATTGATGTCGGCGGCCAGCAGCTTCTGCGTCTGCACCGTCTCCACAATCTTGCGGCCCACAAAAAACAGCACAATCAGCAGAATCGCCACGTTAAACGAGGTGGAGATGCCAATCGCCCAGGGGTTCGCCTTCACCGCCAGCCGGTCCGGGACCGGAATCGGCGTGGAAGTCAGTTCAAGAGGGGGCAGTTTCGGGGGAAAAAAGACATCGCGGACGCTCTCGTACAGCCCAACCCATATGGGCTTCTCGTCGAACGCCTTGCCCAGCAGAGCGTCCAGCTCATGGCCCTCTGCGATCGGGGATGCGGCCGCTTCGATCTCGGTATCTGGCTGAGTCATCAGGTCGTTTGCCATATTTGCTGCTGGCCGGCTCCCTTGGCGGTTCATCGGGGGGAAGCTACCCGCATTCCGGTCTACCGAACCATTATGCTTGAACGCGCCCGGAGTTGTCTCGGAACGGCATGACCGGCTCTCCCCCCGTCCGCCCTTCCAACTTTCATATCCCAGCGTGTACAGCTCTCCCTAAAACAATAGACGATTCACATAGCCATCTAGTTACCGGGAAATTTGTTCTCCAAGCGTTTAGACTGGAGAGGATCAGTCTGCACCATTTCAGGGAGATACGATGTCCCAAGCGCCGGAGTTGAAGGCGACCCTCACCTTGCCGCAAACGGCCTTCCCCATGAAGGCCAATCTGCCTCAAAATGAGCCGCTTCGGCTCCAACGCTGGGCCTCTCTCCGCCTTTACGAGGAGCTGCGCAAGGCCCGCCGCGGCAGCCCCGTCTACCTGCTGCACGATGGCCCCCCGTACGCCAACGGACCCATCCACCTCGGCCACGCCCTCAACAAAGGCCTCAAGGATTTTGTCGTCAAGTCAAAAACCATGGCCGGCTTCGACGCCCCCTACGTCCCCGGCTTCGACTGCCACGGCCTGCCCATCGAAATCAAGGTAGACGAGCAGCTCGGCCGCAAAAAGCTGGAGATGCCTGTCCCCGAGGTCCTCGATGCCTGCCGCGCCTACGCGCAGAAGTACATCGACCTGCAAACCTCCCAGTTTGAGCGCATCGGCTGCCTCGGGCGCTGGGAAAAGCCCTACCGCACCATGTCCCGCGACTACGAGGCCCGCACCCTCGAAGCCTTCTACGGCTTCCTTGAGAAGGGCTTCATCTACCGCGGCCTCAAGCCCGTCTACTGGTGCATCCACGATCGCACCGCCCTCGCCGAGGCTGAAGTCGAGTACGACCAGCACACCAGCCCCAGCGTCTACGTGCGCTACCGTCTCACCTCCGACCCCGCCGACCTCGCCCCCGCCCTCGCCGGCCACAGTGTCTCCACCATCATCTGGACCACCACCCCCTGGACCCTGCCCGCGTCGCTGGCCGTCGCCTTCCACCCCGGCTTCGACTACGTCGCCCTGGAAGTCAAGCCGGCCTCGGTGGAAGAGCACGAAAGCCAGGTCTACATCGTCGCCGCCGAGCTCGCCCCGCAGGTCATCGCCGCCTGCAAGCTCGGCGAAACCACGGAGCTCGCCCGCTTCAAAGGCGCCGTCCTCGATCGCGTCACCTTCCAGCATCCCTTCCTCGAGCGCAGCATCCTTGGCGTCCTCGCTGACTACGTCACCGCCGACACCGGCACCGGCGCCGTCCACACCGCGCCCTCCCACGGCGCAGACGACTTCTACACCGGCCAGCGCTACGCCCTCGATCCCACCTGCCGCGTCGACGCCGCCGGACACATCCATGTCGATCCCGCTGCCTGGCCGCTCGCCTCGCCGCCGCCTTTCGACGGCCTAAAGGTCTGGGCCGCCAACCCGATCATCATCGCCATGCTCGAAGAGCGCGGCGCCCTGCTCGGCGGCGCCGAGTTACAGCACTCCTACCCCCACTGCTGGCGCTGCCACAAGCCCGTCATCTTCCGCGCCACCGAGCAGTGGTTCATCTCGTTGGATACGCCCGTAAATACAGCCGGCAACCAAGAAAAAATCTTCCGCCAGCTCGCCATCGAAGAGATCGACAAGGTCGTCTGGGATCCCTCCTGGGGCAAGGAGCGCATCACCAACATGATCGCCACACGTCCCGACTGGTGCATCAGCCGCCAGCGCATCTGGGGCGTGCCCATCGCCGTCTTCCTCTGCAAGGCGTGCAACAAGCCCATCATCGATCCCGCGCTCAACCGCAAGGTCATCGACCTCTTTGAACGCGAGGGCGCCGAAGCCTGGCACACCACAGACGTTGCCTCCCTGCTCCCCGCCGGAGCCACGTGCGCCCACTGCGGCAGCGCCGAGTTCCACAAGGAAACCGACATCCTCGACGTCTGGTTCGACTCCGGCGTCAGTTGGTTCGCCGTCTGCGAATCCGACCCCGAGTTGCGCGCCTACTACGAGGGCTTCCAGCAGGAGAACGGCACGCAGTGCCTCTATCTCGAGGGCGGCGACCAGCATCGCGGCTGGTTCCACTCGTCCCTGCTCACCTCCGTCGCCCTGCGCGGCCGCGCGCCCTACTCCCACGTAGCCACCGCCGGCTGGACCCTCGACGAACAGGGCCGCGCCATGTCCAAGTCCCTCGGCAACGGCGTCGATCCCGTCGACATCGCCAACCGCATGGGCGGCGAGATCGTCCGCCTCTGGGTCGCCAGCGTGGACTTCCGTGAAGACATGGCCGCCAGCGAAAACCTCATGGCCCGCTGCGCCGAGCTCTACCGCAAGCTGCGCAATACCTTCCGCTTCCTGCTCGGGAACTTGGAGCATTCCTTACCGGCATTTGGAATCGTTGGCAAATTCGATCCAATCCGCGACCGCGTCCCCGAGGCCGACCTCCTGCCCCTCGACCGCTACATGCTGGCTCGCACCCGCGACCTCACCGAGAAGATTCTCGGCTGGTACAAGGGCTTTGAGTTCCACCGCGTCTACCAGGCCGTCAACGAGTTCGCCATCGTCGACCTCAGCGCCTTCTACCTCGACGTGCTCAAGGACCGCATGTACACCTTCGCGCCGGCCAACCCCGCGCGCCGCTCCGCACAAACCGTCCTCTGGCAGATCACCGAGGCCCTCGTCCGCCTCGTCGCCCCCATCCTCAGCTTCACCGCCGACGAGGTCTGGGAATACCTCCCTGCCGTCGATGGCCGCGAACCTACCGTCCACCTCGCCCTCTTCCCCAAACCCGAAGAGATCTTCAGCGAAGACCCCGCGCCCGTGCTCGACGAGTGGAAGCAGCTCTTCGCCGTCCGCGATGAGGCCCTGCGCGTCCTTGAAGAAGCCCGTCAGGCCAAGCAGATCGGCAAGGGCCTTGAGGCGCAGATGCAGATCGCCGCTACTGGCGAGTTGCTCGCCCTGCTGCAGCGTCACGCCGCCGGCCTCAAGGAGATCATCAATGTCTCCGCCGTGTCGGTAGTCGAAGGCGCCGAACTCAAGGTCACAGTCGAGCCCGCCTCCGGCACAAAATGCGCCCGCTGCTGGAACTTCATGCCCGACACCGCCAGCTACGGCATCTGGAACGATGTCTGCGGACGCTGCCGCACCGCCCTCGGCGAGATGGGCATCGCCCCGCCCCAGCCCACGGAGGCCACCCAGTGAGCTTGCCCACACCGCGCCAAACGGAGTCCCCAACGGCATCTCCACACCGTTGGGGTGTCCGCCGTCTGCCCTGGCTCCTACTCATCTCCGTAGCCGTCTTCATCGCCGACCGCCTCACCAAGACCTGGGTCTCCGCCCACATCCCCATCGGCGGAGCCATCCCTGTCTTCCCTCACATCCTGCGCATCACCCACTGGACCAACGAGGGCGCGGCCTTCTCCATGTTTGCCGATACCGCCTCCCCGCACGCTGTCCGCTGGGGGCTCATCGCCTTCACCCTCGTTGCCGCGCTCGGCGTCTTCATCGCCCTGCTGCGCATGGGGGGCCGCATCACCCTCACCACCATCGCCCTCGCCCTCATCCTCGGCGGCGCGCTGGGCAACGTCCACGACCGCATCGCCTACGGCTCCGTCGTCGACTTCATTGAGGTCCACATCTTCACCTACCACTGGCCCGACTTCAACATCGCCGACTCCGGCATCGTCACCGGCGCCTGTCTCCTCCTCCTCGACTCGCTCCTCCCCGCCAGGCCGCAGGACCCCGCCTCAGACGCGGAAAACCCGCCTGCCTAGAACATCCCGCTTCACCTCGCTCTCCGGCGGACAAATGCCCCTCCCCGGCATTTGTCCCCGCTCGCCCGCCCCGCACATCCTCGCTCCCGGTACAATAGATCTGTGACCAAGACCTCCACTCCCACGGCCCCTTCCGTGGGCTTTGTTTCGTTAGGCTGCCCCAAGAACCTCGTTGACTCCGAGGTCATGATGGGCCTGCTCGACCACGCCGGCGCACGCCTCACCGCCCGTCCTGAAGACGCGGAGATCCTCGTCGTCAACACCTGCTCCTTCATCGACACCGCCAAGCAGGAGTCCGTCGACACCATCCTGGAGATGGCCCGCCACAAAACCGAGGGCCGCGCCCGCAAGCTCATCGTCGCCGGCTGCCTCGTCGAGCGCTACCGCGACGAGATCCAGAAGAACATCCCCGAGGTCGACGCCGTCATCGGCACCGGCGAGCTGGACTCCATCCTCGCCGCCGCCGGCATCGCACCCCCTCCCGCCGCCACTCCCTCGCCCTTCAACATCCTCACCAGCGCACAAGCCGCTGAGGTCCGCCACGGCCAGGAGTCCCTCTCCGGCACTCACAAGCTCTCTGCCGGCACGCCAGACCAGAATCAGGACAGCCCCAGGGGACGCCCCGAAGGCGACCTGCGCGAGCAGCAGGGCCGCTTCCGCCGCGACGACTGGCAGGGCGCCGCCCATCTGCTGCCCACCTACCTCTACGACGAGACCACGCCGCGCCTGCTCTCTACCCCGCGCGCCTCGGCCTACATCAAGATCGCCGAAGGCTGCGACCATCCCTGCAGCTTCTGCGTCATCCCCAACCTGCGCGGCAAGTTCCGCTCCCGCCGCTTCGAGTCCGTCGTGGCCGAGGCCCGCCAGCTCGTCGCCCGCGGCGTGCAGGAGATCACCCTCATCGGCCAGGACACCACCTGCTACGGCGAAGACCTCGGCCTCAAAGACGGCCTCGCCACCCTCCTCGACGAGTTGGCCAAAATCGAAGGCATCCGCTGGCTCCGCTTCCTCTACGCCTACCCCAACCGCATCACCGGCAAGCTGCTGGAAACCATCGCCAAGCACGACAACATCTGTAAATATCTCGATGTGCCTCTCCAGCACGCCTCGCCCGACGTGCTCAAGCGCATGAAGCGCGGCGCCGGCGCCGACATCTTCCTCAAGACCATCCGGAAGGTCCGCGCCACCGTCCCCGGCATCGTCCTCCGCACCAGCTTCATCGTCGGCTTCCCCGGTGAGTCGCCCCGTGACGTGGAAGTTTTGGAAGAGTTCATCCAAGAGGCGCAATTCGACTGGCTCGGCGTCTTCACCTACTCTGACGAGGAGGGCTCCGGCGCCTTCTCGCTCGACGCCAAGCTCTCCAGGCGCACCATCGAGGCCCGCAA
>DAIDGZ010000039.1 GCA_027452125.1 Acidobacteriaceae bacterium | reverse complement strand
CCAAAGCTTCATTCAAGTGTAAGGCCAGGTTGCGCGGGTTGAGTTTCGTGGAGTCCCAGGTCTCAAAAGCGAGACCTTGATGGGATAAGGACGAAGGCTTCAGCGATGATCGAGTAGTTTGTGGTTGAGGACCATGAGCTTCAGGATCAGGAGAAGCCTTCTATGAAAATTATAGGATGTGATTTTCATCCGAGTTGGCAACAGGTGGCGGTTTTCGATGCGGAGACCGGCGAAGTGACGGAACGGAAGTTGGTCAATGGCGATGGCGAAGCGGAGCGGTTCTATCGCGTGCTGGAGGCGCCGGCGCTGGTTGGAGTCGAGGCGTGCGGCAACAGCCAGTGGTTCATCGACTTGCTGGAGCGGCTGGGTCACCAGGTGTGGGTCGGGGATGCGGCCCAGATTCGTGCCAGCTATGTGCGCAAGCAGAAGACCGACAAGCGCGATGCATCGCACATTCTGAAGCTGCTGCTGGAGGGGCGGTTTCCGCGCTTGTGGACGCCGAGCGCGGAGCAGCGCGACCTGCGCCAGTTGCTGATTCACCGGCACAAGCTGGTGGAGATCCGGACGCGGGTGAAGAACGGATTGCAGCATCTGGCGCTGAACCGCGGGGTGCAGAAGAAGAGTTCCCTGTGGAGCGTTCGGGGGAGGGCTGAGTTGGAAAAACTTCCTCTGCAAGGCTGGACAGCGCGACGACGCGAAGATTTATTGCAGCTGCTGGCGGAGTTGGATCGGCAGATCGGCGAGTTGGACCGGGCAGTAGCTCGTGCGGCGGAGGAATACGCGCAGGCGCGGCTGCTGATGACGCAGCCGGGCGTGGGTCCGATCACGGCGCTGGCCTTTGTGTTGACGATCGGCGAGGTAAGCCGGTTCCGGCACAGCAGGCAGGTGGCCAGCTATCTGGGGCTGATACCGCGCGAGCACTCGTCGGGCGGCAGGCAGCGGCTGGGCGCGATCACCAAGCAGGGCAACCGGTTTCTGCGCCAGTTGCTGGTGGAAGCGGCGCAGAGCGTGACCCGGCTGGATGAAGGATTTCGCAAGCAGTATCAGGCTCGTTGCCACCACAAGCCGAAGGGCGTGGCCAAGGTGGCGGCGGCCAGGAAGTTGGCAGTGCGACTCTACTGGATGTTGCGGCAGAACGTTGGTTATCCAGAGATCGCCCATATCGAGAGCAGCCCGCGGGTGGCCCTGGTCGGCGCAAGCCAGACCGATGAATTGAATGGGCGCTCTCGCATCCAGCACTAGGCTGGATGTCCGCATGGAAGCATCATGGTTGATGTTGTAGCCGTATCGATGGTTGGTGGGGCGTAATTGCCCGCCGTTTGGTGATGCAGCGTGAATCTACCGGAGCTCTGGTCCTCAACCCCTCTGGCTGATCAAGCGGTGCTCACGCACCGCCCAGGTGATTTGCGCCTTGACAAAGCCTTCGTCCTTATCGAGGGCCACCTAGATTCAATACCGAGGTGGCGCGGGAGGCGGTTGCGGGAATGCATGCCGTTCGGCGGCCAATTGGGCGTAATTCTGGTCGCCCGAGCTCTCCAGCAACACCCACAAGGTATAGATCGCCAGGATAGTGCCCAGGATGGGCTTGATCAAAGTGAGAACAGCGATGATGATGGCGAAAGTTCGGCCCCATGGCTGGCGCGTGAGCAGGGCGAAGCCAACGGCCAATGAAAGGATGGCGCGGCCGAACACAAAAATGGCGATGAAGTGC
>DAIDGZ010000038.1 GCA_027452125.1 Acidobacteriaceae bacterium | reverse complement strand
ACCCGCCCGCCCAAGGGCTTTCCCGCTGAGCACCCGGCGATGGACCTGATTCGCTGCCGGCAATGGGGACTGGCGGCCACGCTGCCCGCCGAGGCGGCGTTGAAGCCGGATCTGGCGGCCACAGTAATCCGCCATTTCAAGATTGCCGCTCCCGTGGTGGATGCGCTGAATACCCCGCTTGCCGCCGCTCTGAAGCCGAAGAAGAAGGTGCTGTTCGGGCTCCACTAGCGCCGAAAATCGGCAAGTCCAGACAGGCTCTCCAGACAGTGTTTTTGCGGGTTTCATGGCGGTGAATCGGTGAAAAACCCAGAAAAACAGGCAAAAATCGGAGAAAATCGCAAAAACCCGCAAAAAACCTGTGGAAATCAGGCGTTCCCCGTTGACTTTCGCAGGGCAAAAGCCGCATTGTATCCATCGACAGGGTTCTCAGTAGCCGCATGAATACAGGGTTTCGTGCACACGTTGCCTCAGTCGCACCACCCTTATGCGGAACGGATCAGGAGAGCCCGAGGCAACGCAGGCCGCCCAGAGGGTAGGCCCCAAAAGGAGACGAAGGACATGGCAACTGGAATGACCAAGACGGCCCTGACACGGCACATGGCTGAGAAGCTGGAAATGACCAACAAGCAGGCAGCGGCCTTCCTGGATCTGCTGGCGGAGACGGCCATCAAGGAGACCAAGAAGAACGGCGTCTTCGTAATCCCCGGCATCGGCCGCCTCGTGAAGGCGGAGCGCAAGGCGCGCATCGGCCGCAACCCGCAGACCGGCGCCGCGATCAAGATCAAGGCGAAGACGGTTGTGAAGTTCCGCGTGGCCAAGGCCGCCAAGGACGTCATCGCCCCCACCAAGAAGTAGCTTCCGGCTTCACGCATCACCCGCGGCAGGGGAAAGGCTCAGACCTTTCCCCTGTTTGCTTTTTGCGGACAATTTTCGAGCTTTGCGCCGCCCAGCAACATCGAATAGACATGGCAAGCACGACGTACGGCAAGGGGCAGAGTGCTGCAGCTCAGTCTTCGTTGAATTCGATTCAAGTTTTACTGCGCCTGGAGGGCCTGGCCGCTGCTGCGGTCACGGCAGTGCTTTACGCGCACTCCGGGGCAAGCTGGTGGCTGTTTGCCGCGCTGTGGCTGGCGCCGGACCTGAGCATGCTGGGCTATCTGGGTGGGCCATGCCGCGGCGCGCGTGTCTATAACGCAGTGCACTCCTACGTGACGCCGCAGGCGCTGGCGCTGGCCGCGCTGGTGCTGCATGCCCGAGGGCTTTTGCCCTTTGCGCTGATCTGGGCCAACCATATCGCCGTGGATCGCGCGCTGGGCTACGGGCTCAAGTATGGCGACGGGTTCGGCTGGACCCATCTGGGCCGCTTGGGCAAGGCAAAGTAGAGCCGCGCCTACCGGCCAAGTGCCGACTCTACCAGGCGGCCGGGAAGCAGAGCGCGCACCACCAGTGAAAGGCCGAAGCTGACCAGCACGCCTTTGATCATGAGTAGGTTGTTATAGCTCCAGGAGAGTACGGCGAGTGTGAAGAGCACGCCGAGGGGATTGATCTCAGCCAGGGTGGCCAGCAGCCAGCGCGGTTGCGCCTGGGCGGGGGCGAGCGGCGTGCGCAGCCGGGGAATAAGCCGTGGAATTGCCCGCAGGTAGTCACGATAAGGCTGGCCGAGTTGCGTGGTCAGGAAAGCTTCCTCCACGAGAATAAGGCGCAGCAGGAAAAGCGTGATCAGCAGCATGGAGACCAGCGCGCCGGTGGGCGGCATGATGAAGGCCATGGCAGCCATCATGCACCACAGGCCCAGGTAGAGCGGATTGCGCACGTAGCGATAAGGGCCTGCGGCCATCAGTGTGCCGGCCTGCATCTGGCCGTGGATCACAGTGGCAGGGCCAAGGTAGGCTGTGCCCCAGATGCGCAGTACGACCGCAGCCAGGGCCAGCAGGGAGCCAAGGACGATGACCGCAGGTGTGGCTGCAGCAAAGCCCAGCAGACCGGCGCGGCTGAGCAGCAGCGCAAGCCACTCCAGCAAAGAGATGCGGCTGCCCAGTTTGAGCGTTTCAATCCATGGTGCCCAGAAGCCGATGCCGACCAGCAGGAAGAGTATCGGCATGCGCAGACGGAATTCGATATGTGTGGCTCTCATTCGTTCGACCCCACGGCCGGTGCGTGCCGGCCCGTACCAGAGTACGTGATGACAGACGGTTTCGTTTACTGCGGCAGCAACGCACCAGCGCAATCAGCCAGCTGATTTGCAGATTTGTAGTGAAAGATGCCTTGCGATTGCGCGCTGGTCTCCTTCCTGCGCGCAATCAGTAGATGAGCTTGAGCGAGAGCTGAATCTGGCGTGAGGTTCCGGCTGTGCGGCTGATCTGGCCGAATCCGGAGCCGTTGAGGATATTGGCGGGTAGGCCCATGTTGACGATATTGAAGAGGTTGAAGAACTCGCCGCGGAATTGCAGATCGGTGCGTTCAGCGCCGCTGGGCCGGCGGCCAAAGGGCGTGTCCTTGATGAGCGCGAAGTCGAAGTTGTAATAGGCCGGCCCGCGGAAGCTGTTGCGGCCGAGTGTGCCAAAGCGCCCCTGGTTGGGTCCGGTGCCATCGGGCGTGTGGATGGGGATCGAGAAGAAGGTGCTCGCATTGGCCGCGCCTGCGCCGAAGTAGTCCAGCCGGACTTTACGCGCGGTGGACAGATGCGGACGGGCAATCTGGTCGGGCCGGTCTACGCCGTTCGAGCCAGCGCCTGTCTGCTGGATGCCGCTGAAGACCGTGAAGGGTGAGCCGGAGCTGATGCTCGAGATGCTGAGCAGTTCCCACCCATAGGTGAGCTTGCGGCTGAGCGGGTGCAGCAGTGCGGCATCCTGTAGATGCAGGTCCTGAGCCACGCTCAGGCCGAAGTTATGCGTCACGTCAAAGGTAGAGGGGCCGCGCTCAGCGTGGTTGTCAAAAGGATTCTGCGGAAAGCCCTGCGTGACGGCGCCCGTGGAGCCGGTGCCGCCGATCACTTGGCTGGTGTCGTCGATGGACTTGCTCCAGGTGTAGCTGGCTTGAATCCCCGGCCCGCCATGGGCCATGGCGCCGGAGAGTGAGGTTTGCAGTGCGTGGTAGGTGGAGTGGGCGCTGGCGGTGATTTCGCTCTCAAAGCCCATGCCGCCGGTGACGTTCCCATTTGTATCAAACGTGGTGTAGCGCGCAAAGGCCGCTGTGGCCCCGGGATAAGCGTTGGGGAAGCTCATGCGCGGCAGCTTGCTGGCTGTAGTGCCCACGTAGGCTGCATCCGCAGTTAGGCCGCCTAATTTGCGCTCCAGCCCCAGCGTCCAGGTGGTAAGCATGCCGTTGCCAAAGTTGCGGTCGATTCCGTTCAGTGCCAGATCGCTGACCACATGACCCGGCGTCAGCGCGGCAATCTGCTGCTCGTAGTGGTTCACGTCCATCATGGTGTTGGGCGCAACGCTATTGGTGCGCCCATCGAGAAAGATGTCTGCCCCGGACGGCGTTTCCGTGCGTGGCAGCTGCGACGGAGTGATCCTGAAGCCATAGTGGATCGGCGCATTGGCGGCCGAGAGCAGGCGCGGCATCACGGCAAAGGGCGCGGAACCGGTGAGAAAGTTGTCCTGCCAGATGTTAGGCGGAATCACGGTGATGCCTGCGCCAGCGTGAATCTGCAAGTTGTCGAAAGGCTGCCAGGCCAGTTCCACGCGCGGTCCCCAGCCGTTGCGCTGGGTGCGATAGCCGGGCTGTGGATTGACGACGTATTCCTGCGTACCGTTCTGGTAGAGGAGGCCTGCAGTGCGATGCGCACGCTCGCTGATCGGGGAATAAAACTCCCACCGCAGGCCGTAATCCATGCTGAGGGTGGGTGTGATCTTCCATGTGTCCTGCACGTAGAGGTTCACGTTGTTGCGATTGATGGCGGCAGGGCCGATGTGCGGCCCATTGGAGAAGTAAGGCGGCGCAACCGAAATGGTGTAGGCAAAGGGACTGCCGGAGAGGAAGCTGGAGAGCGTGTCGGGCAACGGGTCGCCGGGATGCACGTCGTGGCGTCCGCTCGCCGAGGGGATGAACTCGCCGGCATAGGCCAGGCCGCCGCCAAAGTCGTACTCGCCGTCGGGGCTGATGCCATAGTAAGAGGAGTCGCGGTTGGCGCGTATCTCCACGCCCGCCTTGAGCGCGTGGCGTCCGGTGACGTAGCTGAAGGTTTGCAGCAGTTGGAAGAGATTGCCGTAGGACTGCGTGACCGTGCCCGCCGCCGAGTTGAAGGCCTCAAAGAGACCATCATTGAACTTTACCGCAGGGTCGGTCTGGTTGGGTGCGGGAAAGCCCGGTGTGGAGCGGATGATGCTAAATAGCGTTGCCAGCGTAAGCCGTGGCGAAACAGTGCGCGTGTAGGTGCCCACAACGTTGCGTTCGCGGTCCAGATAATTCACCGCGAAGCTGGGGTCAATGGCGGTCTGATCCGGGTTGGTGGTGGGGCCAGTGAGGTTATCCAGCGAGAAGCGTGCGAAGAAGCGGTCGCGCGGCGTGAATTGGTGGTCGATGCGCAGCGAGAACTGGTCAGCGTTGGTGGAAACCTTCGACGCGGTTGCGTAGGTGTGCTGTTGATAGGAGCCCAGCGGATCATTGGGCAGCGGATAGCGTGCCAGCACCCGCGCTATGCCAGGATCGACGGGCACTGTAAGCGTGTCGGTCGATCCGTCGGGATAGGTGATCGTATCTAGGCCAGTGCGCTCGGAAGCGGTGGGCACAGGCATCACCTGTGTGGTGCCCAGTACCTGGCGAAATCCCTGATACTCGGCAAAGTAGAAGGTGCGCGAGCGGCCATCGTACAGATGCGGAAGCAGCACCGGCCCGCCGTTGGTGAAGCCAAACTCGTTCCGCCGGAGGGGCGGAATGCGCCCGGGATATGCAGGCGTGGCGTGGTCAAAGTAGTTGCGCGCATCGAAGGCGGAGTTGCGTACGAACTCAAAAAACGAGCCGTGGAATCCTGCGGCGCCTGAACGCGTGACGATGTTGGTGTAGCCTGAGGCGCCATGGCCAATCTCAGCAGGCATCCAGCCGGAACTGGACTGGATATTCTCAACGGCATCCACGTTGAAGTTGGCAAAGGTGGCGCCGCCCATCTCGGGGTCGCTGATGTCCGCGCCATCCATGGCAAAGACCGCCTCCACGCCGCGCTGGCCGTTGATGGCGAACTGGGCAGTGAAGTTAGTCGCGCCGTTGGCGTCGGTCATGGTGCCCGCGGCCAGCAGCAGCAGGGTGCCAAAGTCGCGCTTGTTCAGCGGTAGCTCGCTCACCGCCTGGCTGGAGAGCTGTTCACCGCCGGTCGCGGTCTGCGTCGGCTGTGCGCTCAAGGTCAACTCTCCACGGCTGGAGAGCGTCAGCAGGACCGGCGCTCTAGCCGGCGACAGTTCGACGGGCTGCGCTGAGCGGATGCGCTTGCCGCCGGCTTCAACATCAAGCCGATACATTCCTGCTGGCAGCGGCGCAAAGCGAAAGGCTCCGGATGCGTTGGTGACTGCGCTGGCGTGTACTGCGGGGCTTGTCAGGCGAAGCCTGGCTGAGGCAATGGGGGCGGCCGCATCGGTGCGCAGCGTTCCCTGCCAGATTGCCTTTTCTGCGGGGTGGGACTGTGCCTGTGCAGTGCCGCACGGCAGCAATGCACACACCAGCCCAAGAACCATGCTGCCCCGGTAAGCGATGCGAAGCAGGACGCAGCACGCCCGCCGCATATGACGAAAACTAAACAAGCGTATAAAGCCCTTAATGGAGATGAGCATAGCTCGGCACGTAAAGAGAGATACAAAATGCGCCGGCGCAATGTTGCACTGGATTATACGTTTTCCGAGTGGTGTCCTGCTGCCGGCCACACGCAGGCGCAGCTTCTACACTGGATGCAGCCTATGAGCACATCTGATCCCACTGCCGATACCATTGCCGCCATCTCCACGCCGCCGGGCCGGGGTGGTATCGGCATTGTGCGCCTGAGTGGGCCGCATGCCGCCTCCATCGCCGCACAGCTTATCCGCCTTCGCCATCCGCTGGAGCCGGGCCGGGCGCGCCTGGCGGAGGTGCTCGATGACTCGGACGGCGAGGCCGAGCGGATTGACGAGGCCGTCGTCACCTACTTTGCCGCGCCGCACTCCTACACCGCGGAGGATGTGGTGGAGATCGCCGCGCATGGCTCGCCGGTGGTGCTGGATCTTCTCCTGCGCCGTGCGTTGGACCGCGGAGCGCGGCTCGCCGAGCCCGGCGAGTTCACCCAGCGGGCCTTTCTCTCCGGGCGGCTGGACCTGACCCAGGCAGAGGCGGTTCGCGACCTCATCGATGCGCAGACCCTGACCCAGGCGCGGCAGGCAGCGCGACAACTGGGCGGAGCACTTAGCCGTCGCGTGGCGCCGGCCAAACAGGAGTTGGTGGAACTCATTGCGCTGCTTGAAGCGGGCATCGATTTCGCCGAGGACGACGTGGACGTGACGCCGCAGCAGGAGATTGCGCGGCGCATTACCTTGCTGCAGTCGCCGCTAGCCGCGCTAGAAGCGTCTTTCGCACGCGGGCGCATCGTGCATGACGGGCTGACGCTCGCGATTGTCGGCCGCCCCAATGCCGGCAAAAGTTCGCTCTTCAATCGGCTGGTCGAGCGTGATCGCGCCATCGTCACTGCCACCCCAGGCACCACGCGCGACCTGGTGACGGAACGCATATCGCTGGAGGGAATTCCCCTGGAACTGGTGGATACCGCGGGCCTGCGCGAGGGTCAGGAAGAGGCTGAGCAGCTGGGAATCGCCCGCAGCCGGGAGGCGCTGGCCGATGCGGCGCTGGTGCTGGTGGTGCTGGATGCAACCCAGCCCTTGAATGAAGAGGAGCATCGGCTACTGGAGACAGTGCAGGGCCGTCCAGCGCTGGTGGCCCTGAACAAGAGTGACCTGCTCGGCGGCGGTGAGCAGCCTGCGGATGTGCAGGGCGTCGCGGCGCTGGCCACTTCGGCGCTGACGGGTGACGGGATTGCAGCGTTGCGTGACCGGCTCGTAGCGCTGGCCACAGGAGGTGCCGCCGCCGAGCCTGGCATGCTGACCAACCTGCGCCAGCACCAGGCCGTGCTCGCAGCGCTTGCCGGGCTAAAGGACGCCATGGACGCCAACGCCAGCGGAATTCCTCACGAGATGATTCTGCTGGATCTCTATCGTGCCCTGTGGGCTCTCGACTCGCTCACCGGCCAGACCACTCCAGACGACATACTGAACCTGATCTTTTCCACCTTCTGCATCGGCAAGTAGGTAATACATTTTATTATCAATTACTTGCGCAATATTTCACGACGAACTTTTTATGCACCATGACCCATTATTGCCGCCTCTTCAGGAATTCCCGCTCCAGACAGTCTGCAGAATCCCAGCGAGGGAGAGGGTTACTATCGCGATCAAGTGCGCCCGTGGTGCGTTTCCCAGGGTCGGTGAACCGAGGTGCGGCCTATGGCTCCCACCGGCGATGTACATAGCACGTTTCACACCGCCTGCCTCCCCGGCTTCGCGCTCTATACCTGGAAGGCAGGCACCCTGTTTGAATGCTCGCTTGAGGCCAGGGCTGCCGATCTACAGTCGCACCGGACCATCTAAAGTGCAAGCAAAGGGTGGGATAAGCTCCAAGGTTTCCCAGCCCATCGAGCGTCGCCACATCCGCCGTCGATCCCCATATGTAGAAGTTCCGGCCACGGGCTGCCGCCTACCTGAAACGGAAGGCCACGCCTGCGCTGAGCCGGAGCGAGTTCTGCGTATTGGTGGTGGAGTTGGGCAGTTGGGTATGGAGCCAGTTTGCCTCGACGGCGCGCAGGGCGAGGCGGCGGTTGAGGTTTACATCAAGTCCGCCGCCCATCAGCAGGGCTAGGCTCGTGTCCCCGTCCGCCGCGCCATGCGGTGTGGGGATGACGGTGTGGAAGCTGAAGGCTTCGCCCGCAAGCGCCTGGCCGAAGAGCGCGTACTTGCTGCCCTTCGGCTGCCAGCTATAGCGCGGTCCGAAGGTGGCCGTCACCATGTCCAGCCCCACAGAGTTCGAGTTGCTCTGCGCCTTGTGCATGCCGGCCACATCAGCCACAACGCTCCAGTTGCCGTAGAAGCGGCCCGCCAGGTCCACGCTGCCGCCCGTCATCCAGAACGAGCTGCTGGTGATGGCGTTGGCCAACGTGCCGCCGCCGGTGATCGCAACCTGAAGCGGATACTCGGACGGCGCGGATGTGGTGTTGCCCTGGGTTGGCCTTGCTGCCACGCTCTGCGCCCCAGTGGCGGCGCAGAGCACGATGACGATCACTCCAAGAAGGAGCACGCTGCGGAGCGGTGTGCGCATAGTCAGTCTCCTTCTGTGCGCTACTGCAGGTTGAGGTTGAAGCTGGCCGAGTGCGTCAGGGTACCGGCCGTGGCAATGGTGGTCACGGTGTAATTTTGGGGTGCCTGGTTGAAGAAGCCTGCGTGGCCCCCGCAGCCTGTGGTCACCAGCGCGAGCGCTCCGCCAAGCATCAGCAGGGCCACACACAGCATGCTGCGCATACTCTTGCCGCGCTTCCGCACCGCCCCCAGACCAAGCAACAAGGCAGCCAGTGTAAGTGGCGCGCCGCCGGAGCCGGGTTGCGGCGGTGCGTGTTCAGCCGCCGTGGCCGGAGCCGTCTGGATGGTGACGGTGATCGTCTGCGGCCCGCCGTTGGCGGCAATGGCCGCGGGCGAGAAGCTGACCGTAGCGCCGGGTGGCAGACCGCTCACGGCAAAGTTCACCGTACCGGCGTAGCTGCCATAGTCCGGCGTCACCGTGACCTTGTAGCTGATGGTGCTGCCCGGAATGACTGTGCCGCTGGGCGGGCCGTCGATGGTCATGGTGAAGTCCAGCGGCGCCACGGTGACGCTGGTGCTGCCGGAGGCAACCGTGGCGCTGGCGTTGAAGTTGGCGTCGCCGGAGTAGACGGCAGTAAGCGAGTGGGTAAGCCCGGGCGCCAGCGCCGCCGTGGTATAGCTGGCCGCGCCGCCCGACAAGGCCACCGTGCCGAGCGGCGTGGTGCCGTCGTAGAAGCTGGCCGTGCCGCTGGGGGTGCCGGTGGTGGCCGAAACTACCTGCGCCGAGAGCGTCAAGCTCTGCCCCGGCGTGAGGTCGGTGCTGCTCAGCCTGAGCGCCGTGGTGGTATTGGCCTTGGTTACGTTCAGCGTGCCGTCGGTGGCGGCCACAGTGTAGTCGGCAAGGTTAGCGCCGGCCGCCGCGGGCACAATGGCGTAGCCGCCCACCGTCGAGCTGAGCGTGGCCGCAGTGGAGAAGCTCTCCGTGAACGTGTCGCCCGGCTGCTGGCCTGTGATCGTGCC
>DAIDGZ010000037.1 GCA_027452125.1 Acidobacteriaceae bacterium | reverse complement strand
TACCGACGAGTGGATATGAAGTTTGATCGTTGATGGATTTTTCCTTGCCCCGCCCCTGCTACCCTTATTTCAAGCGCGTGCGATGCCTTCGCAGCACAGCACACGCATCACTGTTCACCGTCTGCTTTCCACTGTCCACCGTTCACTGTTTTGAGGAGCCTCCCGCATGCAGCGCATCTGCGTCGATATGGATGAAGTGATGGCCGATACGCTGGCCGAGCATATCCGCCGCTACAACCAGACCTTTGACGAGGAGATTACGCCGGAAGACCTGGCCGGCAAGGGCCTGTGGCTGGCCGCGCCGCAGGACCGCCAGGCGCAGCTCCGGGCGTTTCTGGATGCCGAGGACTTCTTTGAGGATCTGCCGCTGATGCCGGACGCGCAGGAGGTGCTCCGCGACCTCGCGGCGCGCTTTGAGATCTTCATCGCCACGCAGGCCATGGTGGTGCCCAACTCGCTGGGCCCCAAGTACCGCTGGCTGCAGCGCCACTTTCCCTTTGTGCCGCCCGCGCACTACGTCTTTTGCGGCGACAAGAGCATCCTCCGCGCCGACTACCTGATCGACGATCAGCCGCGCAACCTCAACCTCTTCCAGGGCCGGGGACTGCTCTTCACCGCGCCGCACAACGTGGAGGTGACCGGCTATACCCGCGTGAACAACTGGCAGGAAGTGGCCGCCTACTTCGCCGGCGTGGAATAACCATCCCCAAAAAGCGACGCGGCGGCCGAAGCCGCCGCGTCCCTGCACATCCACCTGCGGCTAGAACGTGAAGCGCAGCGCCATCTGGATCTGGCGCACGTTGTAGGCGAAGTTGCTGTTGTCGGTGCTGGTGATGGCCCCATACGGCGTGCTGGTGTAGGGGGTCAGCGTGTTCAGGTGGTTGGTCGTGTCTTCGGTCACGGTGTAAGCCGTGGTGCCCAGTCCGGTCACGTTCTGATGGTTGGTCAGGTTGAAGGCCTCGGCCAGGAACTCCAGGTTGTAGCGGTCGCGCACCACCACCTTCTTGGAGGCGCGCAGATCGAGCTGCCAGGTCTTGGGGTACAGGTAGGCGTTGCGGATGATGATGGGCACCCGCGAGGCGCCGTTGGAGCCGTTGAAGGACGAGGTGACCAGCGAGCTCAGAGTGGACGATCCCGTCTGGTAGAGCGAGGAGTTGTTGGTGCTGATGCCCGGCGAGTAAGGCAATCCGTTCTGAGTCTGGAAGTCCGGCGCCAGTTCGTAGTCGTTGAGCAGGTAAGCCACCGGCCCGTGGAAGTGCCAGGGCGACTGCAACTGCCCAAAGATGGTCAGCCGGTTGGGCACGTTCTGGTTGGAGTTACCGTAGTCGAGGTGGATGTTCGAGGCATCCAGCAGCGCATTGGCTCCGGCGCCGGTGGTGTTGTTCTCGCCAAAGTCCATGGCGTGCGACCAGGTGTAGTTGGCGCTGAGTGCAATGGAGTGCGTCAGCCGGTGGTTGTACTGCGCCACCAGCGCTTCATAGTTGGAGTTGACGCCGCTGAAGATGTCCGTGATGGTGCTGAAGGCCGCATTGGGACGCTTGTTGGCGTTGGTGGTGGCGAAGAAGGCATTGGTGGTGAAGGTGGTTCCGTTTGCCAGCGGGCCGGTCTGGTTGGGATCCACCACCTTGAACTGCACCGCCGTGGGCGCGGGCAGGTTGGTATCCACAAAGTCGGGCAGGCGGCGGCCCCAGGCGCCGAGCCAGGAGATGCTGAACATATCGTGGCTGGAGAGCTGCTGCTCCACGGTCAGGTCGGCCTGGTGAATCTCCGGCACCTTGAAGTTGCGGTCCATGTAGTAGGCCGTGGCGGCGCCGCTCGATCCGGTGAGGCAGGTGGCGTAGCTGGCCGAGGGCACAACCTGCGGGAAGAGCGGAGCGCAGGCGCCGGCCGTGTTGGGGTAGAGCGAGGGGTTGATCTGCCCCTTGGCATTGCCGGTGCCGATGAGCGCCTGGTAGAGCGTGGAGTTGATGGCCCGGGCATAGAACATGCCGTAGCCGCCGCGCAGGATGGTTTTGCCGCCGCCGTAGACGTCATAGGCAAAGCCCACGCGCGGGGCGATGTTGAACTTGTGATCCGGCAGGCTCAGCGTCTGCGGCACCGCGGGGTTGGGCAGGGACTGGTTGGGGAAGGCCTCGTAGTCCCAGCGCAGGCCCAGAGTCAGGCTCAGCCGCGGACTCACCTTCCACTCATCCTGCGCAAACAGCGCGTAGTCGCTGGTGGTGAAGTCGATGCCCGGCAGGCCCACGCCCTGGGTGAAGTAGGTGTAATTCTTGGCCTGCTTGCCGGCAATCGGATTTTGCGAGAGGTACTGGTCGGCGATGAAGTTGCCCAGCGCCTGGTTGCCGCTGTAGCTGAAGCCGCCGTACTGGTTGTAGAGGTTGGAGATCAGGTCGTAGGTGTGCAGGTAGTCCTCGCCGAACTTGATCTGGTGGTTGCCATGAATCCAGACGAAGGTATCGGAGAGCTGCCAGCGGCGCTCATCGGGCAGCGCTGCGCGGTTGAGGAACTGCGGCGTGCCGAACTGGAAGAAGCCGCTCAGGTAGACATTGGGCGGCAGCCCCAGCGGATTGGTGTAGCTGCTGGTTTTAACCAGGTTGTTCTGCTCGTAGGCGGTGGGCGTCTGGTTGAATTCATACTCGAAGTCGCGCCCGTACATGAAGCGGACCTCGTTGCTCATGGCCGTGGTGAAGAAGCTGTCCAGCTTGCCGACGATCCAGTTGTCGCGCACGTAGTCGTTGCCAAAGCTGCTCATGCCGTAGGCCACCGCCGGGCTGGTCTGGATGCCCGCGGGCGAGGTCCAGCGCATGCGATTGGCTTCCACCGAGGCGTGATTCTTCTCATTGATCTGCCAGTCGAGCTTGGGGAAGTAGATGGTCTGGTCGCCGGTGCGCGGCACCTGGCCCAGCATGGTCGTCAGTCCGGTGATGCCGTTGCTGTACACCGTGTAGGCGCTGGCGTAGCTCAGGCCCGTGTCCTTGGCCACCTGGCACACGTTAGCGTCCTGGTAGCTGGGCGCCGCAGAGCCGCTGGTCACGCCGCAGGTCTTGCCGCTGGGCAGGGCGGCATCCGCGCCGGTAAAGAAGTTGGCGTTGGCGCTGGTGCCCAGGATGGTCGCCGCGCCGGGAAAGTCGTGATAGAAGCGATCCGCAGCGAGGAAGAAGAAGAGCTTGTCCTTGAGGATCGGTCCGCCGACGCCGAAGCCGTACTGGCGGCGCAGATCGGTGGGCTTGAAGGATTGCACCTCATAGCGAATCGGACTCGCCGATACCTGCACCGGATGCGTCACATAGCCGTTCTGCGCATTCCAGGCGCTGTCGCGGTCGAAGTAGTAGCCCTCGCCGTGGAACTCGTTAGTGCCGCTCTTGGTGACGGCGTTCACAATGCCGCCCGCCGAGCGCCCGTACTCCACGGAGTAGTTCGAGGTGTTTACCTGGAATTCCTGGATGGCGGCCTTGATGGTCGAGTAGCCGGCGCGGGTGCGGCCGCGCTCCTCAGAGAAGTACGCCTGGTTGTCGTCGGTGCCGTCGATGGTGATGTTGTTGAGCAGGGTGCTCTGGCCGCGGAAGCTGAGCAGGCCATAGCCGTTGGCGTCGTTCACCACGCCCGGAGTGAGCAGAGCAAAGGCCGACCAGCGGTAGTTGTTCTCTGGCAGCGAGCGCAGCGTGATCTGTGGCACCACCCCGGCAAAGTCCGGCGACGTGGCGTTGACCAGCGGCGCTTCGCCAGTGACCACCACCGTCTCCGCCGAGCTGCCCACCGCGAGATGCGCCCGCGGATCGGTGAGTACGCCCACCTGCACTGTCAGGTCGTTGGACTTGAAGGTATTGAATCCCGGAGCGGTCACGGTGACCGTGTAAGCGCCCGGCTGCAGATGGATCACGCGATAGTAGCCCGAGGCATCGGTGACCACCTTCTGCTCGGCGTTGGTGCCGTTGTTGTGCACCAGCACGGTGGCATTGGGCACCACGGCGCCGGAGCTGTCCAGCACGGTGCCGCCGATTGCGCCGTCCACCGCGGTCTGCGCATGCCCTGCTGCAATCACCACCAGGCCCAGCAGTACCACCGCCAAACAGCTCAACATCTTCCTTGCCCGCGCAAGGAAACGCAAGCTGTTGCAAATCCCATCGTGTCTCATCATGGCTCTCCTGTAACCCCTCATCCAACGTTGGGGCGGACAAGACTCATCGCACGGCTTGGCATTGCGCCGCGCGAAGCCCTGTCCGTCTGAAAAATACCGTTCTATCCGCAGGCAGAATCAATGGAGCATAGCTCCGCCCTGCTTGCAGATGTGCAACCGCTTCCAATTGGATTTGCTCGAACTTTACCGCAAATCGAAAGGCGATTGCATGACAAAATGAGCAAGAACTTGTGGCAATACTGTGAATAATCCGCCTTTTTCCCAAAAGGCGCATGTTCATTGATCACAGCTGTGCAGTAGGCATGGCCGCATGATGTGATCTGGCGCACACGCAGCCTCGGAATCGGACTCTGCGGCGGGTGTGCCTGCTCAAGTCGCGCTGCTGCCAGATTCCATCCGCGAGGCGATTTCCCAGGTGTGCATCGCTGCGCAAACAGCTCCGCAGGCGTGCGCGGGTACACTGGAAAAGACAAGTGATCCGGCGCGGCAGAGTGATGCCGATCGCAGACAAGGTACTCATGCATTTGAATTTTCATTTCACAGCGGTCCAGACACTTTGGACGCTGACCTTCGCGGCGCTGCTGGTATTGCTCGTGGTGCTGCTGGGCCGCGAGTGCTCGCGGCGTTTCCCCTGGTTCACCACCAGCATTGCGCTGGTGGCGCTGCGGCTGCTGACCAACCGGCTGCTGTATGGGCGGCTGGCGCCCATGACCCTGACGTCGATCTTTCTGACTCTGGCGGACGCGACGGTGATCATCGCGCTGCTGGTGCTCATCGAGCTTGCCCGCCGCGCCTTTGCCGGGGCAACGCCGCGTTCCTGGCTCATCGCTTCGCTGGCGATGCTGGCCGTGGGCGGCACGGTCGTGGGCTTTTACGGTCCCTGGCCTGATTGGAAGACGCTCACCGCCGGTTCGCCACTGGCCGTGCTGCGCCTGATGCAACTGCTTGCGCAGAAGGGCGAGTTCCTCACCAACCTGCTGGCGATTGAGCTGGGCCTGCTGGTGGTCGCGCTGGGGCGCCGCTTCCAGGGCGGCTGGCGGACGCATGTGCAGCGTATCGCCATCGGTCTCTCCACCGCCGCAGCCGCGCAGGTCGCGATTCAGGTGATCTGGCAGTACATTGCGCAGCACACCGTGCCGCACAGCCGCGAAGAGTACATGCGCGTGCTCGATCTGCGCGAGAAGCTCTTCAACGCCGATGGCGCTATCTATGTGATCGTGGTGGTGTGGTGGATTGTCTGCCTGTGGCTGGACGAAAAATCAAAGCGGCCGACGCTGGAAGGCTAGCGCCCGCCGCAGATTTCTGTCCACTGTTCACTGTCTAGATATGGCAACTGCGCAGGCCGCGCTTCTCCAGGTAGCGCTGGTGGTACTCCTCGGCCCGCCAGAAGGTCTGCGCCGGTTCCACCTTGGTCACAATCCGCTTGGGCTTGTAGCGGCCCTCGGCGGTGAGCTGTTCGATCTTGGCGCGGGCCGCGGCCTCCTGCTCGGGTGAGTGGAAGAAGATGGCCGAGCGGTACTGCGTGCCCCAGTCCGGTCCCTGGCGGTTGAGCGTAGTGGGATCGTGCAGGTTAAAGAACGCGTCCAGCAGGGTCTCGTAGCTCACCTTTTCGGGGTCAAAGTCCAGCTCCACCACCTCGGCATGGCCGGTGGTATCCGTGCACACATCTTTGTATGAGGGGTTGTCCAGCGCGCCGCCCTCGTAGCCCACTGCTGTCGCCGTTACGCCGGGGATGGCGGCAAAGGCCATTTCCACGCCCCAGAAGCATCCTGCACCAAACGTTGCCTTCTCTGTGCTCATGGTTGTTCAGATGCGCGCCCCCCGCGCCGGGTTACAGGTTTGCGGCAGACCCGCACCGCCTTTGCCTGTGCTGAAAATAAGGCGGGGCGGCCAGTCCAGCCGCCCCGCATGTGCAGCCGCGGCGATGATCTAGCCGCGGCGGTTGCCGCCTGGTTTGCCCTTGAAGCCGGAGCCTTTGAAGCCCGGTCCCTTGCCTCCCGGCCGCTTGAACCCGCCGCTCCTGGAAGCAGGCTTGGAAAAGCCTCCCGGCCTGCCGCTGCCGCCTGGCTTGGGCTTGCCCCGGAAGGCCGGTGCTGCGCCCTCGGGGCGAGCCGGGCGCTCGGAAGCGCCGCGACCCCAGCTTTTGCCTGCGCCCTGGCTTCTGGCCGGTCCACGCTCAGCACCGCGGTCAGCGCCACGGTCAAAGCCGCCGCCGGCCGGCCGGCTGAAGCGCTTCTCCGGACGCTCTGCACGCTCACCACGCTCCGCGCGTTCGGGACGCTCGGTCCTGGGGCGCTGTGGGCGCTGTGCGCGCTCCTGACCCTCGCCACGCGGACGCGACGGCGCGTGCGGCACTTCCTCGATGTGCAGGTCGCTGCGGAAATCCTTGCGGGGGCGCGCCGGGCGCTCCTGCGGAGCGGCGGGCCGGTCGAAAGGCGGTCTATCCTGGCTCGGTCTATCCTGGCTCGGCCTGCCCTCAAACCGAGGCCGGTCGCTGCGGAATGGGCGCTGTCCGCCCGGACGTCCACCAAAGCGCTCCTGGCGCTCGCCTTCCGGCCGCTCGGGCCGTGCCGGGCGGAATCCGCCGGCGGGGCGGCTGCCCTGACCGCGCTCAAAGCCCGGCCGGGCGCCCGCGCTGCGTTGCGGGCGGCTCTCAAAGCGCTCCTTTGGCCGCTCGCCGAAGCCTCCACGGGGCCTGTCTCCGGCGCGATTCTCAAAACGATCCCGGCCACGATCCCTGTCACGATCCTCGCCGCGCTCGGCCGTGCGTCCTGGACGCGCGCGATCAAACTCCGGCTTGAAGCCCGGCTTGCCGCCCGGGCGGTCGCCGCTCCACTCGCGGCGGGGCTTGTTGAAGCTGGGGTTGGGCCCGCTGCGGCGGGATTCCTGCCGCTCGCCGCGCCCGGCAAACTCGCGCCCGGCAAATTCACGTCGATCCGGGCCGGGGCCACGGCGCTGTCCGGTCGCTGACTCGGAGCGCTGCTCAGGCCGGCGCTCGGGCCGCTGATCCGGGCTCCATGCCGGTCGCTGTCCGCCGCGCTGCGGCCGGTCACCCCATTGCCCGCTGCGCTGTCCGCCGCCACGCTGGCCGGCGCCGCGCGGCCCACCACGGTCTCCGCTGCGCTCGGCAAAGCGCCGCCCGCCGCGCTGCATGCGCTCCTCGGTGGGCTTGCCCGCCTCCTTGTGCAGCAGGGCGGTGCCCTTGATCCGGCGCGGCTTGAGCTTGCCCTCGGCGGTCAGGCGCAGCGCCTCCACCTCGGCCGGCTCCAGCTCGCGAAACTTGCCCGGCTCCACGTCCAGCACCAGCGGTCCGTAGCCCACGCGGCGAATCTTCTCCACAAAGTGCCCAATCGCGGAGAACATCTTGCGCAGCTCGCGGTTGCGCCCCTCGATCAGCACCACCTCAAACCACGGGTTATCGCCCTCGCGAATCTGCCGTACCCGCGCCGGGGCCGTCCGCACCCGGTTCGATCCCTGCTTGTCGCGCTCAATCGAGACGCCGTCCCGCAGGCGATCCAGTTCTTCCTCGCTGGGCTGCCCGGCCACCTTCACCAGGTAGGTTTTTTCCACGCCGGAGGCGGCCTTGGTGAGCCGGTTGGCCAGGTCACCGTCGTTGGTCATCAGCAGCAGGCCTTCGCTCAGGTAGTCCAGGCGGCCCACGGGGTAAAGCCGCTCGCTGGACTTGGCGAAGAACTGCATCACCGTAGGCCGTCCCTCGGGATCGCTTACCGTGGTGACAAAGCCGCGCGGCTTGTTCAGCATGTAGTAGCGATGGCGCTCGGCGCCCTGCAGCAGCTTGCCGTCCACGCGGATGTGGTCGCGCGCCGGATCGGCCTTGGCGCCCAGCGTCGTCACCACCTGGCCGTTGACCATCACCCGGCCTTCCTCGATCATCTCTTCGGCGTGGCGGCGGCTGGCGATGCCCGCCTGCGACAGGATCTTCTGCAACCGCTCCTGCCGGGCCGGGGGCGCGGGCGGCAGCTCCACCTCGTCCTCCTCCTCGTCTTCTTCGACGGCCTCGGCCAGTTCAGCCTCCAGTGCGGCGGACGTCTCATCCGTGTCCAGATCCAGATCCCCGGTGTAATAGCGGCCCTCGCCGTCGCTCAGGTCGCCAATCGGGTCGGCAATGGCGCTGCTCATCGGCTCGCTGGCCGGTTCTTCCACGGGTTCCGCGGCGGCTTTGGCCTTGCTGGCTGCGCGTTTGGGCTTGGCTGCGCTGGTCTTGGCCGCACTGGTCTTGGTGGAGCTGGTCTTCCTGGCCGGCTTCACAGCCGCGCTCTCTTCGGCAGGCGTCTCTTCCGCGGCCCGGGTCTTGCGGGCGCGCGTCTTCTTGGCAGGAGCAGCCGCTTCGGCAGCGGTCTCCGTCTTCGCCTTGCGGGTCTTTTTGGGGGCAGGGGTGGTCTCGGCTGCCTCGGCAGCCGTATCGCGTTGGACCTTGTCCGTCATGGAATTGCCTCTGTTTCTTCTACTCAGCGGGAGGTGCTTCGGTTTCTGCCTCGGCGCTGGCCGGTGCGGTCTGGTCGCCCGCGTTACCTTCTTCAGTGACTTCAGCCTCGCCCGTGGGGTCTTCGGCCTCGGCTGGCGCGGCAGCCGGCTCGGTTTCGGCCTCCGCATCGCCGCTGGACTCAGCCTGCTGGTCGGCAAGGCTCTCCGCCTCAGCGACGGCAGCGGCCTGATCCGCTTCCGTGGGCTCCGGCTCCTCCAACTCGAGAGCCGCCATCTTCTCAAACTCCTCCATCGAGGGGAGTTCGGAGACGTCCTTCAAGCCGAAGCGGAGCAGGAACTCCTTGGTCGTCTTGTACAGAATCGGTCGCCCGATCACCTGCTTGCGTCCCGCCGTGGCGATGAGCTTGCGCGCCAGCAGCGAGCCGAATACGCCCGACGAGTCGACGCCGCGAATCTCATTCACCTCCGGCGCCGTAATCGGCTGCTTGTAGGCGATCACCGCCAGGGTCTCCAGGGCGGGCAGCGAGAGCTTGAGCGCCGGCTTGAGGCTCTTCACAAACATCCGCACCGCATCGTGGCACTCCGGCTTGGTGGCCATGCGGTAGCCGCCGGCGATCTCGCGGATTTCAATACCCCGGGCATCCGAGGCGTACTCCGCAATCAGCTC
This sequence comes from Acidobacteriaceae bacterium, assembly GCA_027452125.1. Taxonomy (GTDB): domain Bacteria; phylum Acidobacteriota; class Terriglobia; order Terriglobales; family Acidobacteriaceae; genus Telmatobacter. The sequence goes on along the minus strand of DAIDGZ010000037.1, from coordinate 6,950 downwards.
GTCCAGTTGCTGGCGCAGAATGGCCCGGATCTCACGATCCTGCTGCTTGGCCAGACGCTTGGCCTCCGCCTCGGCATCCACCTCCGCTGCGGGTTCGCCCTGCGGCTCAGCCTCGCCCTCGGCCGCAGCCTCCTGCGGAGCTGCTTCTTCCGCCGTCGCGGCGGGCACGTCGTCCGGGGTAGCCTCGGAGGCGCCTTCGGTGAGAGCGGCTTCCGGCTCAACTTCCGGCTCGGCGGGCAACTCGGCAATCTGGTCCCCGTTGAGCAGGGGCAGCACCTCGCCCGGCCCGGGCCTGCTGGCCTCCGCCGCGGCCTCGGCGGCAGCGGCAGCCTGCTCGGTCTTCCACTCCAGGACATCTTCAACAAACAGGGCCGCCAGTTGCGCCAGGGTCACTGGCTCTTCGGCAGCGTAGATTACGGCTTCCAGTTTTGCTTTCAGGCTCATTGCGTCAGTCGGTACCTGAAATATGGTACCGGAACCCGCGTCCATGTGCCGATTTCCCAGTCGCTTTCCCGGCAAAAGGGCAAGAAAATGGGCGCCTCGCTCGAAGCCGGCGCCCTTCTCGCGGAATTGCACTGTTTTCAGTGCATCGCCTCGGCCCCCGGTCCTTCGCCGGGCCGGTTCTTGCTCAGCAGGAAGGCCAGCAGGATCAGGACCACCGACATCCAGCTCAGCTCCATGTACACGTCCTGGTAGCCCTGCATCTGGGCCTGCTGGTTCAGTTGCTGGTAGATCATGCCCAGGGCCATATGGCTGCCGTTGCTCCCGCCGAAGCCGCTGCCCAGGTAGCCGGAGAGCGCCTGTACGTGCTGCTGGTAGCCGATGGAGCCGGACTGCATGTCATTTTGCAGGTGAGCCTGATGCCACATGGCTCGGCTGGTCACCTGCGCGTTGGTGATGGCGATCAGGATGCTGCCGCCCAGGTTGCGGGCAAAGTTGATGAGGCCGGCCACCTGGTTGCTCTGCTCCTTGGGCAGCCCGACGTAAGCGGCGTTGGTGATGGAAATAAAACAGAAGGGCAGCGGCAGCATCTGCACCACGCGCAACCAGGAGGCCTGGGCAAAGGTCATCTGCAGGTTGGTCACCATGGCCGCATAGCGGAAGGTGATGACAAACATGATGAAGCCCAGGACCGCGAGCGTGCGGGCGGAGACCTTGCTGGTGGCAATGCCGGCCAGCGGCATCACGATCACCAGCGCAATGCCGCCTGCGGTGAGCGCCAGCCCCGCCGTGGTGGCGTTGTATCCCAGCAGTTGCTGGGTAAACTGCGGCTGCAACACGGTGTTCGCGTTCAGCACGCCGCCCACCAGCATCATGAGGAAACAACAGATGGCGAAGTTCTTAAATTTGAAGAGCTTCAGGTTGATGAGCGGATTCTTCTGCCGCCACTCCCACACCACCAGGCCGATCATGCCCACTACAAACAGGAAGGCGAACAGGCGGATGAAGCTGGAGTTGAACCAGTCGTTCTCCTCGCCCTTGTCCAGCATGATCTGCATGGCGCCCATGGCCAGGGTGAGGAAGGCCAGGCCCAGGTAGTCCATGTTTTTGAGGCCGGAGCGGTCGGGCTTGATCCACGGCGGATCGTCCACCAGGCGGGTGACCAGGATGAAGGCCAGGATACCCACCGGGATGTTCATGAAGAAGATCCAGCGCCAGGTGAAGTTGTCGGTGATCCAGCCGCCCAGGGTGGGCCCGATGGAGGGCGCGAGCACGGCCACGATGCCGTAGAGGGCAAAGGCCTGTCCGCGCTCCTGCGGCTCAAACGAGTCGGCCATGATGGCCTGGGCCATGGGCTGCAGGCCGCCGCCGCCCGCGCCCTGAATCACGCGGAAGACCAGCAGCATCGGCAGCGTGGGCGCTATGCCGCACAAGAAGCTGGAGGCGGTGAAGATGATAATGCAGAGAACAAAGAAGTTGCGCCGCCCCATCAGGTTGGACGCCCAGCCGCCCAGCGGCAGCACAATCGCGTTGGACACCAGGTAGCTGGTCAGCACCCAGGTGCTCTGGTCCGTGCTGGCGCCCAGGCTGCCGGCGATGTGCGGCAGGGCCACGTTGGCGATGGTGGTGTCCAGCACCTCCATAAAAGCGGCCAGCGCCACGGTGGCGGCAATCAGCCACGGATTGACCCGCGGCTTCCACAACTCGTGCGCCATCGTCTGCGGCGCTGCGCTCTTGCGCGGAGCGGCGACGGCGCTGGCTGGGGCCGGTAGTGCGGTCTCCATTTCAGACAAAACAACTCTCCTCGTGCATCAAGCGTGCGTTATGTCTCGACCGGGGAAGTACACGGTGCGTGAAGATGACGAATAAATCGCAATCACCCGGTTCGGTTCAAGCTCAAACAGGATGCGCTTTTATCTAGATTCGCCATACCGCCTTCAGGGTTCAGCGATTCGCGACGCGGCGGCACGCGCAACGGGATGCGCATGCGGCGGGGAATGATGCAGAAGGTTGTCCGGGTGGAAACGATCGGGTTTTCATTGCGAAGTGGCCCACCGTGCCATCACCGGCAGGGTGGACCACACCGCAATTCAATCTTTATTTTTCGCTGCCATATCTGCGGTGCACATAGGTCTGCTGCGGCGCGTCCACCTTGCCGGTGGGGTGCTTCACCTGCAGCTTCATGTCGACGACGCCCGGGCTGCCATTCAGATTGGTCACGTATTGCAGCTCATACTGGTGGTCCATGCGGCGGGTGATGTCTTTGAAGTACGGCTCCATGGAGACCGGGTTGCCGGTGCCCATCCAGTAACTCACGCCGCCCGTGGCTTCCGATAGTTGCGCCAGCAGGTTCTGGCCGGAGTCGGCGGCGTAGCCGGTGCGGTCAAACCAGCCCAGGTTGCGCCAGTAGATGGAGTACACCACCAGGTTGCTGCGCAGCGCATCCTGGATGGCTGCCTGCACGTACGGATCTTCGGGATCGTAGCGCATCTCGTAGTTATCCACGCCGTCGGTGATCATCACCACTTCGCGGCGCGCCTGCGGGTCCTGCGAGGGCCAGTGCTTGGCCAGATCCGAGAGGCAGAAGTACGGGCTGGCGCTGATGCCCGGCGAACCGCCCGCGGGCAGCCGCAGCGCGCGCAGCGCCAGCGCGTGATCGGTGGTCAGCGGTTCGGTCAGCACTGCCTGGCCGTTGTCCATGTAGGCGATGGCGACAGCAGCCTGTGGCGGAAGATTCTGAATGAAGTGCTGGATGTAGGAGATCTGCGTGCCCAGGCTGGCGCGCGCTCCGTCATCCACCAGCAACACCACTTCAATGCGGTGCGCCGCGCCGGCCAGCGGCTCCCACTTGGTCACATCCGACATTTTTCCGCCCACCTTCAGCTTCAGGTCCTCCACCGGAATGGGGGTGAGCATCTCATCCCCTTTTTTGGGCATCACCGTCACCACGGCTCTCCCCTGTCCGTCGGTATTGGGTGCGGCGGCAAATGCAGGTGTCATGGTCCATAGCATTGCTGTAGCTATCGCAGCAGTTGCCAGTAATCTATTCCGTTTCATAGGTCTCTCCTGGTCCGGCGTTTTATCGTCACCCCATGCTACGCCGTGGCGCTTTGAAACGCCCTCACATTTCTCTTAGATTGCAAATTTCAGGAATATGTCGCGGTGGCGGGCAGAGAATGTGTGGCGGAAACATCGGCAAGCTGTATCCATCGCACATTTATGTCCCCTGGGTTCAATCGTTTGCAATATCCCTGCAAACTCCTGATTTTCCTCAAGGGTGATGCGCAAGTCCCGGAAGAGCGAGTCGCAGATGGCCTGCGCTCCTCATGGACACGCAGGCATATCGGCAATGTAACCTAGTGTTCAGGTCATGCAGCCTCTTCCCCGCAAGCCGCCCCGGCGCGGCATGGAAGCCTTTGCCTCCCGCGACTTCAGGCGGTATCAACTGGCGCGCGTGGCGGTGGTCCTCGGCGCCGAGGCGCAGGCAGTGGCTGTGGCCTGGCAGGTCTATTCCATCACCCATCGCGCTATCGACCTGGGCTATACCGGCCTGGCGCTGTTTCTGCCCGGCCTGCTCTTTCTGCTGCCCGCCGGCCACACCGCCGACCGCTTCGATCGCCGCCACGTCATCGTGGTCTGCTATGCGCTGCAGGTCTTCTGCACCACGGCGCTTCTGCTGCTGGCGCGCAACGGCACGCAGAACATCCTGTATATCTACTCGGTGCTGTTTCTGGTGGGCACGGGCCGCGCCTTCTCCGGCCCGGCCAGCTCCGCCCTGATTCCTCACCTGGTGCCGGAAGAGCACTTCGTCAACGCCGTCACCTGGGGCGGCGCCACCTACCAGTTTGCCAACATCACCGGACCGGCCCTGGGCGGCCTGCTCTACACCCTGCCCCTGAACCGGCTGATTCCCGGCTCCCACCTGGAGGGGCCGCAGCTCGTTTACCTGTTCACGCTGGGCACGCTGGGCTGGTTCCTGGTGCTCATCGGCACGCTGCAGGCGCGCTCCGGGCGCATGGAACACCGCAGCTTCTCGCTCAAGGTGGTCTTTGCGGGCTTCCAGTACGTGGCGCGATCGCCGCTGCTGTTCGGCTCCTTCTCGCTGGATCTCTTTGTGGTGCTGCTGGGCGGAGCCACGGCGCTGATGCCCATCTTTGCTCACGAGATTCTGCACCAGGGGCCGCGCGGGTTGGGATTGCTGCGCGCCGCGCCGGCCTTTGGCGCGGTGGCCATGTCCCTGGCCATGGCCCGTTTCCCGCTGCGGCGCAGGGCCGGCCGCTGGCTCTTCATCTGCGTCTCCATCTTCGGCGCGGCCACGGTGATCTTTGGCCTGTCGCACACGCTCTGGCTCTCTCTGGTCTCGCTGGCCATTGCCGGCGCGGCAGACACCATCAGCGTCATCATCCGCGGCTCCATGCTGCAACTGGCCACCCCGCCGGAGATGCGCGGCCGGGTGAGCGCCGTCAACTCTCTGTTCATCGGCGCCTCCAACGAACTGGGCGAGTTTGAGAGCGGCCTCACCGCGCAGTGGATGGGCGCGGTACGCGCCACCGTGGCTGGCGGCATCGGCGCGCTGGTCGTCTCCGGCCTGTGGTCGGTGCTCTTTCCACCGCTGCGCCGGGCCGACGAACTGACCGCCGAGTCGCTGCGTCAGCACATGCCCTCGGCGCAGGAGATCATCTCCGGCCTGTAAGCAACGGGTTCACGCGCGCAGGCATCCCCGCGGCGCTCACCTCTATCCAATCTCAACGAGAGTGTCTTTCAGAAAGGATTCCTTGATGAGATCTGCCTTGCGCTCCGTCCTGATGCTTACTTTGTTTCTCGCGCTTGTCACTGCCGCACATGCACAAATACCGCTGCCTTCGGGCACCATCCTTCCGGTCAGCCTGGATACCTCAATGAACACGGCCAGGCTCCACGCCGGGGAGTCGATTCGCGCCACCGTGATGCAAAATGTGCCCGGAACGCCGGTTCGCCGCGGCTCGCGCGTCTACGGACAGATTCTGCGGGTGGATGCGCCCCACGGTGGGCCGGTGCGTCTGGTGTTCACCTTCAGCTCTGTGCAGCCGCACCGCAGCAAGCAGCGCATTCCGCTTACGGCCAGTCTGCGCGCCGTAGCCTCGTTCAATGCAGTGGAAGATGCGCAGGTGCCCACGGAGATGGCCTCGCGCGGCCTGAATCCAGAGAACTGGACAACGCAGCAGATTGGCGGCGAGATGGTCTATCGCGGCGGCGGACCGGTTGCCCGGGGCGACGTCACCGTGGGCAAGCCCACGCCCTACGGCGTGCTGGTGGTGCCGCGCGTGCAGCATAGCCAGCCCTGCCGGGGCGTCATCGGCCAGAATCGCAAGCCGCAGGCGCTGTGGCTCTTCTCCTCCGATGCCTGCGGCGTCTTCGGGCTGGAGAGCGTCCGGCTGCAGCATGCGGGGCGCACCCAGCCCAACGGCGAGTTCGTGCTCACCTCGCCAAAGGGCCGGATCGAACTGGGCAGCGGCACGGGCATGCTGCTGCGGGTGTTGGGTTCATAGCCGCGGCTAGGCCTTAGGCGTGGCGGCCGTCTTCCAATTGATGACGTGGTAGATCGCCGGCTCCGTGCCGACATTCTTCAGCCCGTGCAGCACGTTGGAGGCGTTGAAGATCACCGATCCTGGCCCCACGCGTTTCCATACGCCGTTGGACAGCGTCTCCACCGTGCCCTGGCGGAGGATGAGCATCTCCTCGTTGGGGTGCCGGTGCGGCGGATGCGGCGACATGCCCGGATTCAGCGTGGTCACGTGCAGTTCCAGATTCTCCAGCGTCGCCGTAGGCCGCGACACAAACGAGCGCACCGAGCCATACTTGGTGGGCTTCTCTGGAATCGAGTTCCAGTCAAACACCGTGGAGCCCATCACCGGCTCGCTGCCGTTGGCGGTCAGCGCCTCGCCGGTAACGGCGGCCGCGGCCAGCGCCACAAACAATTCTCTGCGATTCATCCTCTGCTTCTCCCTCTGCCGTGCTTGCGCATGTTCGTCAGGCAGGCGTTGGACGAACCGCAGCCGCCTTGTTGCAATCCCTTATAGGAGCCTGCGCGCACCTCTGGCAAGGCGTACCCGCGTGCAAGCAGGACGATTGCGCGTTCTAGGGCGCGGTAGCCCGAAGATTGCAGAGGGCATCGCTGGAGGGCGGGGCGTGTGTCTTTGCGGCAGCCTGGGGAATCTCTGCGTGAGAGATCCCCAGGCTTCTGCGTCCTCGAGCGGGATTCTAGAAAACGCCGGCCATGTAGGCTTCGGACTGAGTGACCGCGTCTGCCTTGGCGCCGCAGGCGGCCAGAACCACCGGCGACAGGGTGATGACCGGGCACAGCGCATGCGCCAGCACCCGGTAGACGGTGCCATGGCGGGTGATGGCGGCAAAGGCCGAGGCGCCCTGCGCCCCCAGCACGATGAGGTCAGCCTGCTGGGCCTTGCTCTGGTAGAGCAGCTCCTCGGTGGGGTCGCCCGGCACAACGATGGTCTGTACCGCGATCTTGC
>DAIDGZ010000036.1 GCA_027452125.1 Acidobacteriaceae bacterium | reverse complement strand
AATGGATTGATCAAAATGACTCTATCCCAATCGTGTGAAACGCGGAGGGGCTGCTCCTGGCCATAACCAATAAAATCGACCAGAAGAAGCCACCATTCCGGGTATTTCGATCGCACCTTTGCAACTTTTTCAATCTTTTCTTTCGAGCAAATTTCAATATTCTTTTCAAGGGCGGCAACGAGCATACATGCTTCATCATTGTCATCATAGCCTCCTAGAACAAAGTGATCTTGATATATTTCCGACGACTGACAGAGGTCCAAACTGAAGTTGTTGGTTATTGAAATTTCTTGATTTTTGATTTTCCCTTCCCTGAAGGCAATAAGTGCGCGATGTACTGCTTCACGCAACTTGGGAAGAGGCGGCAAAGGGCGGCTGAAGATATAACGCACAAACCAGCTTTCACCATTTATCGGAGGACCGAGAGTAGGAAGTAGGCCCCGAAAGAATCGCAATAAAGCAAATTGACTATCCTCGATACCATGCGTGTAATTGGACTGATCCATCCAGTTGTGGTTCAAGCGTCGAACTTCGATTGCGATCCTTCCATCTACAAGAAAATCTGGCGGAATATTTCCATCTGGCTCATAAACTATCGGAGAGAAACCTAACGACGAAATGTATTGGAATGCCAATTCTTCTGAGTCTTTCATTGAATTTCTCTCCCTCGCCTATGCGTATTGTGACTCTCGTCTCCTGCGCATGCGACAGCCCGAACGGCCACAGCGGCGGCTGGGCATCGTGGACGGGGAGAAGTTTACCATCGGCCATGAGCGCTCATGCGCAGAAGGAGCGGGCCGTATGACGCGGGGAATCTTTGTCGGGCTGGCGACGGTAGACCTGGTGTACGAGGTGGACGAGTTCCCCGCGCCGGACACCAAGGTGGCGGCGCATTCTCAGGCCCTTTTTGCCGGAGGCCCGGCCACGAATGCCAGCGTAGCCTTTGCGCACCTGGGCGGTGCGGCCGAGCTGGTCACCGTGCTGGGGCGGCATCCTCTGGCTACGGCAGCGCGGGAAGAGCTGCGCCAACTCGCGGTCGAGGTAGTGGACCTGCATGCGGAGTTTGCCGGAGCTCCGGCCATCTCCTCGGTCACGGTCGACCGGCAGGGGCGGCGCAATGTGGTCTCAGCCAACGCGGTGCGGCTGCCCGCGCTGCCCGCCGCGCCGGAGGCAGAGCGGCTGGCGCGGGCGGATGTGCTGCTGGTGGACGGCCACCACATGCAGGCCTGCCAGGCCTGGGCGCAGGCGGCGCGCGCGCTGGGCAAGCCGGTGGTGCTGGACGGCGGAAGCTGGAAGGCGGGGACGGAGACGCTGCTGGCCAGCGTGGAGACGGCGATCTGCTCGGCGGATTTTCGTCCGCCGGGCTGCGCCAACGAGGCCGGCGTCCTCGCCTATCTGCGCGCCGCCGGGGTGCGGCAGGCAGCCATCACGCGCGGCGGTGCGCCGGTGCTCTATGCCGCCGGGCCGCAGACGGGAACCGTGCCGGTGCCGCGCGTCGAGGTGGTGGACACTATGGGCGCGGGCGATGTGTTTCACGGCGCCTATTGCTGGTTTGCCGCGCAGGGTCACGGGTTTGTGCAGGCGCTGGGCGAGGCGGCGCGGGTGGCGGCCGAGTCCTGCCGGTGGCGGGGCACGCGGGCCTGGATGCAGCGGGCGGCCTCCGCCTGAGCATCCGCAAAAAAAAATCCATCCCCTCCAATCCAATCTCTCCGCTGCGGCGTTCTTCCAATGCGAGCCGGTCCTAGAGAACCGGCTGTGCAGACTGGAGGAACGATCGTGGAAAAGCGATCTGGATGGATGGGCGCGGGCTTTTCACGGCGCGCGTTTCTGGCGGGAGCAGGAGCCGGCACCGCGGCTCTGGTAGCAGGGTGCGGCGGCGCGGCCATGATGCCCACCACAACACCAACGCCCTCCTCGGGCATTACCGATACCGATATCTTGAACTTTGCACTGAACCTGGAGTACCTGGAGGCCGAGTTCTATCTGCGCGCGGCCACCGGCGCGGGGCTTAGCGCGGCGGATGCCGGCAGCAACGCGGGCACCGTCACCGGCGGCTCGCAGGTGGCCTTCACCACCCCAGCCATCCAGGCCTACGCCATGGAGATTGCCAACGACGAGCTGGCGCACGTGCGCTTCCTGCGCAAGGCGCTGGGCTCGGCCGCGGTCAGCCGTCCGGCCATCGACTTCACCAGCAGCTTCAACGCCGCGGCCATGGCGGCGGGCATCGGTCCCAGCTTCAATCCCTTTACCGACGAGAATAGCTTCCTGCTCGGGGCCTTCACCTTTGAAGACGTGGGCGTCACTGCCTACCACGGGGCCGCGGGACTCATCACCAGCAAGACGATCCTCAGCGCGGCGGCCAGCATCATGGGCACCGAGGCCTATCACGCGGGCGAGATTCGCACCCTGCTGGCCTACCTGGGCGGTGCGTACGTGACCAACGCCAACAAGATCTCCATGCTGCGCGGGCAGGTGGGCGGCGGCGCGGAGACTTCCCTCTCCGGCAGCACCATTGTGGCGGCGGACGCGAACAGCGTGGCCTTCGACCGCACCACCGACAACGTGCTGCACATTGTGTATCTGAGCGGAAGCGCCGGCGTGAAGAGCGGCGGCTTCTTCCCCAATGGACTCAACGGCAAGATCACCGCTGCGGCGTCGTGAGGAGAGAAACGATGGAGACGATGGAGAGAGTGATGGATACGGCGGCGGAGAAGATCTCCAGCCGCAGGGCAGCGCTGCTGCTGGGCGGTTCGGCGCTGGCCGGGCTGGCGCTGATGGGCAGCAGAGCGCAGGCGCAGTCGGCCACGGTGACCGACGCGGACATTCTGAACTTCGCGCTCAACCTGGAGTATCTTGAGGCGCAGTTCTACACGCTGGCCACCACCGGCAAAACGATCGATCAACTGGGCATCGGCATCACCGGCCCCAACGGACAGGCCGGTGGAACGGTCACCGTGAAGGCCAACGCCATGGTGCCCTTCACCACCCCGCTGCTGCAGCAGTACGCCATGGAAACAGCCACGGAAGAGCAGAATCACGTGAAGTTTCTGCGCGCCGCGCTGGGCTCCAGCGCCGTGGCCATGCCCAACATCGACCTGATGAACAGCTTCAACGCACTGGCCGTGGCCGCCGGACTGGGTGCTTCGTTTGATCCCTTTGCCAGCGAGACTAACTTCCTGCTCGGCGCGTTCATCTTCGAAGATGTGGGCGTAACCGCCTACAACGGCGCGGCGGGCCTGCTCTCCAACCCCACCTACCTGGACAAGGCCGCGGGCATCCTGGCTGTGGAGGCATACCACGCGGGCAGCATTCGCACCCGCATCTATGCCGCCGGCTCAGTCGCGCAGGCTGCCTCGGCTAAGATCGCCGCGGCGCGCGCCCTGCTGGACGGCACCAACAACGACGACATTGGCGTGGGCACAGCCTCGGGGGGCGCGGCCACGGTGGTGGATGCCGATGCCAATGCCATGGTCTTCAGCCGCTCCACCTCGCAGGTGCTGAAGATCGTCTACGGCGGCGGCATCACCGGTGGCGCCTTCTTCCCCAACGGGCTGAACGGCACCATCAAGTAGCCTGCAAGCAGCAAGCCGACACCAGAGCAGCAAGCGTGCAAGCAAAGATGCACAAAGCCGGAGCGGCGCGCGAGGGAAGCAGTTGGGCCCCAGTTCCCTCGCACGCCGCACCTTCTCCGGCACGAACCGGATTGATTAACCGGCGCTGCAATCTTCACGAGACGGCTTGCTGCCCGCATGGCTATACTGGGTCGGAGCCCGATGCTCCGCGGATGACCGAACCTTCCCCCAATCCGATCATCGCGCACACTCTCTCTGCGGAAGGCCGGGGGATGCAAGCCTCTGTGCCAGGCGATGCCGCGCTGATGGAGCGTGTGCAGGCGCGCGATCAGCAGGCCATGGCAACCCTCTTTGACCGTTACTCCAGGCTGGTTTACTCCGTGGCATTGCGCGTGCTGCAGGACGCAGTGCAGGCCGAGGACGTGATGCAGGAGATTTTCTTCCAGCTGTGGAAGACGCCTGACTCGTTTACGCGCTCGCGCGGGCAGCTTGGCGCCTGGCTGGCGGTGGTGGCGCGCAACCGGGCGATCGACAGCCTGCGGCGGCGCAAACCCTCTGACCCGGTGGAAGAGGTGGCGCTGCCGGCGCCCACTAACCTGGCTTCGGAGATTGAGCGCAACGTGCTGATGGAGAAGGTGCGCGGTGTGCTGCAGGGCCTGCCCAGCGAACAGCAGAAGTCACTCGAACTAGCGTATTTTGAAGGATTGAGCCACTCGGAGATTGCCGCACGCACCGGGGACCCTCTGGGCACGGTGAAGACGCGCATACGCGCCGCGCTGACGAGTTTGCGAAAGGGAATGGAAGCATGACGGACGGACGGCACATCTCGCAGGAGGACCTGGCGCTCTACGCCATGCAGGCCCTCGACGCGCAGGAAGCGGCAGCCGTCCGCGCGCATCTGCACGACTGTGCGCAGTGCCGCGCCGTCTGCGAGGATCTGTCTGGCGACCTGGCGCTGGTGGCGCTCAGCGTGGAGCAGCAGCCCGTACCCTCCGGCGCCCGCGAGCGCTTCCTTGAACGCATCGCCGCCGAGGAGGCTGCGCAGCCACCGGCGCAGGTAATCGCCATGCCGGCACGGCCGCGCAGATCGGCCGCGATGTGGGCGGCGTGGGGCGCGGCAGCCGCCATGGCCCTGCTCGCCGTCTCTCTGGGGATCAAAGTCAACCAGCTTCGCCAGCAGTTGCAGCAGGAGTCGGCGCAAGCCGCGCAGTTGCAGGCAACCAACGCCCGCGCGCAAAACGTGCTGGATGTGCTCACCGCCCCTGAGGCGCAGCATGTGCTGCTGACGGCGGCCAAAGTACGCACCACCCCCAGCGCCCGCGCCGTATACCTGGCCTCGCGCGGCGGGCTCATCCTCCAGGCCAACAATCTGGAGCCGCTGCCCCAGGACAAGGCGTATGAGCTGTGGGTCATTCCGGCCAACGGCAAGGCGCCGATTCCCGCCGGAGTCTTCCGCCCGGATGCCGAGGGCAATGCCAGCGTGGTGCTGCCGACGCTGCCTAAGGGAGTTCCCGCCAAGGCCTTCGGCGTCACCATTGAGCGCGCCTCCGGTTCGGCGACGCCCACGCTGCCGATCATCCTGGCCGGCGCAGCGCCCACCGCAGGCGGCTAGAGCCAGGCAGCGCTGCCCCTTGGAAGGCTTCCCTTCTTCAGCTCAGGCATCGGCATCTTTCCGAGATCACCGAATCTCTCTCCCCTTCACGGCGTTCAGAGTCAGCGTGACATTCCCTTTGTGAGTTCCGGCAGTATGCTCGCCAACCCTGGCCAATTCCCTGCAAATCAGGCTGGAACGAGTTGCTTTGAGAATGCCGCGCAGAGACGCGAAATCCCCGTGTCGTGCCGGTCCGCTTTCTGCTGTGGGCTGGCACTGCACGGGGATCAAATCTGTTCCGGTTGCGAGCGGGTGCGAGGCTGGCTCAGCCCTCGTCCGATTCGCGCAGCTTGGCGATCACGGTGAAGTCCTCGAGCGTGGTGGTGTCGCCCTTGATCTCGCCGTGGGTGGCCAGCTCGCGCAGCAGACGGCGCATGATCTTGCCGCTGCGGGTTTTGGGCAGGGATTCGGTGAAGCGGATATCGTCTGGCCGGGCCAGCGAGCCGATCTCCTTGGCCACCCACTTGCGCAGCTCGTCCTTCAGCTCGGGGCTGGGCGAGTTGCCGCTCTCCAGCGTGACAAAGGCGGCGATGGCCTGCCCCTTGAGGTCGTCTGGGCGGCCCACCACGGCGGCCTCGGCCACCATGGGATGCGCCACCAGGGCCGACTCGATCTCCATGGTGCCCAGGCGATGGCCGCTCACGTTGATGACGTCGTCCACGCGGCCCATGAGCCAGAAGTAGCCATCGGCATCCTGCCGGGCGCCGTCGCCAGTGAAGTAGCAGCCCGGCACATCGCTCCAGTAGGTCTTCTGGTAGCGCTCGGGGTCGCCGTAGACGGTGCGGGCCATGGAGGGCCAGGGCTTGCGCACGATCAGCAGACCGCCGTGGCCTGCCGGAACCTGCTCGAAGTGGCCATTGGCGTCGGGCCGCGTCACCACCTCCGGCTGGATGCCGAAGAAGGGCCGGGTAGCCGAGCCGGGCTTGGTGGGCACAGCGCCGGGAATGGGCGCGATCATAATGGAGCCGGTCTCGGTCTGCCACCAGGTATCCACGATGGGGCAGCGGTTGCCGCCGATCTTCTCGCGATACCACATCCATGCCTCGGGGTTGATGGGCTCGCCGACGGTGCCGAGCAGGCGCAGCGAGCTGAGGTCGTGCTTCTCCACGTGCTCGTCGCCCCACTTGATGAACGCGCGGATGGCCGTGGGCGCGGTATAGAACACCGTCACCTTGTGGTCTTCCACGATCTTCCAGAAGCGTGAGAAGTCAGGGAAGTTAGGCGCGCCCTCGTACATGAGAACCGTAGAGCCGTTCTGCAGCGGGCCGTAGACC
>DAIDGZ010000035.1 GCA_027452125.1 Acidobacteriaceae bacterium | reverse complement strand
GTCGATGGTGATGCCCTGCTCGCGCTCGGCGCGGAGGCCATCGGTGAGCAGCGCGAAGTCGATCTGGCCGGGCGCCGTGGTGCCCTTGCCTTCAATGGCGCGCACCTGATCTTCGTAGACCGACTGCGTGTCATAGAGCAGCCGGCCGATGAGCGTGGACTTGCCGTCGTCTACGCTGCCCGCGGTGGAGAAGCGCAGCAGATCTTTCTGGCGCTCGCGACCGAGAAACTCTTCAATTGAAAAAAACGGGGAAGCTGTGGCTGCCATTTTAGAAGTAGCCCTCCCTCTTCTTGATCTCCATGGAGCCTTCCTGGTCGTGGTCGATGACGCGATTGGCGCGCTCGGAGGAGCGGAATGAAATCAGCTCCGCGATGATGTCGGGAATGGTGGAGGCATCGGAGCGGATGGCTCCGGTGCAGGGGCTGCAACCCAGCGAACGCACGCGGCACTTGACCATCTGCGGCTGTTCGCCGGGCAGGGCCACGAAGCTCTGTTCGATAGGCAGCAGCACATCGCCGCGCACGTACATGGGGCGCTCCTTGGCGAAGTAGAGATCGACGACAGGAATCTTTTCCTCGTGGATGTACTGCCAGACGTCCATCTCGGTCCAGTTGGAGAGCGGGAAGACGCGGATGCTCTCACCGGGATGGATGCGGGCGTTGTAGAGGTTCCACAGCTCGGGGCGCTGGTTTTTAGGATCCCACTGGCCGGCGTTGTCGCGGAAGGAGTAGATGCGCTCCTTGGCGCGCGACTTCTCTTCGTCGCGGCGGGCGCCGCCGAAGGCTGCGTCGAAGTTGTAGTAGCGCAGGCCGTCGAGCAGGGCCTGGGTTTTGAGCAGTCCGCAGCAGCGCTTGGTGTCAAGAGCGATGGGATTGGTGCCGGCGGCGATGGCTTGCTCATTGCGCCAGACCAGCAGTTCGGCGCCGATGGACTTGGCCATGTTGTCGCGGAACTCAATCATCTCGCGAAACTTGAAACCGGTGTCGATGTGCAGGAGCGGAAAGGGGAGGGGGCCGGGATAGAAGGCCTTCTGCGCCAGGCGCAGCATCACAGCGGAGTCCTTGCCGATGGAGTAGAGCATGACGGGGCGCTCGAACTCGGAGGCAACCTCGCGCAGGATATGAATGCTTTCCGCCTCCAGCAGGCGCAGATGGCTCAGGCGCTGCGGGCTGCGATCAATGGCGGGGGACGATGATGAGTTGGTTTCGCTTGTGGCGACCGGCATACAAACCTCACTGTGTTCGGGTGGGGATGCTGAAGCCGGCGCGTGCAGACAGACCCGGCTTGTTCAGCTACGGGTGCGTCTTCTTGATCGATTTTGCAGGGGATCAGAGACTAGCAGGTACACCCGTCGAAGATGTTCGACAGGCAACAACAAGAGCGCATTGGGGAAACGCGTACCATGCTTCAATTGAAGGATAACAAAGTGCGCGGGATGAAGCAAGGAGCCGTGCGAACCAGGGCGGTCCGCACGGCTCCTGTTTGGTAACCGATGCTCAGCAAGTATCAGCTTTTGTTGCGGATCGCGGTGAGTTTGGTCATGAGCTGCTTCACCACCTCAGCATGTTGTGAGGCGACATCTGTGGTCTCGCCTGGATCGGTGACGAGATCATAGAGCTCGAGTTGAGGCTGTTTGCCGCGCTTTTCTGCGCCGGGCCGCGTCATGTCGATCAGCTTCCAGCGGCCATCCCGCAGAGCGGTGCGCTGAACCCCGTCCGATTCGACGACGGTTGTGCGCGCATGATCTGCGGCACCGAGCATCGCCGGCAGGACATTTTCGCTGTCAAAGGAGTCCGGATGCGGGACGGCAACACCGGCGAGGCTGGTGAGTGAGGCCAGCATATCCACATGGCTGATGAGCGCATTGGAGACGCCCTGCTGCACGTGGCCGCGCCAATAGGTGATGAAGGGGACGCGGGTTCCGCCCTCGTAGAGCGTGTATTTGCCGCCGCGCAACTGGCCTGCGGGTGTGTGGCCGTTCAATTGCTCAACGGAGCCGTCGGCGTAGCCATCGTCTACCACGGGGCCGTTGTCGCTGGTAAAGATGATGAGGGTGTTGTCCATGAGCTTGTGTTTTTGCAGCGCGGCAAGAACCTGCCCCACGGTCCAGTCGAGCTGCTCAAGCGCGTCACAACGCACCCCGCACAGGCTGTGGTGAGCGAAGCGCTCGTTGGGCATGCGCGGCACGTGGATGTCACTGGGTGTGAAGTAGAGGAAGAAGGGATGGCTGCTGTTGGCTTCAATGAAGTCGGTAGCCTTTTTGGCGAGGGTGGGCGCCATCTCCTCATCGACCCAGCGCGCGCTGTTGCCGCCGGTCATGTAGCCGATGCGGCTGACGCCATCGACGATGGTGTCGTCGTGGCCGTGGCTGGGTTTCATCTTGAGCAGGTACGGCTCGTCGCGACCGGTGGGGTCG
Source organism: Acidobacteriaceae bacterium (assembly GCA_027452125.1). Taxonomy (GTDB): domain Bacteria; phylum Acidobacteriota; class Terriglobia; order Terriglobales; family Acidobacteriaceae; genus Telmatobacter. Next base: position 35,397 of record DAIDGZ010000035.1, on the reverse strand, counting down.
TCGCCGACGAGCTTCTTGTAGGAGATCTGGATCGGGTCTTTCGGGTCGAAACCGACCACCATGCCATTTTCAACGTAGACGCAGGGCACGCGATCTGCAGTGGCAGGGATGATGAAGGAGTAGTCGAAGCCGACCTCGTTGGCGCCGGGAACGATCTTTTTATTCCAGTCGATCTCGCCGCGTCCCAGGCCCATGTGCCATTTGCCGACGCAGCCGGTTTTGTAGCCGGCCTGTTGCAGCAGCCGGGGCAGGGTTACCTGGTTGTCGGCGAAGAGCAGATCCGCATCGCCGGGGAGGATGCCGGTGTCGGGGCGCCGCCAGGCATACATGCCGGAGAGAACGGAGTAGCGCGAGGGCGTGCAGACCGAGGCTACGGCGTGCGCATCGGTAAAGCGGCGGCCGCGGGCGGCGAGTCCATCGATATGAGGCGTGCGGGGAAGTTTGGCGCCGTAGCAGCCGATGTCGCCATAGCCCACATCGTCAGAGAGGATAAAGACAATGTTGGGCTTGCTTGCAGAGCCGGACTCGGCAAGAGCGCGCATGACCATCTGGTTGTGTAGAGCGGCAGTGGCGCAGGCGGCAGCGCCGGTCTTCAGGAACGATCGTCTTGACGGTAAACTCATACAACTCCTCCGAGAATCTTCAAAGTGCGGCAGGCAGGATTCAGGCTAGCGAAGCAATTGTAATCCTTATCATTTGGTCTTGTCCTGTCGGGTTCGATTGTGCCGAACCAGGTTGAAGATAGGCTGCGGCACGCTTCTTCCTCTACCATCGAAGAGACAAATGCCGGCGAAATCAAAACTCGGACAGAACTTTCTGCGCGATGCGCAGGCGATTGCGCGCATTGCCGCGGCCCTGGGCGACCTGAGCGGCCGTACTGTGCTGGAGATTGGTCCCGGGCACGGCGCGATTACAGATGCGTTGACGGCGCGGGCGGCGCATGTGACGGCTGTCGAAGTGGATCACGAACTGGCCACGCTGCTGCGCGTGCGGTTTGCCGCAGAGAAGCTGACGGTGGTGGAACAGGATGTGTTGCAGTTTGACTTTACGGCTGCAGCCGCCGCGACGGGCGAACGGTTGCGTGTGGCCGGCAACCTGCCCTACTACATCACTTCGCCGATTCTGTTGCACCTGGCGGAACACCATGCGGCCTTGGAATTGGCGGTACTGATGGTGCAGCGCGAGGTGGCGGACCGGGTGTGCGCGGAGCCGGGCTCGCGCGATTATGGTTTGCTCTCAGTTACCGTGCAAATGTATGGGCCGGTGGAGAAGCTGATGACTCTGCCACCGGGAGCATTTTCGCCGCCGCCGGAGGTACACTCCACCGTGTTCCGGTGGCGATTTGCACCGCGGTTTGCGGAACTGGACGTGGAGGAGGCGAGCTTTTTGCGGCTGGCGCGGCAGGCCTTTGCACAAAAGCGCAAGACGCTGGCCAATAATCTGCGCGCGGCAGGATATTCGCCGGCTACGGTGACCGCGGCGCTGGCACATGCGCAGATTGACGCGCAGGCGCGTGCAGAGACGCTGCCGCTGGAGAGCTTTGCCGCGCTGTGGCGCTGCCTGCAAGCGGGAGCGGCCACAGCGACAGGGGATGCGGCCGCTCCTGCTTGCTGATGTGCCTGGGGCTGCTTAATCAACACCGGCTACGGCGGTGCGCCCCGGCTTGCCGTTGGCCAGTGTCTCCTTGACCGTGATGCCGCGCTCGCCCGGCGCGGAGATGAAGAAGCGGCACCCGTCTGTGTACGTCACGGTTGCCGAACGGCCGTCTACCCCGGGTGTCACGGATGCCACGGGGCTGGCCTGCCCTGGCTTGAGCGGGACGATCATAGTAAGCAGGAGCTTGGGCCCCGTGCCTGTTTGCGTGTGCAGCAGTGTGGTGGCGGGAACACGGCGCGGATTGTCATAGACACGGATGTTCCAGCCCAGGATCTCAGGCGACTCCTGCGCTGACACGGCCTGCACATCGAGCCCCTTGCTCAACAGCGGAACGATGGCTGCATTGGCCTGGCCAGGGTCGGCAGTCGTCAGCGCATGGCTGGTCTTGTCGAGTCTCGTGTTGGTTGTCAACAGTTGCCACCGCGCCTGATAGGCGTGAGGCTTGTCATCGTTGGGGCGCATGCGGTCGGCGATGACGTAGATATCGGGTTTAAGAAAGAGCACGTCACGCTGTTGCGCTGCGGGGCGAAGGCGCTGCGGGCCGTAGCCTTCGTTGTAGTCGCCCGATGCGAAGTCGAAGACATTGTTTGTTTGCCAATGGCCGTCGATTGGCCCCTGACTGACGAGATCAGAGTCGTGCCAGGCGTCGGGTGAGGTGGTGGCTCGGTTTTGCGCCATGCCGTCGACGATCACACAGTTATGCGAATAGGTTGAAACGGCCCACTGTCTCCACTTGCTGTGCTCGTAGCTGCCGCCGCCGCTGTCGAAGATCATGTCGCGCCCGTAGGGATAGACGATCACGCCGAGTTTGTCCTGGTGCATGTGGCCCATGCCCAGCGGTCCCAGGCGAAACATGAGGTAGTTGTCTGAACGGCTCCAGCCGGAACGCATGATAGCCAGACCCGAGCGGTTAAGAAAGATCGAGGTGTAGTCGGGTTTGCTTCCCGCGGCTCCATCGCTTGCGACCCACTTGAAGTCCCAACGCCTGGGGAAGTTGACGACTGCCATCTGCGTGAAGAGCGTGGGCAGGTAGGTGCGGCCGGAGTCGTTGATGCGGGGAGTAGTGCGGTCCGGCGTCATGATGTTCATCTGCCACTCGTAGCCTTTTTCCAGCGGCGCCGAGTAGGTGGCCGGCAGTTCCGCTGTGCGGCCTGTCCATCGCGCGATCTCGGCGATCTTGAGGATGTTGCCGAGAGCGACGTTCTGATAGCCGGTTGAAAGCTCGGCCTGCGCGCCGTCGCTGAGGATCTGTTTGCGAGCCTCCTCGGCCAGCGCGTTTGCCGCATCGTTTCTCCAGTTGGAGGCTTCCTTGAACTCGGGGAAGAGGGCGCCCACCGCATACAGGCCGCTCATCTCCATCGTGAACCAGTTCAAGCGGGTGTGGAAGGTGCGCAGATAGCGCGCGTGATCCAGAAACGCATCCATGAAGACGAGAAGGTCGTCATCGGTCATCGTGGGCGAACGCCGGAAGGCAAAGAAGGCATCAGGCCAGGCACCGCCCATGCGGATGCCCGCCTCGATGGTGCGCCATGCCGAGTCAGGCGTATTGGCTGCATGGTCAGGCACGGGGCATTGCGCCACCCAGGAGCGCATTTCGTGTACAAACGCATCGGCGTAGCGCTCGTTGCCCGTTGCGCGGTAGACATTGCCCAGGTCGTACCAAAACGACATGCGATTCATCTGCCATTGCCACTCATCGTCCGGCGCCATTCCCGGGGTGTGATAGGTGGCGTTATAGTGCCAGTCCATTGCGCCCCTGGGGAATTGATGTGTGTAGGGATTTCCTCCTCCAGCGAGCCTGCCTTCCACCGCTTCATCGGCAACCTGTTTTTCGCGCGGCGACAACGTCAGAGACTGGCTGGAATCGGTGGCCGGGCCCCACTGCACCGACTGGCGCGCGCGCAGATAGGCAGCCAGCGCCTTGACGGCTGCGACCTCATCCTTGCGCTTCCATGCCACAGCCACCTGGGCCAGAGCAGGACGGCTCAGATCAAGCGCATCGAGAACATCGGCTTCATGCTGGCGGATCTGCGCCGGCGTCAGTTGCTGCGGCGGCACAGCGCTTTGCGGGCTTTGCGCCATCAGCGGACTAACTGCTCCCAGGAAGATTCCCGCAACCGCGCATCTGAATGCAATCGACATCATCTTTCCTCCTGCATGTGGTTCTGGTTTTGAACAGCATCAGCATGCGCCGGAAAAGAGCGAGGCTGCTCCATCAAACGAAGCAGCCTCGCGTTCGATGATTGACCGGTGCTGCTGTTTACTCGAGCCCGGCCTGGACGGAGCGGCCCGGCTTGCCGCTTGCCAAAGTCTCCTTGACGGTGACGCCGCGTTCACCTGGAGCGGCGATGAGGAAGGTGCGCCCATCGCTGAAGGTGACAGTGGCCGAGCGACCATCTGCGCCGGGCGTAACGCGGGTGACGGGGCTAAACTCACCGGGCTTGAGCGGCAGGAAAAGGGTGAGCATGAGCTGCGGTCCCGATGCCTTGAGGGTATGGAGCAGCGTGGTGGAGGGGACGTTCTGCGGGTCCATGTCCTTGCGTACATCCCAGCCGAGCAGTTCCGGCGTCTGCTGGGCGGTGACGGCGCGGACGTTCAGATCTTTGCTCAGCAGCGGCACGACGATCATGTTGGGCAGACCTTCGTCGTCGGTCTCCAGCGCGTGTGTGGCCGCATCAATTTGCCAGTGCGTCGTCTGGAGCTGCCAGCGATCCTCGTAGGTGTGCGGCTGAGTGTCGCTGGGGTGCACGCGGTCGGCAATGACCACGATATTGGGTTTGAGGAAGAGGACGTCGCGCTGGAGCGAGGCGGGGCGCAGGCGCTGTGGTCCGTAGCCCTCGTTGTACTCGCCAGAGGCAAAGTCGAAGACGCTGCTGGTTTGCCAGTGGGCGTCGATGGGGCCCTGACTGATGAGGTCAGGATCGTGCCAGGGATCGCTGGAGCGCGTAGGGCGATTCTGTCCCAGGCCGTCGATGCTCATGCAGCTTGCGCCAAACGATGAGGTGGCGTAGTCGCGCCACTTGCTGTGCTCGTAGCTGCCGCCGCCGGTGTTGAAGACGATGGGGCGGCCGTAGGCCCACATCACCACATCGAGCTTGGACTGGTGCTGATGGCCCATGCCCAGCGGGCCGAGGCGGAAGCCGACGTAGTTGGCATCGCGGCCCCAGCCGGTGCGCATGGCGGCCTCGCCGGCGCGGTTGAGATAGGCCGAGGTGAAGGCGGGGGGATGGCCCTGCGCGCCGTCGCTGACGACCCACTCGAAGTCTTCGCGATTGGGGAAGTTTTCAACGGCCATCTGGAAGACGCGGGGCAGGTACTGGGGCAGGCCATTGTTGTACTTGGGGTTGTAGCGGTCAGGGGCCATGATGCTGAGCTGGTACTGGTAGCCCTTTTCCAGAGGGATGGTGTAGCCGGCGGGCAACTCTGCCGTGCGGCCGGTCCAGCGCGCGATTTCGGGAATCTTGAGGATGTTGCCGAGGGCGACGTTGATGTATTCGGTGGAGAGCTCGACCTGCGCTCCGTCGGGCAGGAATTGTTCGCGAGCCTGTTCGGCGAGAGTATTGGCGCCGAGATTGCGCCAGGATGCGGCCTGCTTGAACTCGGGGAAGAGCGCGCCGACGGCGTAGAGGCCGCTCATCTCCATGGTGAGCCAGTTGAGGTGCGTGTGATTGCGCATCAGGTAGCGGCCATGATCGAGGAAGGCGCCGACGAACAGCACAAGATCGGTATCGCTGACGCTGGGCGAGGCGCGGAAGGCGTAGAAGGCCTGGGGCCAGGAGCCGCCCATGCGGATGCCCGCCTCGATGGTGCGCCAGGCGGAGCCGGGATCATTGTCGGCGTGCTCGGGCACGGGACACTGGGCGATCCAGGAGATCATCTCGTGGTCAAAGGCGCGGGCGTAGCGCTCATCGTGCGTGACCTTGTAGGCGAGGCCGAGGTCGTTCCAGATGCCCATCCGGTTCAACTGCCATTGCCACTCGTTGTCCGGAGCGACGCCGGGCATGTGGAGGGTGGCGTTGTAGTGCCAGTCGATGTTGGCGTTGGGGAAGGTGTAGAAGTAGGGCGTCTGGCCGCCCTGCAAGCGGCCTTCAAGGGCCTGGTTGGCCAGGGAGCGCTCGTGCTCCGTGAAGACAAGGGGAGCGCTGGGATCGGTGGCCGGTCCCCATTGAACGGAACCGCGGGTGCGCAGGTAGCTGGCGAGGGCGTGAACGGCAGAGGCGGTGTCGTGCTGACGCCAGGCGGTGGCTACGGCGGCCAGGCTGGGACGGCTGAGATCGAGCGCGTTGAGAACATTGGCTTCATGCTGGGAGATGACGGCCTGCGTAAGCTGCTGGGGGGGCGTAGAGGGCTGGCTGTGCGCCATGGACGGGGATGCCGCTTCCAGCAGTAGTACGGCGGCGGCGCAGAGACGCGCTATCGATATCATGATTCCTCCAAAATAAGGTCAGCTCATGCTGCATTCCATGCCGTTTGCAAATCGCGGCACAATCTGTCGCAGGCTTTTTCGCCGCAACATCATAGCAGAGCCGTAGTGCAGGTTGGATCGTGAGCCTCGCTGGAGCTTGTTTCCGTCCGAGAATATGTTTCTCCAGTGAATTTTTCTGGTTGGAACAAGTGCGCAGTGTGCTTAAGATGGACGATGACGACGAGGTCCGCATCGATGAGCGCATTTCCACGCAGAGACTTTGTGAAGGGCGGGCTGGCAACTGCCCTTGGCGTATGTGCACAGCGGCAGGGGTGGTCAGCGCTGCCGCAAGAGACGGATCGCCAGCGAGCGGTCAGGGGCAATCCGTTTGTGCCCGGCCGTGGCCTTTGCGATCCTCAGGTGCGAGTGTTTGATGGTCGCGTCTATCTGTATGCGACGCACGATTATTCGCCGCAGAGCACCCACTTTCGCATGGACAACTGGTGGGTATGGCACAGTGATGACCTGGTGCATTGGGAACAGGTAAGCATCCTTGAGCCGCAACAGACGTTTCTGCGCAGCCCCTTCACCGAATGCTGGGCGACGGACGCAGCCACGCGCGCGGGGAAGTACTATTTTTATTTTTCCGCCGGCCCGAAGCAGATAGGGGTTGTCGAAGGGCCTACACCTGCCGGTCCGTGGCATGATCCTCTGGGCAAGCCGCTGATCGCCGAGGGACTCACGCCGGTAGAGGAACGGGATCCCGGCATTCTGATGGACGATGACGGCTCAAACTACATTGTCTTCGGCACATGGGACTACTACATTGCCCGTCTGAACGACGACATGATCTCACTGGCGGAAGCACCGCGCCTGATCAAGCTGGATCACAAGGCCGGCCCCTATGGCGAGGGCAAGACGGACGACAAGCCATTTCTGCACAAGCGGAATGGCATCTACTACCTGTCCTGGGGCTGCTTCTACGCGATGGCCGACAACCCATACGGTCCGTACACGTACAAGGGATCGATTGTGACGCCGGAGACGACCGCCGCCGATTTTCAGACCACAAACATCTATCGCGACCGGCATGGTTCTTTCTTTCAGTTGCACGGGCAGTGGTATTTTGCCTGCAACGATCGAAGCCAGAAGGGGAGCACGCCCTACTTCCGGAACTCCATCCTGTCTTATCTGCACTATCGCGACAACGGGGAGATGGCGCCGATCCTGATCAGCAGCCTGGGTGTGGGACAGTACGATGCGGCAGCCGGCCCTATCCAGGCAGAGGATTTTTTCCGGATCGAGGGCGGGGAGGTGAAGGAGCGCAGGGGCGGCGGGTTTGAAGTGCGCGGCCTGACGGACCGGAGCCTTCTGGTCTATCCGAAGGTGCGGAATGTGCCCGTGCGCGCGAAGCTTCTTGTGCGCTACTCGAATGGTGGAGGGGGGAAGGGAAAAGTGGAGATTCGCGAAACGAACGCCAGCGGGAAGCTGCTGGGTCATGCTGCGATTCCATCCACAGGAGACTGGAACCACTATGCCGAGCTTGAGGTGCCCCTGAGATCAACGGCTGCGGAGCTTGATCTGGCGTTTGTATTGCGCGGCGATGGAGGAGAGCTGGTCCGGCTGGACTCCTGGCGACTTGCCGGGCAGCAGGCGTAGGCCAGACTCTCCGGAATCGATCTATTCGTCGCTGACGGCAACCTCGTGGAGCCAGCCGGGGGACTTGAGCAGTTCGCGCGGGCGTGAGCCGTCGGCAGGGCCGACCAGGCCGTCGCGCTCCATCATGTCAATGAGGTGGGCGGCGCGGCCGTAGCCGACACGCAGGCGGCGCTGCAGCAGCGAGGTGGAGGCTTTGCCGAACTCGAAGACGAGGCGAACCGCATCGTCAAAGAGGGGATCGTTGTCGTCGGAGTCGGCCGAGGAGCCTTCGGGGTTGCCCTGCTCGTCGCGCGGGGACTCGAGGAAGCCTTCGACGTACTCGGCGGTGCCCTGTGCCTTCCAGAAACCAACCACGGAGGCGGTCTCCTTCTCACTGACGTAGGGTGCGTGCAGGCGCATGAGGCGGCTGGTACCGGGCGGCAGGAAGAGCATATCGCCGCGGCCGAGGAGCGCTTCGGCGCCGTTGGTGTCGAGGATGGTGCGCGAGTCCACCTTGGTGGCCAGGCGGAAGCTGATGCGGGTGGGCACGTTGGCCTTGATGAGGCCGGTGATGACGTCGACGCTGGGGCGCTGGGTGGCGAGCACGAGGTGGATGCCGACGGCGCGGGCCATCTGCGCCAGGCGGGTGATGGACTCTTCCACGTTGGCACGGTCGAGCATCATGAGATCGGCCAGCTCGTCGATGATGATGACGATGTAGGGGAGCGGCTCCTCGGGATCGCCGTCTGCAAAGAGCGAGGGCATGGAACCCTCAAACAGTTTGTTGTACTGGTCAATGTTGCGCACGCTGCGGCTGGCCAGCAGCTTGAGGCGGCGCTCCATCTCGCGGACGGCGTTGCGCAGCGCGTTAGCCGCGGCCTTGGGCTCGGTGATGATGGGCGTGAAGAGGTGAGGGATGCCCTCGTACATGCCCAGCTCCACGCGTTTGGGATCGACCAGGATGAGCCGCACCTGCGCCGGGGTGGTGCGATAGAGCAGGCTCATGATCATGGCATTGATGGCCACCGATTTGCCGGAGCCGGTGGAGCCGGCGATGAGCACGTGGGGCATGGAGGCCAGATCGGCGGTGACGATGCGGCCATTGATGTCTTTGCCCATGGCCAGGGTGAGACGGGACTTGGCCTTGGCGAAGGTCTCGCTCTCGATGATGTCGCGCAGGTGGATGGTTTCGCGTTCGTGATTGGGCACCTGGATGCCGACGGTGCTCTTGCCGGCCATGCGCTCGATGAGGATGCTCTCGGCGCGCATGGCCAGGCAGAGGTCATCGGCCAGTCCGGTGACACGCGAGTATTTGACGCCGGCCTCGGGCTTGAACTCGTAGGTGGTGACCATGGGGCCGGGATTGATCTGGACGACCTGGCCGCGGACATCGAACTCGGCGCACTTTTCCACGAGGACCTTGGCCTCATCGCGGAGCTGTTCTTCGCGAACGGCCTGGGGGCCTTCGCCCTCATTCAGCAGGGTGCTGGGGGGCAGCTTGAAGCCGCTGACACTCTTGGGCGCGACGGTGGCAGTACGAATCTCAGCATCGGCGCGCTCGTGGATGGCGATATCGTCGTCTGCGGGCGCGGGAGGCGGAGCGGGGGCAGCGGCGCGGGTGGGCACGGCGCGCGGCTCGGAGGGACGCATGGCGATGGGCTGCACGGGCGCGGCGGGTTCCGCGGCAATGGGAGACGGCGCGGGGAAGTCCGCGGACGGGACCGGCTCGGGGCCGGTACGCTCCCAGATGCTTGAGCGGCGCTCCTGGGTGACGGGGATCTCACGCTCGCCGGCGGGTTGCGCAGCCATGCGCTTGTAGGCGGGAATCTCATTCATGAGGCTGCGCTGGCGGTCGCGGCGGCGGCGGTTCAGCAGGCCGCCCCAGCGGCTGTTGGGCTCTTCGACGGCGAGCACCGGGGTACGGCCCACGAGATCCGGTTCGTCGGCCGCGCGGTCGCGCATGCGCCGTTCAAGCTCGCGCTGTTCGCGGCGTTCCGCGCGCTCTTCGCGCCAGTTATGCCAGCGGTCGCGGAGCGAGAGGGCGTGGATCCAGCGGTACTCGGCGAACTCCCACATGGACGTGAAGCTGAGTGCAAAGCCGAAGTAGATGCCGGCGCAGGCCAGCGCGATGGCTACGACCCAGGCGCCCTGCACGTTGAAGTAGCCGACCAGCATGCCGGAGATAAGGCGGCCCATGACGCCCTCGATGGGCACAGCCTGGAGCCACTTCCAGTGCCAGGGCAGAAGCCCGAGCACGGCGGGGACGAAGACGATGGTGAGGATGGCGCCCAGAGAGCGCACCAGCGGGGAGCCGCTGGGGCGCGAGCGCATCCACGTCCAGCCGATGCTGCCCAGCCAAAAGGGCATGAGGAAGGCGGCGATACCCAGCACCTGAAGCAGCAAATCGCTCAGGTAAGAGCCAAAGATGCCGAACCAGTTGTGCACCACGCGGGGCATGGTGGGATCGACGGCGGTATTCAACGAGGGGTCAGCGGCGTGATAGGTGGCCAGGGCCAGCAGCAGCAACAGCGCTACCAGCATGAGCAGCAGCCCGAGGAAGACATTGAGGTGGCTGTTGCGCGTCGGCGATAGGACCAGGCGTGTTGGCTTCATGGCAAGGCGTCCCGGATCGTTGCCGCCGGCCGCGGGGGCTGCGGAAACGCCGGCGCGGCGGACGGGTTGCTTCCAGAGCAGCTTTTATTATCCCGCCCGGGGGAGTCGATCCGGCGCAAAACGAAGCGGGGGGAACCTTGCTGTCCACCCCCGCCGCGAAGCCGTTTTTCTACAACAGTGTGTCCTCAGGAGCCCAGGATACGGGCGCCCCACAGCAGGAGAGCGCCACCGAGGAGGATGCGGTAGATGGCAAAGATGGTGAAGCCGCGCTTGCGGACCCAGTAGAGGAACCACTCCACCACGCCAAAGGCCACGATGAAGGAGACGATGGCGCCGACGAGCAGCACGCCCCAGCGCTGCGGGGTCATTACGACCTGCGCGGCGGCATCGGCGTGGCGATGCAGGACTTCTTTGGCCAGATCCCAACAGGTGGCGGCGATCATGGTGGGAATGGAGAGGAGAAAACTGAATTCGAGGGCAGAGGGGCGATCCAGCCCGGCCAACTGCCCGGCCGCGATGGTGGACATGGAGCGCGAAACGCCGGGGAAGACAGCGGAAAGGGTCTGGCAAAGGCCAACCCAGACGGCCTGGGGCAGGCTCATCTCTTCCACATGGATGGTGACCGGCTCCTGGCGGCTGGCCCAGGCATCGACGGCCCACATAACGATGCCGCCGATGACCAGAGCCAATGCCATGGCGGTGATGCTGCCCAGGTTCTTGTCACTCCACTTGCGCAGCAGCAGCGCGGGGCCAGAGGTGCAGGCAAAGGCGATGAAGGTGAGCGAGAGAGGATGTGTGAGCCAGGTGCGGTCACCCCCCTCGCCGCGGGGGAAGGTGCGCAGGAAGTCCACGATGCGGCCCAGGAAGAGCATGCAGAGGGCGACGATCGCGCCCAACTGGATGACGATGGTGTACATCTTCCAGTAAGCCACGTCCTGCAGGCAGGCCGCACCGCTGGTGGAGCAGGCCGCGCCGTCAAGGTGGATCTTCATCAGGGCTTCTGCGATGCGCAGGTGCGCGGTGGAACTGACCGGCAGGAACTCGGTGAGCCCTTCCACAATGCCCAGCAGGACAGACAGAAAATATACGTTCACGCAGCCTCCGGCCCAGGATGGAATCTCTTCAGAACTCTACATGTGTGTACGGCGGCGGCTCAATTCTTCAGTTCAGATCGATTCCGTAGACAGGAATGTTCTGATCGAGCTTGAAGACCAGCATCTGAGCGCGCAGGGCGTAGTCTGTGTCCGGAAAATGCGCTTTGAGCCTGTCTGCAAGCGCGCGGGCGCGGTTATGGGCATCCTCGCTTTTGCCCTTATCGCCAGTGGCGGCGAACATATCTTTAAGCACTGCCTGACGATAGGCGGCGAGGTAAAGGGCCTGTGCGGTGCGGGGGCCGTCGGGGTACTGGTCCGCGTATTTCTCGTAGTATTCAGACTCTTTGGCGGGGCATTTTGGGCTTCCCTGCCAGTCGCCGCAGAGCTTGTTGTCAATCAGGTCAAAGGCGGCCAGCGCGGCCCAGCGCGTGCCGGGATAGCGCTTGACGACTTTGCGCAGAGCGTCTTCGTCCATCTGCTCGCGGAGAAAGGGATCGCGTTCGCGCGAGGAGCCGAGGGTGGAGAGATCGGCCTTTTGCAACTGCCAGCGGATATCGGCGGAGCGCCACGCGGCCTGGGGCGCGAGCGGGGAGTTGGGAAACATGTCGGCCAGCCGCTGATAGAGCAGGCGGGCGCTTTGCGCGGCGTTGGCGGGGCCGTGGGGGTCAGCGGCCAGGGCCTCCTCATTGGCGGCGGCGCCCATCAGGATCTGATCCGCATTCGGCGTGCTGTCGGTAACGATGCCCCTGGCCTGCATCCAACCGGAGATGGGCGTGGGGGTGTCGTCCTGCCCGATGAGCGGGGCATCCTTGTCGGGCGACTCCTGAATGTCAGTATTTGCGTAGACCTGAAGCCAGGGACCGCTCTTCTGAACGATGACCATCTCGCGACCGATCTGCACCTTGGAGACCTTTTGCGAGCCGGTGTCAGGCTGAATGTAGAGCCAGGTGATGCGCAGCGGCGTGGCGCGCGGGCCAGCCTTGGGCGGAGCGGGCGGCTGCGGCTTTTTCTCGGCCGCGGCGGTCAAACCGCAGCAGGCAAGCGCGAGGCCCAGAGTCAGCCCCCACAGTGAAAGCTTTCGAGCATGTCTCATCCCGTGTCTCCTGGCCGTGTGCATGATACCTCTGAACGACGCTAGCTGGCAGTTTCGGTGAGCACCTGGGCGAGCAGCACGGGATCGACGTTGCCGCCGCTGACGATGGCCGCGGCCTTGCGGTATGCGGGTAACTCGGCGGCATGGAAGAGCAGCGCGGCGGTGGTGACGGCTCCGCTGGGCTCGGGCACCAGGCGGGTGGTGGCGACGATGGCGCGCATGGCGGCGCGTATCTCCGCCTCAGAGACGGTGACAATGTCATCCACGAAGGCGCGGATGTGGGCGAAGTTGCGTTCTCCCACGTTTTGCGTGCGCAGGCCGTCGGCGATGGTGCGGCTGGTCATCTCGGCCGGCCAGGTGACGATCTTGCCGCTGCGGAAGCTCTCGCGGGTGTCCGCAGCCAGTTCAGGCTCGACGCCGATGACTTTGGCCTGGGGACGGAGCTGCTTGACGGCTGCGGCTACGCCGCTGAGCAGGCCGCCGCCGGAGACGGGCGAGAGCACCAGGTCCACATCAGGCAGGTCCTGCACAATTTCGAGTCCACAGGTGGCCTGGCCGGCGATGATCTGCTCGTCATCGTAGGGCGGAATGACGACGTAGCCGTGGGCTCGTACCAGTTCTTCTGCCTTGGCCAGGCGCTCGCTGGAGGCGACGCCTACATCGACAACTTCCGCGCCGAGGGCCAGGGTTGCCGCGCGCTTGATGGCCGGGGCGTTGCCGGGCATGACGATGACGGCTTTTGCTCCCACAGCGCGCGCAGCATAGGCCACAGCCTGGGCGTGGTTGCCGCTGGAGTAGGTGATGACGCCGCGGCGAATCTCGTCGGGGGTGAGCTGGAGAATTTTATTGGAAGCGCCGCGCTGCTTGAAGGCGCCGACGGGTTGCAGGCTCTCGGCCTTGAGCCAGATTTCGCGCCCTGAGCCGTGATCTGCCAGGCCGGGGAAGGGTGCACGGAGCAGCGGGGTACGGATGGCGAGCGGGGCGATGCGTTGCGCGGCTGCGCGAATGACGTCAATGGAAACCAACTGGTCAATCCCGGAGGACATGGATGATTCTGCTCCCATCTTCTGCCGCATCCGCGGAGCGCTGCTCGCGAGGAGATGCAGAAGAGTTGATTCCCTTCCATCTTAGGGCATGAAAAAAGCGCGGCAGCCGAAGCCGCCGCGCGGGTGTTGCCTGTGCTGCTCTGGTTTAGAAGAACAGCTTGGCCGAGACCTGCAACTGACGCGGTCCCCACAGGGTACTGCTGGTGGAGGTCGGCGCCTGGAAGGCCTGCGAGGTGTAGGGGATGATGCAGCCATCGCCCTGGCCGCAGGCGCCGCCGCCGGGGATTGCCGCCTTGCTGGCAACCCAGGAGAAGGCGGTGGAGTTCACGGAGAAGATGTTGGTCTGGTTGAGCAGATTGAAGGCCTCAGCAAAGACCTGCATGCTCATGTCGTGTACCAGGCTGAAGTTGCGCGACACGCGGAAGTCGATGTCGTGCAGGCCGGGGCCGGGGAAGGCATTGCGGCTGACCTGCGGGGCGCGGCCAGAGGTGCCGGAGTTAAAGAGGCTGACTTCAGCGCCCGTCAGGCCGCCGTCCCCGATGGGGCTGGTGGGGTAGTTGGACATGGTGGCGGTGACGGGGAAGCCGGTCTGTTCCGTGGCCGTGCCGGAGAACTGCCAGCCGTTGGCCAGGTAGCGCAGAGTGGGCTGCTGGATGAAGGAGAGCTGGGGCGCGTAGACCACGGTGGCCACGAAGCGTCCGCGCATATCCAGATCGGAGCGAGCGTACTCTGCCTTGCGGTGGAAGGGATCGAGCGGTGTGTCGGTACCGTTGAAGGTGCCGTTGACACCGGAGACCTGACCGCCATCGGTGGCGTGGGCCCAGGTGTAGTTGGCGATGAGCTCGATGCCGTTGGCAAAGGGCTTCTTGAGGGTGACGACCATCGAGTTGTACCACGAGTTCACGTCACTGAAGCCTGCGAGGATGCTGGCATCGGAGTTGGTGAGGCGCGAGGTGTAGTAGGGCAGGGTGACGGTGCCGGTCTGGGTGCCCGCCTTGTTGATGATGGCGTAGGTCTTGGTGGTGGTGGCCGGCGCGACATTGACATCAATAAAGACAGGCAGGCGCAGGGCACGGTTGGCGACCCAGGCGATGGAGCCTGTCATACCGCCGGGAATCTGCTGCTCCAGCGTCAGGTCAGCCGAGTGCGAATAGGGGTTGACGAAGTGCGGGTCGAGACCGCGGAAGGCCAGCGGCACGAGCGTGGCGCCGGTGTTGACGACCTTGGGGATGGCGGCTCCGGCGAAGGGCGCAGCAAGCGCGGGGCCGGGCGGCAGGAAGAGCACGTTGGGCGCCACGGGAGCCCAGGACTGCTTGCCGGGGACAGCGTTGTACTGCTGCTGATAGACGCCGTTTTCGACGCGCATGGTGTAGTAGGTGGAGTTGGAGGTGAGGCCGTAGAAGAGGCCGTAGCCGCCGTGCAGCACAGTGGTAGGCGTCGCCTGCCAGGAGAAGCCCAGACGGGGCTGGAACTCGTGCTTATCGATGTTGATGGTGCTGGTGTAGTAGCTGGCCAGCGTGCTGGTCTGGTTGGGCTTGGGAGGCTGGGGCACCAACTGGATGTCGTAGCGCAGGCCGCCGGTGAGCAGCAGGTGCGGACGAAGGCGCCAGGAGTCCTGCACAAAGCCGGAGAGGTCGGGGTTCCAGAAATCGTCCTTGCCAACGCCGGTGATGGGGTCGTTGACCTGGGTGAAGTTGGCGTAGTGCTGGCCGCCGTTAAGGCTGTAGACGTCCTGCACCCAGTTCTGGAAGGCCTGTAGCGCGGTGGAACCGCGATAGGTGTAGCCACCGTCGCCCTGGAAGAGGTTGATCAGCACTTCGTGGATGAAGTTGAGGTCGGCGCCGGTGCGCAGCGAGTGGCGGCCAAAATTGACGGAGACGATGTCTCCAAACTCCAGACGGTGTTCGTCAGGAAACGCGGCGCGCGGCAGAGCGCTGGTCTCGCCGTATCCGGAGAGGCCAATGATGCTGACGCCCGGACCGGGGGAGTTGGTGGAGGCCGTTTCCAGGTCGCGGGACCACTGGAAGCGAGCTTCATTGACCAGCGACGGCGTCAGCACGGTGGTCCAGTTCAGCGTGAAGAAGCGTTCATGGAAGTTGGCTGTACCGTTCTGCGTGACCGAGCCGTTGTTGCTGGAGATGGAAGTGTTGTAGCCGTTGGGCTCGTTAAAGTTCTGCCAGTTGAAGCTGGTGGTGATGTGGTTCTTCTCGTTGAGCTGGTAGTCAAGCTTGGGGAAGAAGATGTCCTGCTTGATATTGCGGGGAGAGGCGCCCTGCAGGCTCAACAGGTAGTTGACGGCGTTCTGGCACTGGGTCAGCGAGACGCCGGCGGGGCAGTTGGCTGCCGTGGCGTAGGTCTCCAGCGTGGGAGCGCTGATGGAGGAGGTATAGAGGATGGGGTTGACCTTGCGGAAGCCGTCGTAAGTGAGGAAGTAGAAGAGCTTGTCGTGGATGAACGGACCGCCGACGCTGCCGCCGAACTGCTGCTGCTGGTGCACGGGCTGGGTAAAGATGCCGCTGCGCTTGGCCAGCGGATCGAGGGCGTTCAGCGAGGGATAGCGGAGGTAGTAGAAGAGGTCGCCGTGCAGGGTGTTGGAGCCGGAGCGGGTGATGGCATTGATCTGGCCACCGGCGGCCTGGCCGAACTCCGCGCTGTAGGCAGCGGCTTCAGACTGGAACTCCTGGATCGAATCCTGGCTGTAGACGTAGGGGGCGCCGATGGAACGGCCACGCGCCTCGGAGAAGAAGGCCTGGTTGTTGTTGAGGCCGTCGACTTCGTTGCTGTTGTAGATGCCGGAGACGCCGCGGTAGGAGATGAGGCCGGTGTCGCCATCAGGGGCAACGTTCGGAGTCATGAGCACAAAGTCGTCCCAGCGGCGGCCGTTGACGGGCAGGTTGGAGATGATCTTCTGATCGATAACCTGGGAGGCTTCGGTCTTCTGGGTGTCCAGGATGGGCGTCTCGCCGTTGACGGTGACCTGGGTGGTGACCGAGGCCGGCTGGAGGGCCATGTCCACTTCGAGGGTCTGGCCGACGTTGAGAACGATGTTCTCGCGCCGGGCGGCCGCGAAGCCGTTGGCTGCGACCTGCACAGCGTAGTGGCCGGGGCGCAGGAACGGTGCGGTGTAGAGGCCGGATGCGTTGCTGGGGTAGGCATGCGCGATGCCCGTGTCCACGTTGGTGACGGTCACGCTGGCACCGGGAATCACAGCCTTGTTAATGTCGGTAACGGTTCCGGTAATGGTGCCGGCGCCGGCCGTCTGCGCAGCCGTCTGCACGGCACTGAACGCAGCAAAGATTGCCATGAGAAATATCATGGCAAGGCTTCGGCGTATGTTCGCATTGCGAATCATCGGTCATGCCTCCTGAATGGGTTGTATTTACGGTGAGAATGAAGCTGTATCGCGATGTGCTGTTTGCATGCTAGCATGGGGCGGCATGAAAAATGCCGTTCTCCGGTACGCGCCGGGGATGAGGAGCCTTCTTGCGGGGTTCTATCTCAATTAAGATCAATATTATTAATAGCTTAAATAGATGCCTCTCTGTCTGGATCGTGTGAAAAGCGGATAAAAATGCGATAAGTTTTGCAGTTTCTGTTGATCGGACGGAAGCGGAGTTACGCCGGGAGAATGCGCTGGAGGTAAACTTAACCCGCCATCGCGCATTCCGATGGGAGTCAAACGGTGAGACGATCTCCGTTTTTGGGCAGAGCAGGTATGCGGGTGTACTGAATCGAGACAGTTCAGGTTTTCTCTCAGGCTGTCCTCACTTATTTTGCGGCGCGCTCGATGAATGGAGTGAGAGCTTTCGGACGTACAGAGGACCAGGTTCCGGTGCGGCGGAGGATGCCGGGTGGAGCGGATGGTCTGTGGTGCGGAGCGGGGGCGAGCCGCGCAGAGTGGCGGCGGGCGGGAGAGAGAGACGGTGATCCGGCAAGCAATCTCGTGCGACATCTGCGGGACGGAGAAGCGGCAGACCAATCACTGGTTTGTGGCTTACGAACAGGGTGCGGAACTGCGCGTGAGCGGTTGGAGCACGTGCAACCGGCAGCGTCCGGGCATGAAGCACCTGTGCGGGCAAACCTGCCTGCACAAGCTGGTGGACGACTTCATGGCCCGGACGATTGCCGTGCGGCCGCAGACCGCCACTATGGACGAGGCGCAGGAAGAGACGCCGGCGACAACCGACACAAGCCTGACCAACAGCGCAACGGATATGGAGTTTGAGTCATCAGCGCGATTGATTGAAAGGCCTGAACTGGCGCCGCAACGCGTGACGGCGCAACTGGTCAACATGCCAGCCAGGCCGCGTGTGGAACCGGTGTCTCTGCCGGCAGGAGAGCCGCGCTATGCCTCGCGGGACTGGCGCGCAGAGGCCTGGCAACGGGAGCGGGAACGCACGCAGTGCATCACGGCGGGACGGCGACCGGAGATGCATCGTCTTACACGTGGATGAGCGCTGTGCGTACGGATGATCCTTGCGTACAAGCAGATCGGAAGTTGGATCGCAGAAGACAAGAGCCCGGCGGAGTGCCGGGCTTTTGTGAGAAAAGGGGTTCGGGATAAGACGAACCTATTGCGGCTCAACGAGATGGTGCGCGATGGCGAAGAGGGCCAGTTCAAGCCGCGTGGAGACGCCGGTTTTATCAAAGATATTCGAAAGATGGCGCTTGACGGTTTCTTCGCTGAGCGAGAACTGCTTGGCGATGTCGCGGTTGCTGCAGCCCTCGACGATGCAGCCGACGACTTCCAGCTCGCGCGGGGTGAGGCCGTAGGTCTTGCGCTGGGGTGTGGCGGCCTGCTGCATCAGGTCGTGCAAGGCAGAGACGAGATTGACGACGCGCTTGCCGCCGATCCAGTAGTCCCCGGCGGCTACCGTGCGGATGGCAGTTTGCAGGTGGTCGGCGAGGGCGTCTTTGAGCACAATGCCGCGTGCGCCGATGTGCAGCGCCTCGATGATCTGCTGGGTGGTGATGGTGGAGGTGAGCAGCAGGATTTTGACCGCAGCGGCGCCGTTCATGATGGCGCGCATAGCCTCCAGGCCGGGCAGACGGGGCATCTGCAAGTCGAGGAGCAGGATATCGGGCGTCAGTTCGAGGGTCTGGGTGATGGCCTCATCGCCATCGGATGCCTCGCCGACGACTTCCAAGCCCTGCTGTTCGTTCAGCATATTGCTTACGCCGATACGGACAACGGGGTGATCGTCCGCGATTACGATGCGAATGGACCGTTCCATGTGAGTGCGCGCCTCCGTGGGCCTGCGTGCATCAGGCAGGCAACTCCGCTTCCAGCATACGCCGGAGAGCGGCGGCGGCGGCGCGCAAATCGGCAAGCAGGGCAGTGCTGTTATCTAACTGATTACCCTCCCCTGACTCTGGTAATGCCTCAAGCAAGCTGCCGATGTGGGAGGCCTGCATGGCTCCGCCCATGGAGCAGCCGCCCTTGATGGCGTGGCCGATGCGGCGAATTTCCGGGAGGTCGGCGCCGGCGATAGCGTTTTCCAGCGCGGCGATGCGTTTGTCGAGGTCCTCGACGAGAGCGGCAAAGATCTGCCGCACTCCACGCTCGGGCATCATTTGGCGGAGCTGTCCCAGCACAGCCTGGCTTAGAACCGGGTACTCGGCAGGGGGGCTGGCCTGGCGGGCAGCGCTGCCGGTGAATTGCCATGCAGCCTGCAGGGCATGGTCGACAGCATCCGAGTCAAAGGGCTTGAGGAGGAATCCGTCCGCAGCGGCAATTACGTCGGCGGAGGTATCGCTGCCGCTGATGGCGAGGATGCGAACCCTGCGGCGGGCGCGCAGCGCGGTGATGAGTTCAACACCGCTGAGGCCGGGCATCTGGGCATCCATCAGAATGGCATCGGGGATACATGCGCCGGCATCGAGCAGGCGCAGGGCGGCGGCGCCATCTTCGGCGGTGTGTACCAGGTAGCCGCCCATGGTCAGCACGGTCGCAGTGACCTCGCGGCTCACGAGGTCGTCGTCGATGAGCAGCAGGACGGGGCGCTCACGTGCCTTATGCGGGTCGGCCATGTATTCAGTGTGCCACTGCTGTGCTTGATTGCGAGGAAAATCGGCGATGTTGATGGCCTTCCAGGACGGGCAGCGTGTAGTTCGCGTGATTGCCCGTGGTGGAGAGGCCCTGTTAGCTTTGTGTGGACATGCGACAAGCGACAAAAAAATGCGTGCACCCTAGACGTGCAGGATAGTAAAACAAAGTAATCGAAAGGAAAGGCTACAGTGAATGCAATCGATTCCTCAGGGGGACTTCCCTCCGCTCTCCGCCGCTACAACACCTTTCTCGTGCTGGTCGCCGGGTTGGGCGGGCTGCTTTATGGCATCGACGTGGGAATCATTGGAGGCGCGCTGCCCTATCTGGAGGCGACTTCGGGACTGACGCCGGGCGAATTGTCTGTGATTGTGGCGGCGGTCCTGCTGGGCAGTGTCTTTTCGACCCTTTTTGCCGGACTGTTGGCAGACTGGATGGGCCGCAAGCGGCTGATGGTGTTGAGTGGACTGGCCTTTGTGGTGAGCATTCCGGTGATTGCCCTCTCGCATGGCTACGGTCCTCTGTTTCTGGGAAGGCTGCTGCAGGGGATCAGCGCCGGGCTGGTGGGCGTGGTGGTGCCGCTCTACCTGGCGGAGTGCCTGGGCGCGAAAAACCGAGGCAAGGGGACGGGCGTCTTCCAATGGCTGCTGACGCTGGGCATTGTGGCTGCCGCGCTGGTGGGCATCTACTTTAGTTATCGCGTCGAGACGGTGGCGGGGACGGGGAACAGCGCGGCGCTGTTCGCCTTCAAGGATCGAGCGTGGCGCAGCATCTTCTGGGTATCACTGCCGCCGGGTGTTCTGTTTGTGCTGGGCAGCCTGTTGGTGAGCGAGTCGCCGCGCTGGCTCTTTCGCCGGGGGCAGACGGACCAGGCACGGACGGCGCTGCTGCGCTCGCGCACGGCGGAGCAGGCAAACGCCGAACTGGAAGAGATGGCGGCAACCATGCAAGCCGGCGCCGAGGAGAGCGCCAAGGTCCGGAGTGGAGGCGCAAAGGATTCGCTGCTGCGGCGCAAGTATGTCATTCCATTTCTACTGGCCTGTGCCGTGCTGTTCTTTAACCAGACCACCGGCGTGAATTCGGTGATCGGCTACAACGCCAACATTCTTCTGCAAAGTGGTTTGAGCGATCTGCAGGCGCACTGGGGCTACGTGATCTTTACCGTAGTCAACTTCCTGGTGACGATTGTGGGCATGACGCTGGTGGATCACAAGGGGCGCAAGTTTCTGCTCTCCATCGGCACCGGCGGGGTTGTGCTGTCGACGATTGTGGTGGGACTGCTGTTTCTGCAGACGGAGCGGTACACGGTGGATCGCGGCGCGACGGTGCAACAGATGGTTGATGCGCAGCAGGAGCTGACGCTCCATTTTGACCAGGCTGAGGCGGCGAAGCTGCTAGGCACGGCAGAGGGCGGCATCGACAGCGGACGGGCATCGCTGGCCATCATCTATTCCTATGGGGACTTTACGGCGGCCACCAGCTATGTGCGTTCCGACGATCCGGGCGCGGCGCCGATTCATATTGACCGTGCCAGCTGCGTGCCGGCCAACAGCGTGGAAGCCTTCTTCAAGAATCCCTTTGCTAATCTGGCGGCAGCGCGCACGGCGCCGCTGCGCATCCAGAAGGCGATGATTGGGCGCGTGCCGCAGGTGGGGCATGGCTGGCTGGTGGCGCTGGGGCTGTATCTGTTTATGGGCTTCTATGCCATGGGTCCGGGCGTGGTGGTGTGGCTGGCTTTGAGCGAACTGATGCCCACGCGCATCCGCTCCAACGGCATGAGCGTAGCGCTGGTGCTGAACCAACTGGCCGCGACCACGCTGGCGGCCATCTTCCTGCCGTTTGTGAGCAAGTACGGCTACTCGGCGATCTTCTTCCTCTTTGGCGGCTTCACCACGCTGTACTTCCTGGTGGCGGTCTTCCTGCTGCCGGAGACCAAGGGCAAGACACTGGAGGAGATTGAGGCGCACTTTGAAGGGGCGGGCGCACGCTAGGAGCTCTTGTCGCCAGTTGGTCAAGACGCCTGTTGGTCTGTAACGGTTCTGGAGTCAGCTCTTTCTGGCAGTAACCGCAGAGAAAGAGCTAACCAGTTGTTGCACCTGCTTGCTGCCGCAATGCGGGCAGGCCACGCCACCCTTTTCCACCTCTGCAATATGTAGAGCCAGCGTGAACTCCCGGTTGCAGTCCTGACAATGAAAGACGTACTGGGACATGGCCGTTCTCCGGCGCAATTATCGCGCTATTGCAGGTGGACTGGCGGAGGTGCGGGAGAAGTTTCTGGCAGTTGCAGGAAGCGGTTGCCAGAAAAATGGAGGACCTTCCCGCGCGAGGGAATGGAGCGGCGGGAAGGCGATGACGGGCGCGATGCTACTCGACGACAGCCTTCGAGAGATTGCGAGGACGATCGACGTCTACGCCGTGCTCCAGGGCCATGAAGTAGGCGAAGAACTGGAGCGGGACGACCTCAAGCAGCGGCAGTAGGTATTCCGATGCCGGCTGGACGGCGACGAGGTCGCTGACCAGAGAGGCCACTTCCGCATCGCCGTGATTGGCAATGGCGATGACGCGCGCACCCTGCTTTTTCATGTCGGCGAGCAGTTGCAGGGTTTTCTGATAGCGCTGGACCGAGGCCTCCAGTGCGTGGTCCACGGTGGCCAGCACGACGAGAGGCACGCGCTCGCTGACCAGAGCGTTGGGACCATGCTTAAGTTCGCCGACGGGGTAGCCCTCGGCGTGGACGTACGAAGCCTCCTTGAGCTTGAGCGCACCTTCACGGGCGATGGCGTAGTGGATGCCACGACCGAGGAAGAGGAAGGTGGCTGCGTCGCGATACTTGTGGGCGAGGGCGCTCATCTGCTGTCGCCAGCCGTCGAGTTGCTGCTGCAGATGCTCGGGGACAGCCTGTAGTTGGCTGATGTGCGTAGCGAGCAAGCTGGCATCCATACGGCCCAGGCGGATAGCCTCATACAGGCCAAGCAGATAGAGCACGGCAAGCTGGCAGATAAAGCTCTTGGTGGCGGGGATGGCCTTTTCTTTGCCAGCGGCCAGGGGCATGGAGACGTGGGCCTCTGTGGCCATGGTGGAGGCGGGGACATTCGTGATGGCCAGCGTCTTTTGTCCGCGGCGGCGCGCCTCATCGAGCGCGGCGAGAGTATCGCTGGTTTCGCCAGACTGGGAGAGGACGAGCACGCTGGGGTGGCGCAGGTCCACGCCGCCGCGGCAACTGTATTCGCTGGCATACTCGACGTCCACGGCCAGGCCGCAGAGATCTTCAAGCAGGATCTCCGCATAGAGCCCGCTGTGGCGGCTTGAGCCACTGGCGGCAATGAGGACTTCGCCCTCAGGGTTGGGCCAGCGGGAGAGCAGGGTAGCCACTTTAGGCTTCAAGTGGTCGCCTTCAACGTAAAGAGCCTGGGTACGGCGCAAGGCCTCTGGCTGCTCGTAGATTTCGCGCAGCATTTCATGAGCAAAGTTGTGCATGGTTCATCCTTGTGCGCTGGTTGGCGCGGTGGAATGGTGTCCCATATGGATGATACATAGCGAAGGGTGAAGGCTGGCAAAGAGTAACAGCGAGTGAGCAGGTCACCAAACAGGCGGGTTGAGGCCAGAGGCGTGCGCAGGGAGCGGGATATCAATCAGGCTGGCCGCACGAATCGATGCGCAGACGAGGATCGCGCAGACTTTCGCGCAATGCGGTGATACGGGTAGAGTGGGAGCTTGCATTCGATTCCATGCAAAAGGAGCAGTGAATTTTGATGGACAGCAAATGGACGCGGCGGGGATTTCTGGGAGGATCAGGCGCAAGCTTGCTGGCGGGGATTTCTGCAGCAGCGCCGGGATGGGCCGAGGCGCAGCCCGGCGTAGGGCAAGAGAGAGGGAACGCATCTGGAGGAGCGCGACCAAACCTGATCCTGTTCATGCCGGATGAGCTGCGCGCGGATGCGCTGTCCTGCTTTGGAAACGAGGTTTGCCACACGCCAAACATGGACCGGCTGGCGGTGCAGGGAACGCGATTCGCGAATTGCCATGTGCAATATCCGGTGTGCGGCGCTTCGCGGTGCAGTTTGCTGACGGGTTGGCCGACGAGCGTGCGCGGGCATCGCAGCCTGGCGTATTTTCTGCGCCCGGATGAGCCCAACCTGTTTCGTTATCTGCGCAGGGCGGGCTATGACGTGTTCTGGTTTGGCAAGAATGACGCCCTGGCGGCGCAGTCGTTTTATGACAGCGTGACGCAATGGAATTATCTGGATCACAAGCCGGTGGGGCCGGCCGGTAGTGGTGGTGAGCGTGGCGGAGGAGCGGAGCGGTCATATGCGCGTACGTTCTTGAGCGAGGCCCGCCATGAACGCGACAAGACCAACGACTACCATTCGGTGCAAGCTGCGATCCGTATCCTGGAGCGGCGCGAAACGGAGCGGCCCTATTGCATTTTTCTTCCGCTCACGTCGCCGCATCCCCCCTATGGCGCGCCTGAGGGCTTTCGCGGAACACACAAGGCTGCGGACATCACCGGATTGCGGCCGACAGACCTGCCGCGCAAACCGAACTACATAGAGGCGATTCGCAAAGCCTATGGGATCGATGGTCTGCCCGAGTCGACATTCAGGCAGGTGCGCGCATCCTATTACGACATGGTGAGCTATAGCGATTGGTTGCTGGGTGAACTGATGGAGGCGATGGAGCGGACGGGGCGCGTGAGCGACACTGCACTGTTTCTTCTTTCGGACCACGGAGACTATGCGGGAGACTACGGGCTGGTGGAGAAATGGCCCAGCGGTCTGGAGGATCCGCTGACGCATGTGCCGGTGATCGGACGCATGCCGGGGGGCAAGCCCGGCGGCGTATGCCACGAGATCACGGAGTTGTATGACGTGATGGCAACCTGCCTGGAACTGGCGGGAACGCGCGCACATCATACGCACTTTGCCCGGAGCCTGGTGCCGCAGTTGCACGGTGCGCGCGGCGATGCCGAACGCTGCGCTTATGCGGAGGGCGGATACAACCTGTATGAGCCGCAGTGCTTCGAGGATACCAACCATGATCCTTCGTCGCTGTATTTCCCTAAGGAGAATCTAGAGATCGAACATCCAGAAACGATTACACGCGCGGCGATGGTGCGTACGCCAGAGGCAAAGCTGATTGCGCGGCCGCAGGGGCAGAGTGAGCTCTACATCTATGCCGACGATCCGCAGGAACTGCACAATCGCTTTGGCGAGGCCAGTGTGGCCACACTGCAGAACAGCCTGCAAGAAAAGCTGATGCACTGGTATCTGAATACGAGTGGAATTGCTCCCATGGACAAAGACCAGCGCGGCTTTCCGCAGTTTTATGAGACGCCGGATTTTCCAGTTGAGCAAGCGATGAAAAGCATTGTAGACGGGGGTGCATAAGAAACCGGCAAGCTCGTGGAAGTGACGAGATGCCGGTCGCAGGATGGAATGATGCACCGCGTGCGGTGATCTGCCTCTCGTTTCAACGAAGTTACTTGCCAGAGGCCAATTCAGTTTTCTTCGGGCCCCAGTTTGAGAGCGGCGTAGTCCTTGCCGAGATGGGCGCAGAGTGCCTCGACAACGAGTTCGTGATCGGCGCGCTGGGGCAGACCGCTGACGGTGATGCAACCGAGGATGCCGGCGCCGTCCACATGCACTGGAAATGCGCCTCCATGTGCGGCGAAGTCGGCGGTGGCGTGGCCACGCTGCTCGAGCGTCTGGCCTTTGACCTGTAAGGTGAGGCCCATGCCATAGGAGCTGCGATGGTAGCGTGCTACAACGTTACTCTTGCGGCGCACCCACTCGGGGTTGTCTGGCGTGGTGACTGCGAGAGCCGTATAAAAGAGCGGCTGGCCGAAGCGGCGCACATCAATGACGATACCGAGGCCGCGTTCGATGGCCATGCTGCGCAGGCGTGTGCCCAATTCCCAGGCGATTTGTTCATCGAACCGGGGCAAGCGCAGTTCCGTTTCCTGCAATGTGACCTGTTCCAGATCCTGTTGGACTCCCATGGTGTCTCCCTTGTGAACTTAGCGCGCCGCTGTGAGCGTGACGCGGGTGCTTTGATCGATGTGTGCGCCGGCCTGTGGGGATTGCGTGAGAATGGCGCCCGGCTTGACGGGTGGTATGGGTGTCTGGCTGCCAGTGGAGATGGGCGCTACGCCTATCTCCACCCAATGGATTGGCGCAGTCTTGATACCGACTTTGGCCAGTGTAGCCACCGCGCTGGAAGCCAGCCAGCCTGTCATGTCAGGCATAACGTAGCCATTGGGAGGATCGTCCGATGGCGCGGCGATGAGCAGATTCACGCTGGGTTGGGCAATGCCTTGTGTATGTGCGGGCGGATCCTGGGCCAATACAGTGCCCATGGTGGCGGTTGTGCCAGGCAGGCTATCCACGGCGCCGACCTCCAGGCCGGCGCGACGCAGTTGCAACTCGGCTGCGCGCGCATCGAGGCCAACCATATTCGGCACATCCACCTTTTGCGGCCCCAGGCTCTCAGAGATGCGCACCTGCCACTCGCGACGCACCACGGTGCCGGGCGCCGGTGACTGTGAGAGGATATGCCCGGCCGCCACATCCGCGGAGTAGTAACGATTGTCAACGTCGAGCGTGAGACCGAGGCCGGCAGCCTGGCTGCGGGCCTCGGCCACCGTCATGCTCTTGAAGGCGGGTACTTGCACCTCAGCACCGTGAATGGCGAAGCGCATGGTCACGATGGCGGCGAGCAGCGCGACAACGAGCAGAACCAGCACCAGCGAGACCACACGGAAGAAGTTGACGATAGGCTGTCCATTCATAGTGGCGGCTCACCTGGGCGGTAATGCGGGCACATGAACGCGCATCACCATCGTTGATGAGTATACGATGGCAGACGGTAGATGCAGGCAAGGCAGGCAGGTATACGGACGAAGCGCGATGCCGGCCTCTTATGAAGCCGGCCCCGCGTGTTCCAAATTCGCTAGTGCTTGCCGGGAAATCCGCCGATGCCATGAAACGTCATGTAGAGCGAGTAGATGCTGACGGTGATGGCAGCAGCCATCTCGAGAATGAGAAATCCGACACCGTATTTGTACCAGGGCTGCGGAGCAGTCTGTTCCACGGATGATGCTGTGTGCATAAACGACCTCCTGTGAAGGTGGGTGGAAGCGGCGAGTACGAAAGAGTTCAGGCTTCTTCTGCGGCGAAGACGGCTGCGGCAAAGCCATGCTCTTCCGGCGCGCGCTCGTAGCGTGCAGCCCAGAAGTAGAAGGCAACGAAGGGCAGGAACATGAAGAGTGCAACGCGAGCATAGCCGGTGTGGATGTCTGCTCCGCCCGCGAAGATGAGTGGATAGATGATGCCGCCGATGGTGGAGACGCCCCCAATGAAGCCGGCGGCGGTGCCGGGACGGTCAGGGAAGAGCAATGGGACCAGCGCGAAGGTGCCGCCGGTGCCGAAGGAGACGAAGATCCCCAGGCCCATCAGCGCGGTAACAGAGAGGCTGAGCGAGCCAGCGAGTCCGGCGACAGTGAGCCCGCCCATGGCAAGGACGATGAGCATGAGCGAGAGGCCGAGCCAGTGGAGACGCGGTGCATAGGGCAGGCGGCGCGCGATGAAGGGCAGCGGAGTCCAGTTATTGCGCTGGAAGAGGTCGGACATGAATCCGGAGAAGGGCCGGAAGAGCGAGGCGTTAAAGGAACAGACAGCAGCGAAGGTGCCCGCGGCGATCTGCAGACCGGCGACGCCGTGGAAGCCGAGAGCGAGAATCGCCTCGTGGAAGCCACGCGTGAAGTAGCCGGGCAGCCATGCATTGAGCGCAATTTCCAGGCCGAAGGACATGGCGTAGGCGAGCATGAGGGCAATGGCGATATAGCGGCTCCAGACGAAAAGCGTGGTGCGCAGGTTCGCCTGGCGGCGCACGAGTACGCGCTGACCTTCAGACTGAGCAGCGCGACCGCGCAGCAGATACCAGGCGGCGATGACCAGAGCCACAACGCCGAGCCAGAGGAATGCCGTGTGGTAGTCGGTGGCGAAGAGGCGCGGCAGCAGCAGCGCGCCGACGCCCGCGCCGGCGTTGCCTGTGCCAGCATAGAGGCCCTCGGCGGTGCCGATTTCGAAGGCGTCAAACCATTGCGCTACATGCTGGATGCCCACGACGAAGGAGACGCCGGCAACCGCAACCAGCACGCGCTCGGCAAAGAGCAGATTGTAGTCAGTGGTAAAGGCCGAGGCGATGGACATCAGACCGCAGCCGGCCAGGATGCAGGCAAAGGTACGAGGAGCGCCGAAGCGGTCCGCGGCCCAGCCGGCAAGGATGCGGCCAATTGGCGCCATCCAGATGGCGGAGCTGGCGAGCAGCCCCAGAGCCTTGATGCCGAGATGGTAGTGGGCCGCGATACTGGGGCTGAAGGCGGCGGTAGAAAACCACATGAGGAAACACCAGAAGAAGCCCACGGTTGCGATGATGAGCTGTTCCACCTTGTGCGTAGCCATAGCTTTTCTCTTCTCCATTGGGTTGAAGCGTGCATGGGGCCGCGCGTACACGCTGCCTGTGCGGCGCAAGAGAGGACGAGAGGCGCCGAGAAGAGAAGCGGAACGCACGAAGAGCCCACCGGGTGCGAAGACCAGATGAGACGCTGCGGCCGCGCGGTCAGGGCGCGGAGTTGTATGGATGCTTGCGGGCCGCGAACCAGATTGGTGCGGCGAGCGGCGCTTCGAGGCGCCAGCCAACAGGGAAGCTACAGACGCAGTCTAACGTGGTCCTGCATAAGGTTCAAGCGGGAATTTATAAAGAATTGCCGCAAAGCGTCAAAAAGCAGTGCGGATGCCGGACTACCGCGCTTGTATCTGGAGGCGGGTTTGATTATTCTGACTGTACTTACCTCATACGGCACCCCGCCTGTGCCGATCGCAATTTCTCCACGACGAGCCTTGAACCCGGAAGCATGGACTTTCCGGAGACGGCTAATTCATTTGCCGCACACGCGCAACAAGGTGCGCGGGCGCGTGCTGCATGTTTTCGTGGAGAGACTATGCAACTTCCCCTTCTTGAACGGGCCACTGAACACGGCGAGTTGTTTGCGCTGACACCGGCGAGTGCCTGCGCTGCGCCCTCACGCACGGCTCTGACGCCAGACAGAACGCCTGGGCCGGGCGAACAATACCGCTTTCATCTGGATATGAGCCAGTGCATTGGCTGCAAATGCTGCGTGGTGGCATGCAATGAGCAGAACGGCAATCCCGAGCATATTCAGTGGCGGCGGGTGGGTGAGGTTGAAGGCGGCACGTACCCGGATACACTGCGGCTGTATCTTTCGATGGGTTGCAATCACTGCGTGGAGCCGACATGCATGAGCGGCTGTCCGGTGAATGCGTACACCAAGGATTCGTTGACGGGGATTGTGCTGCACAATGCCGAGCGCTGCATCGGCTGCCAGTATTGCACGTGGAACTGCTCGTATGGCGTGCCGCAGTACAATCCGGAGCGCGGCGTAGTGGGCAAGTGCGATATGTGCTATGGGCGGCTGACGGATGGCCGCGAGCCGGCGTGTGTGGCGGCATGCCCGGAGGAAGCAATCCGCATCGAGATTGTGAATGTGGCAGAGTGGCGCAAGGAGTATGGCGAGCAGGCCAACGCGCCGGGACTACCTTCGGCAGACGACAGCATTTCCACAACACGGGTGACGTTGCGGCACGATACACCAGCGAATACCGGGCGCGTGGATACGGCCCAGGTGCATCTGGAGCATCCGCACTGGCCGCTGGTGTGGATGACGGTGCTGACGCAGATGGCAGTCGGCGCAATTACCTCGATGGCCGCCTCGCAGGCCATTGCGCGTACAAGCGTGGCGCGCGTGCCGGCAGTGGGTGTGGTGTTGATTGCGATGTGTGCACTGGGTGCATCCACACTGCATCTGGGACGCCCGATCTACGCCTTCCGCGCGTTGAGCATGTGGCGGCGTTCATGGTTAAGCCGCGAGGTTCTCTTCTTTTCCTTGTTTGCAGGAGCAGCCTCGGGTTATGCCGGGCTACTGTGGCTGGGGTCCACCTGGAGTGCGGCGAGCGGACTTATTGCCGCTTTCACTGGTGCAGTGGCGGTGTATGCCAGCGCGCGGCTCTACAAGGTTGCGGCTCGGCCGGCATGGAACAATGCGCACACGTTCTTTGAGTTCTTTGGCAGCGCGGCATTCACGGGCACACTGCTGGCTGCATGCTTCATGGGGGGAACCCGGATGGCGCTGTTGCTCGCAGCGTGTGGCGCAGGCGTACTGCTGCTTGCGCAGCAGGCGGGTAAGGTTGCGTGGCTTTTGCGATCGCCGGTGTTCGAGCTGCGCGCCGCGGGAGAGCTGTTGTTTTATCCCTTGTTTCCTCTGCTGGCGATGCGGCTTGGCTGCGTACTGGCAGTGGTGCTGGCGCTGGTTTTTGCGCGCGATGCGGCGTGGACGCCGGCGGTGTGCCTGGTAGTTGCCGCAGGTGCTGAGATACTCGGACGCTATCTGTTTTTTGTGAGCGTAGTGCCGAAAAACATGGCAGCACCGTACCTGCGGCAGGAGCGTGCGGCATGAATCTGCGGCGATGGCTGGGACTGGATATTGCGCGGCGCAAATATGCGTATGCACGCGACGCGATGGTTGGGCACATCTCCGCGGGCAAGGTGGCTGACCGCTGGGTGAAGACTACCTGTGGCTACTGCTCAGTGGGTTGCGGGATGCTGGTGGGCGTCCGTGAGGGGCGCGCAGTCACGGCGCGCGGGAATCCTGAGCATCCAGTGAACCTTGGCAAGTTGTGCCCTAAGGGACTCGCGGAGCATCACGTGATTGAAGCGGAGCATCGTGCGCACTATCCAATGATGCGCGCGGCGGGCGGGATGCATCGTGTGAGCTGGGATGAGGCATTGCGCCGGATGGCCGGTGAGTTTCAGCGCGTGGCGCGGAAGTATGGGCCGCAGGCAGTTGGCGTCATTAGTACGGGACAACTGGTGACCGAAGAGTTTTATACGTTGGGCAAGCTGGTACAACTCGGGCTGGGTACTTCCAACTATGACGGCAACACGACACTTTGCATGTCCACTGCTGTGGCGGGCTACAAGCGCTCGTTTGGCAGTGATGGACCGCCGGGCGCATACGAGGATCTGCGCACGGCGGACGTGGTGCTGCTGATTGGCGCGAATATTGCGGAGAATCATCCTATCCTGTGCCAGCATCTGGATGTGAATCCTGGCAAGACGCTGATTGTGGCCGATCCGCGCGTGACCAAGACAGCGATGATGGCAGACCTGTATCTGCCGGTGAGGCCGCGCTCCGATCTAGCGCTGTTGAATGGCATTGCGCATATTCTCATCCGCGATGGCCTGGTCGATCGCAGCTATGTCGAGGCGCATACCAAAGGATTCGAGAAGCTGAGCGCGTTTCTCGAACGGTACACGCCGGTGCACGTGAGCCGAATCACCGGCCTGAGCGTGGAGAAGCTGGAGCGTGTGGCGCACCTTTACGGCACAGCACGGGCTGCATTCATCGGCTGGACAATGGGTGTGAATCACAGCTCCAAGGGGACAGAGACGGTAAATGCGATCAATAACCTGGCGCTGCTGACGGGTAACGTGGGGCGCGTGGGCGGATCGCCGTTCTCCATCACCGGGCAGTGCAATGCGATGGGCACACGCGAGGCAGGATTCTCCTCAAGTTTGCCGGGATATCGCAAATTTGAGAGCGCGGAGGATCGCGCGGCTCTGGCGCGGTTGTGGGATATTCCTGTGGAGCGGATACCTGCGCAGCGTGGGCTGGCGTATCCAGACATCATCAGCGCGGTGTTGAAGAAGCAGATTCGCGCACTGTGGATTATTGCCACGAATCCGCTGGTGTCCTTTCCCAATATCGATGTACTGAAACAGGCGCTGGGCGAACTGGAGTTTCTGGTAGTGCAGGATGGATTTCATCCCACGCCGACGACCGAGCTGGCTCACCTGGTGCTGCCTGCGGCCATCTGGGGTGAAAAAGAGGGCACATACACCAACTCCGAGCGCCGGGTAAGCAAGGTGAATGCAGCGGTGCAGCCGCCGGGCGAGGCGCTGAGCGACTTTGAGATTTTTCTGCGGCTGGCGCGCGAGATGGGCTGTTACGAAGAGTTGTTCGCAGGATGGGAGACGCCTGCGGATGCGTTTGCGGAGTGGAAGCGTGTGTCTGCTGGACGGTTGTGCGACTACTCCGGCATGACTTATGCGGCGCTGGAGGAGAATGGCGGCATCCAGTGGCCGTATCCGGAGGGATGCGCGGAGCCTGCGGGTGCGGCGCGGCGATTGTATGCGGATGGCAAGTTCAAGACGGAGGACGGCAAAGCGCAGTTTCATTGCGTGGACTGGGAGCCGTTTCCGGAGCAGCCGACGAAGGATTTTCCGCTGGTGCTGAACACGGGGCGAACAGTGGAGCACTGGCACACGCGGACGAAGACGGGTGCGGTGGCGATTCTGCAGCAGATTTCGCCGCGCGCCTGGTTGGAGATGAACCCGCAGGACGCGAAACATCTGATGCTGCGGCCGCATGAACTGGTAGATGTGGTGTCAGCGCGCGGGCGGGTGAGGCGAGTGGAGTTGCGAGTGACGGAGATTGTGGCGCCGGGACAGGTGTTTGTGCCCTTCCACTTTGCGGAGTGGAACATCAACCAGGTGACGCAGGACATCTTCGATCCCATTTCACGAGAGCCGAACTATAAGCAATGTGCGGTGCGAGTGGAGAAGTCGCCGACCAGCGCCGGATAGGCGGCGCTGAGGTCAGGCGTTTTCTCTGGCGGCAGCGGCCTTGCGCAGTTCTTCGCTGAGCAGGATCGCCTCTGAGATCTCGCGCATGTTCTTGCGGCGCTGGCGGCTTTCCTTCTGCATCATGCGGTAAGCTTGCTCCTCATCGATGCCGAGTTCGCGTTGCAGGAGGCCTTTGGCGCGTTCGACGAGCTTGCGCGTTTCAAGCTGGCTGGAGAGCGTATTGTTCTCACTTTCCAGACGGGCCATCTCAATTTCTGCGCCAACCAGGAATCCGATGGTAGAGATGGTCTGCACCTCCCACGGCGTGTAGTGGTGAGGCTGGCGATGCTGCACGTTGATGACGCCGACGAGACGGCCGCGCGCGAGGATGGGCACGGAGAGGAAGGCTTCGAAGGAGTCCTCGGGGAGATCCTTGAAGGACTGGAAGCGCGGATCGCGCAGGGCGCCGGAGTCGATGCAGACGGGCTCGCGGTGCTCAGCGACCCAGCCCGTGATGCCTTCGCCGATTTTCATTCCGAGATGATCGATGACTTCGGGATGCGGATTCTTCGAGGCGCGGAGGACAAGCTGATTGCCTTCGAGCACATAGACAAAGCAGGAGTCGCAGTGCAGCAGACCTTCAATAAAGCTGACGATCTGGCCGAGCACGGAGTGCAGCGCATCGGACGAAGCCATGCGGCGGCTGATGACATGCATCAGCTCAATGGCGCTGGACTGGCGCGCGTTGGGCGTTTGCTGTGCCTCGATGACGGTGGTGGAACGAGCAGCCGGTGTAAGCGCGGTGGCCCGGCTGCGCTTGGCGGCGAGCAACTGCCCGGCGCAGGCTGAGGCTTCATTCATGAGGAAGCCCATCTTGGGATGCGAGGGCTCAAAGTCGGGGTGGATGCCGTGGCGCTTGAGCTCTTCCGTGGTGCTGGGGCCAATAGAGAGCAGCACAGCGCGTTCCATGCCGGCACAGAGAGCATCGATGGCGCCCATCTGTTCCGCCACCTGGAAGAGATGGTTGATTTGTGCGCCGGTGAGGAATACGATCACATCGACCTGCCCGGCAACGATGGCACGAATCGCATTCTTCAACGGTTCGAGGTCTTCAGGCAGCGCCCACTGATAGACGGGGACGCGCGTCCACTCGACATGATGCTGGGTCAGAGCGTCGAGCAGATCTGGATTGGGAGCGCCATACTCCTGCACGGCAGCGCGTAGACCTTCAAGCGAAGGTCCGAAGGCGGCGTCAAGAGCACGAATCAGCTCGCGCCAGGTGCAGGGCTCGGGTGCGGTAACGGCGCTGGACAGGCCCATTTCGCGCAGTACAGTGCTGACCTTGGGACCACGTGAGGCGATCTTGACGCGGCGCAGCGCACTGAGGAATGCATCGCGATCGTAGCGGGATGCGGCTACGTCTGTCAGGCGGCGCACACCCACTCCGGTGAGGAAGATGACCAGATCGTAGTCACCCGCGATGAGGCGGCCGGCGAACTCCAGTGCTTCGGTATTGGACTCGACGGGAAGCTCGCGCAGCGCGGGGGCAACGGAGGGCTCTCCGCCATAGGTGCGGATGAGCTTGGCAATCTCGGTAGCGCGGCGGCTTTCGAGTGCCAGGACACGCAATCCTTGAAAGCTTCCAGTTGCCATATTTCTCCAAAGGCCGGGCGGCCCGCACAATGGACGATGGGGCCCGGGGGTAGGGGGCGCGGCAATGAGTGCAGAAATCGGGGAAGCACTTGCCGCGGCGTTTTCTTTCACACAAGATACCAGAGAGCGTATAAAGAATTCCCATATACTGCGCGGCTCCGGCGCAGATTTTTCTTATGCGGGAGCCGCGCTGCTCGCTTGTATCCTGACTATTTCCTGAGCGCTCCAGTCCAGTTGTAGACAAATTCCACATAGCCGTACTGGGTGTTGCGATCGGTGGGGTAGATGGAGGCAACCACGGTTTTGCCCTGAGCGTAGCCGTAGTAGAAGTTGAGTGCAATCTGTTTGGTAGCCTGCCAGTCGGCGCTGAGGTCACCCACGGATGCGAAGGATGTGGCTCCGCCGGAGGGGCGGCCCACGTAACCGAATACCTTGTTGTCGAAGGCGCCGCCACCCTGGTACCAGAGATCGTGTGCGGAGGTAAGTTGCAGCCAGTGGAGATCAGCGCGGAGTGCAAGGGGCTTGACGGGCTTGTCCAGGATCTGTACAAACTCGTCGGTGTTGTTCATCAGGTTATAGAAGGGGATACGGGCGTAGACGCGGGGCGTCGGCAGCACCTGAAAGAAGGTGTGGTGCGAGCCGTCGCTTGGGTTGTCGTCGCCGCTGGAGCGGAACCAACCGCCCCGCAGCCACGGAGCGGTTGGCAGCTTGGTGAAGTGGTAGCCGCCCTCGACGGCGGCGGCATTGGCGCTGTGATCCTGAGGGCCCCAACTGCCGTTTTGCACGGCTCCCCAGAAGAGGAAGTCGAACTGGCCGGGACCGGCAGGAGTTACAGCAAGCAGGTTGCCACCGTAGGTGCCGATGCGGATGTTCCGGTGATCGGCGG
This sequence comes from Acidobacteriaceae bacterium, assembly GCA_027452125.1. Lineage (GTDB taxonomy): Bacteria > Acidobacteriota > Terriglobia > Terriglobales > Acidobacteriaceae > Telmatobacter. Next base: position 565 of record DAIDGZ010000035.1, on the reverse strand, counting down.
CGCGGATGGTAAGTGCACGGTTGTCGGTCTTGGTGAGGCCGGTGCGGCCATCGTGAAAGCCGATGGCAAAGGCACGCCACAGGATGCGCTGCTTCCAGGTTGCGTGCGTGAGCGCCAGGTATTGCAGATCGACATTGAGTTCGGGATTGCCGTTCATGTTAAAGACGCCCTGGTCCGAACGCGCGGCAAATCCGGTGAGGTTATAGCTGCCGGCAGTGACGTGCGCATCCAGGCCGTCAAAGCTGCGCTGTGCGTTGGAGAAGCCGAAGTTGCCGATGAGACGCTGCGCGATCCGGCTTGCCTGCAGCGCGGCGATCGTGGGATTTTTCGGTTGCGTCTCCTGGCCATCGTTGAACTCGAAGCGGCCCAGGCGGAGAGAGGCTTTCTCGCCGTCATAGCGTACAAATCCCTGCTTGAAAAAGGCGGCAACGGGCTCGGTGTTGTTCTTGCTTGCGGCGTAGTAGGTGGCGCCCAGGCCAAGCTGTCCCTGTGCGGGTACGGAAGAGACAGCGTGGTTGGGCAGACCGAGTACGGCCGGCTGCGCTACTTCCAGTTCCCAGTCCCA
>DAIDGZ010000034.1 GCA_027452125.1 Acidobacteriaceae bacterium | reverse complement strand
CAATTCGTCGAGCAGAATTTGGGCCTTGGCGGCCAGCGTGTGTGCCCCGTCCGTATCGCCGCTATTCAGCGCCTCATGCGCCTGTCGCAGAAACTCGCGGATATGTGCCGCCGTCTTTTGCTGCTGGCTGTCCAGCCTGCTGTTCATGTTGTCGAGCGCACGCTCCATTGCGGCCAACGAGGCTTGCGTTTGTGAGCGGTAGCCGGAAGGATCGCCGGAGGAGAGTTGACCGATGGCGTTTACTTCCGGAGCAGGATTGGCCGGCGCCTGTTCTGCGCTGCGGGTGGACTGCCGGTGGTGGCGAACGCGGCTGTGCGGATGTTCCCCTGGCAGAGGCCGGAGAGGAATGGAGGGCACTGGCTCAAAGGGGATATTCATTACCGCCGGGGGCAGCACTACCGAAGTCGTCGCTGGCTTGGGTGAGGAGGGAATCCGCAGCACAGGCGCAAGCGCAGGTTGTTTGGGCTGATGGGTGCGATGGAAGCATCCCGTCAGCGCCAGCAAGAGCGTGCAAGCAACAATCCTGACAGGAGTCCTCATCCCGCAATTCCTTTCCCTGTTTCAATACCAGCCGGCTGTAGATGCCGACGTCCCCATTCCGCGGCGGCGAGTGGAATTCGCAGCCGGAACTCCGTGCCACGGCCTGGTTCTGATTGTACTTCGATGTTGCCTTGATGTAACTGCAGAATCCGGTAGGTCATGGCCAGGCCAATCCCGCTACCGCCGGATTTGGTGGTGAAGTACAGGTCGAAGATTTTTTCAAGGATCTCCGCAGGAATGCCATGCCCCTGGTCAGAGATACGCAATACGGCGGTACGCACGCCCTGCGGCCGGGGGCGGTCAGTCTCGACGTGGCGTTCTTCCTCCAGTGTCACTTCCAGCACACCCCCGTCGGGCATGGCCTGAGCCCCGTTCTGGATGACATTCAAGGCGGCCTGTTTCAGCAGGTCTGCATCGACGTTGGCTACCAGCGGTGTTTCTGGCATGTGGCTGACGAGGGTGACATTGCGCGTAGCAAGCTCTACGGAGGCCAGGGTTAGTACATCGCCGATGACCGAACGCAGATCCTGCTCGCGAAGCTGCAACTCGACCGGCCGAGAGAAATCCACAAGAGTCTGTACTACGCGGTCCAGACGGCGAATCTCTGTTTCGATCACTTCCAGATGGCGGGTTGCATTGGGCACACTGGCATCGGCTAGCTTGTTCTTGAGCAACTCGAGATGCACCACGATGGCGTTGATGGGGTTTTTGACCTCGTGGCCCACGCCTGAGGTCAGGCGGCCAATGGCTGCCATACGACGGGAGAGCTCCAACTCAGACTCGATGAGTTCGGCAGATTCCAGGTCGTGCAGCGTGACCAGCGCTCCGAGCCCTTGCCCGGTCTGGTCGTCATGAATAAAGTCTACCGAGACCTGGAGACGCTGGCCAGTTTCGGTACGTACTTCCTCCTGAATTACATGGACGCGTGCATCGAAGGCATCGCACAGAGTTCGTCCCAGTACGGTGGAGCGGTCGAAGATCTCGGAGGGCTGCATCCCCAGGATGGCCTGGCGATCGCGCTGCAGAAAGCGTCGCGCTGCCTCGGAGACCAGCACGGCGCGGCCATCGCCGGTGAAGAGCAGAATGCCATCCTGAAGGCTGCCGAGGATTTGGTCGATATTTTCGCGTAAGGCGGAGAAAACCTCCTCCACATTGCGCATGCGCTGGCCGATGCGCTCAATCTTATTGGAGACCAGTGCGGCCGTGTCCTGCCTGGGGGAAGCGGCGGGAGCGGGTTGCGCCTCTTCGGGGGTTTCACCGAGCGCCGTCCACTTGTCCAACTGACGGCTGATCTCTTCCAAGGGGCGCAGCGCCAGGTTGCTGAGCAGGAAGGCGGCAATCAGAGCGGTCAGTAGTGCAAAGCCCATGAGGGTGATTGCCTCCGCCAGCCAGGGAGCATAAAAAGCTCGCAGCAGAGTGGTGCGGACGCCCACGTTCACCGTGGCAAAGGGCTTGCCGTTGTTGTCGATGGAAGCCACCACGTCGTAGACCTGGGGTGGGCCAAAGACCTCCTTCATCAACTGTAGAGGGCCGGCATCCACTAGCTGGTGGTAGTCGGGACGCAGGGGCAGCGGCTTGTCGTCGATGCCTGGATTGGTGCTGAGCAGCGTAAGCGACTGGCGGTCGCCGATATTGATGTCATAGACGGTGAGCGAGTAGCGGTTGACTGACTGGATCATGGCCTGCAGAGTGGGGTCTGTACGGACCGCCTGGGCCATGAGATCGTGCAACTGCGCAGGATTATTGGGGTCGACGGTGCGGCCGCTCAACCCGGTTTCCAGCGCCTGCTGCAGCGCATAGCGAATTTGCTCGGCCACCATGTGATTGGTGTCGTAGGACTGCTGCACGGCGGCGTGCAGCAACTGGCTCATGTAGACCAGTGAGAGCAACCCAGCGATGAGAAACACCAAGGCCGTGATGGCCAGCACGAGTTTGGTCTTGAGGCGCATTCCTTAGCCAGGCAGATCACTCTACGCGCGGCTGTACTCCTTAAGCTTGTTGTGCAAGGTTTTGAGGCTTACACCCAGAATCTCCGCGGCGCGGGTCTTGTTCTGGCCGGTGGCCTCCAGGGTACGCAGGATCAGTAGCCGTTCGGCCTCGTCTACGGTAGTGCCTACCGGAACGCTGACCATGCCGGCATCGAGCGATTGCGTGGGGCCAGTCTGGTTCTTTCCAAAGCCCGGGGGCAGATGCCCAACGTCGAGCGGGGCGCCGTCTGGGCACAGAATGACAGCGCGCTCAATAGTGTTGCGCAGCTCGCGGGCGTTGCCCGGCCAGTTGTGGGCCATCATGCGGTCGAGCATGGAGGGGGCGACGCCGGAGACGCGGCGGCCATGCTTGCGATTCATCTCGTTGAGCATAGCCTCGGCCATGGCGGGCAGGTCTTCAATGTGCTCGCGCAGGGGCGGCATGTGGATGTTAAAGACATTGAGGCGGTAGTAGAGGTCGGCGCGGAGGTGCCCCTCGGCTACCGCCTGCGTGGGAATGCGGTTGGTGGCGGCGAGGACGCGCACATCCACATCCTGCTCGTTGCGCGCACCGAGACGGCGGAATTTTCGCTCTTCCAGTACGCGCAGAAGCTTGGCCTGGGTGCCGATGGGCATCTCGCCAATCTCGTCAAGTAACAGGGTACCTCCGGCGGCCAGTTCAAAGCAGCCGGCACGGCGTTCCGCAGCTCCGGTAAAGGCACCCTTCTCGTGGCCAAAGATCTCACTCTCAATCAGCGTCTCGGGAATGGCGGCGCAGTTGACTGCGACAAATGGACGGGCCTTGCGCGGGCTCAGGTCATGGAGCGTGCGCGAGACCAACTCCTTGCCGGTGCCGCTCTCGCCGGTGATCAGCACCGGCACGTTGGAGGGTGCAATCTGCTCGATGAGCCCGAAGATCTCGCGCATCTGGCGGGAGTTACCCACCAGGGCGCCGAGCACACCGCTCTCGCGCAGGCGGCGGCGGGCTACCTCCAGCTCAATCTGCGTCTCGCGCTGACGGGTGGCGTTGGCCAGGATCGTGCGTAGACGCGTAGCGTCCACCGGCTTCTGCAAAAAGTCGTAGGCGCCGAGCTTCATAGCGTCCACGGCCAACTCGATGGAGCCCATGGCGGTGAGCAGCACAACGGCAATGTTGGCGCTGATGCCGGTGCCGTCTTCGCCCAGTTTGCGCAGCAGCTCGATGCCGTCCATGCGCGGCATCTTCATATCCGTGACGACGATGGCCGGATCCCAGGCGAGGGCTTTGTCCCACGCTTCCAGGCCGTCGCGGGCGGTCTCCGTGCGGTAACCCCAGCCGGAGATCAGCTCGGCCAGTCCCATGAGGGCATTGGGCTCGTCTTCCACAATCAGGACTTTGACGTCATTTGGCATGGCGAAATCAACCTATCCGGCAATTCTATCGGTCTATCAGGCTCCCGCAGCCAGCTGCGAGGCCTTTTCTTCCAGTTCTGCCCAGCGGGCATAGAGCGCGTCGTTCTCCTGCTGAGCTTCTTCTAGTGCGGTCAGGGCCTGCTGTAGAGCGGCGGCATCGATGGCGATTTCCGGCTGCTCAACGCGGGCACGGGCTGCAGCCAGTCGTTCATCTGATTCCGCTACGCGCTGCTCGATGGTGGCAAACTCGCGCGCTTCCAGGTAGGAGAGCTTTTTCTTAGCGGAGTTTACGGAGGTGGCGGGGATAGCGGAGCTGGTTTTCTTTGCAGATTGAGGCTGCGAGCCGGATTCCTGCTCTTCCATCCAGTCTTCCCACTGGGCGTAGTCGGCAAAGCGGCCAATCTGGCCCTGGCCATCCAGACCCAGCACAGTGGTCGCTACGCGGTTGAGCAGAAAGCGGTCGTGGGTGACCAGCACCAGCGCGCCGGGGAACTCGAGCAGATTCTCTTCCAAAATCTCCAGTGTGGGGATGTCGAGATCGTTGGTCGGCTCATCGAGCAGCAGTACATCAGCGGGCTCCAGCATCAGGCGGGCGATCAGCACGCGAGCTCGCTCGCCGCCGCTCAGGTTGCGTACCGGCTGGTTAAGTTGCTCGCCGGTAAAGAGGAAACGAGCCGCCCAACTGGCCACGTGTACGGTGCGCCCCTGGTAGATGACGCCATCGCCTTCGGGAGCCAGCGCCCGGCGCAGGGTCAGGTCTTCGTCGAGCGCGCGCACTTGGCTGAAGTAGGCGAGACGCAGCGCATCGGCGCGGCGAATCTCACCGGCGGCTGGCGCTAACTCGCCGCGCAGCAGACGCAGAAGCGTGGTTTTGCCGCTGCCGTTGGGACCCACCAGGCCGACTTTCATTCCGGCGGTCAGGGTAAAGTCCAGCCCACGGAAGAGGATGCGGCCGCCTATCTCGCAATCCACCCCGGTAAACTCGACCAGCCGCTTGGTCTTGCGTTCGGTGGCGTCAAAGTCGATGGAGGCGGTTGTGGTCACGGTGCGGGCATCCATGGCGGCAAGTTGGCCGATCATGGCATTGGCGGCATCGATGCGCGCCTTGGACTTGGTGGTGCGGGCCTTGGGGCCACGGCGCAGCCACTCGATCTCCGTCCGCACCTGGTTACGCAGGCTCTCCTGCTGGCGGCTCTGTGACTCCAGATAGGCCTGGCGTTCCTCAAGAAAGCGGCTGAAATTGCCCTTCACCCGGAGCAGCCCTTCGGCGTAGACCCGGTTCAGTTCGACAATCTGGCTGCAGGTGCTTTCCAGAAAATAGCGGTCGTGGCTTACGGTGACTACGGCAAACGGCGCGGATGCCAGCAGTTCCTCCAGCCATTCGATTCCGGCCAGATCCAGGTGGTTGGTGGGCTCATCGAGCAGCAGGACGTCTGGCTGGCCGGTCAGGGCCTCCACAATGGCCAGCCGCTTGCGCCAGCCGCCGGAGAGCGAGGCTGCTTCGGCTTGCAGATCGATAAAACCGGCCCGTCCGGCCAGTTCGCGCAGCCGTCCTTCGCGCTCAGTCTCCGTGCCGTGGGCTGTGGCCAGAGCCGCTTCCAGCACCTGGTAGACCGTCCGTCCCGAGATAAAGATCGAATCCTGAGGTACATAGGCGGCGCGGGCGCGCTTGCGGACCGCTACCTCGCCGGTGTCCGGATCGACAGCTCCGGCCAGAATGGCCAGCAGCGTGGACTTTCCGGCTCCGTTGGGGCCGATCAGGCCGATACGGTCCCCCTCGTCGACGGTGAGGGAAATATTGCGGAACAGCGGCGTAGCGCCAAACTGCTTGCTGACGGATTGTGCGTTCAGAATCGGCGGCATCTCTTCTAAGACTAATGCGTGAGGTGACGCGGCAGGGGCTCGTGGCGCTCAGCCCTGATTTCCCCCGGCTGATGGGGGTGCGGGTATCTTGTTGCATCTTCAGCGCGTCTAACCCTTGGCGGGGGAGAGCAGCGCCGCTCGGGATGGGGCGGAAAGGAAGCGAAATCCTTCCTGCTGTTCCGATAAAAGTTATTGATTCTATTTTTCTTATGCATAAAGGAGGAGGTAGAGCATGTCACGTCACGGCATCGCGATTGGACGCATCTTCGGGATCCGCATCGATCTCGACTATTCCTGGTTTTTTATTGCTGCGCTGCTTACCTGGATGCTGGCGGGCAGCTTCTATCCGGCGCAGTTCAAGGGCTGGGCGGCATCGGAGTACTGGCTGATCGGCGGACTGACTTCGCTGCTGCTGTTTGCCAGCGTGCTTGTGCATGAACTGGGGCATTCGCTGGTAGCCCGGCGCTATGGGCTGGAGGTACCGCGGATCACGTTGTTTCTCTTTGGCGGTGTGGCCCAACTGCAGGCTGAGCCGCCCCATGCCTGGGCGGAATTTTGGATTGCACTGGCCGGACCGGTGACCAGCTTCCTGCTGGCGGCGGGTTTCTGGGAACTAGAGCCGCTGATGCCTGCACAGCCGATGCTGGTGCTGGTCAGGTATCTGGCTGTGCTGAACCTGATGCTGGCTCTCTTCAACCTGATTCCGGGCTTTCCGTTGGATGGCGGGCGTGTCTTCCGTGCTCTTTTGTGGCGTTTTACACACAGTTATCACCGGGCTACGATGGCCGCGGGATTGACCGGGCGCTTCTTCGGCTTTCTATTCATCTTTCTTGGGGTGTGGCAAGCCCTGGCGGGCGCCCTGGTGGACGGGCTCTGGCTGGCCTTTGTGGGCTGGTTTCTGGAGAGCGCGGCGGGCAGCCAGTTGCACGTGGAGTGGATGAAAAATCTGCTGGGTGGGCATCGGGTAGCCGACGCCATGGAGCGGAATTTGTTGCATGTTCCGCCGGGCGCCTCGGTTGAGGAGATGGTGGAGCGCGTCATGATTCCGGCGCAGACGCGCACTGCTTTGGTGACGACCATCGATGGCACGGTGGGCATGGTTACGCTGGATGCGCTGCACGGGGTGCCGCGCGCGGAGTGGTCTGCCACGAGCGCCAGTCATGTGATGTCCCCCGTGGCGCAGATGGAAACCACCCAGCCCGACGCGATTCTGTGGGCGGCCGTGGAACGAATGGGCAAGGGGGGAGTGGAGGTGCTTCCCGTGCTCGAACGTGGAGTGGTGGTAGGCATGCTCTCGCGCGAGGATATCCTCCACTATCTGAGCGTGTTGCAGGGTCTGCAGGAGTGGAAGTCCATCGACGGCGTGCGTTGATGCCAGGCCGGCCTGTAAACTGCGCGGCCCTCTGACCGCATCGAACGGTTTGTGTTGCATGAACAAATAAAGGAGCGTGAATTCAAATATGACGATTTCCACGACGAGTAGGGCCAGCAAGTTGCCCTATCTTCTTGCTTCCCTCGTGGTGCTTGGCCTGGTGGTGGGTGGGTTGTTTCGGGCGGGAGTGTTGCATCTGCCCGGCCACGGGGCGCAGCATGTTGCGCTGCGTGTTGCCAAAGACAATTCATCGGTGAGCCTGGGCAACTTCCAGAATGGCTTTTCGTCGATCATCGATCCTGCCTTGCCCGCGGTGGTGAATATCTCTTCTACCAAAGTGGTGAGACAGCCGGCCATGCAGGGGCTGTTTGCCGACCCGTTCTTTCAGCAATTCTTTGGCGGTCAGCCGGCACAGCCGCAGACGGAGCAGGAGCACAGCCTGGGCTCAGGGGTCATCGTCAATCCGGATGGCTACATTTTGACCAACAATCACGTGGTGGCGGGGGCGACGGATGTGGAGGTCTTCACCCAGGATCACCGCAAGTACAAGGCGCGCGTGGTAGGCACTGACCCGCGCACCGACATCGCAGTGCTGAAGATTGGCGCATCGGGTTTGCCTTTCTTCACGCTTGGTGACTCGTCGAAGCTGAAGGTGGGCGACATGGTCTTCGCTATTGGCGATCCATTTGGCATCGGCGAAACAGCCACCATGGGCATTGTGAGCGCCACCGGGCGTGCGCTGGGCGGCACCATCGAGCACTACGAGAACTTTATCCAGACCGATGCCGCTATCAATCCGGGCAACTCCGGTGGCGCGCTGATTGATCTGCGCGGGCATCTGATCGGCATCAATACGGCGATTCTTTCGCGGGGTGGCGGCGGCAATGAGGGTGTAGGCTTTGCCATCCCCATCAACATGGCGCGCGCGATAATGGAACAGATTGTGGCCCACGGCAAAGTGGTGCGCGGCTACCTGGGCGTGACCATCCAGAACGTTGATCCCGATATGGCCAAGGCTTTCGGGCTCAGCCAGGGGGGCGGTGCGTTGATTGCGGACGTAAGCCCCGGTGGTCCAGCGGCGCAGGCAGGACTGCAGCGCGGCGACATCGTTCAGCAATTAGATGGAAAGTCCATCAACGGCCCCAACGATCTCAGCTTACGCATCGCGGAACTGGCACCTGGCTCGGTGGCGCATCTGCAGGTGTACCGCAACGGACATAGCCAGCAGATCAACGTAAAGCTGGGCACTTACCCGGAGAACGGTCAGCCGGCGATGGGCGGTTTTGGCGGTGGCGCTGCGTTGCAGGGCGTGCAGGTGCAGAACCTGACACCGAGCCTTGCGCGACAGCTTGGCATGCCGTCGGGCTCATCCGGCGTGGTGGTCACTGGGCTTGATCCTTCCAGTGCAGCAGCCAATGCGGGTGTGCAGCGCGGCGATGTGATTGAGCAGGTGGATCGCAAGCCGGTGCATACCGTGCAGGAGTATCAGCAGGCTGTGGCGGGCAAGGCGAATAAGCCGGTTCTGCTGCTCTTGAGCCGGGGCGGCGCAACCTCGTTTGTCGTGATCCAACCGCAGGGCTGAGCAAACGGGTAGGACCATCGCTGCTCAGCCGCGATGGTCCTCCGGCCAGGCGTGACGCGGGTAGCGGCGCATGAGCTCGCGGCGCACCTGGGGATAGAGTCTTGCCCAGAAGCCAGCCAGATCAGTCGTAGTTTGTACAGGGCGCTGGTTGGGCGCCAGCAGATGAAGTACGGCGGGCACTCGTTGTGGTCCGAGTAGTGGCGTCTCGTCCATGCCAAAGAAGTCCTGCAGGCGTGAGGCGATCCACGGTGTCTTATCGGACTCGTAGTGAATCTTTACCTGGCGGCCGCCCTTCAGGCGCAGTGTCTTCGGCGCCTGCTCATGCAGGCGGCGCGTATCGCAGCGCTGCTCCAGCCAGGAGACAAAGCCATCGCCCGCATTCTTCAGTTGCGCAAAGCTGCGGTATCCATGACAAAATTCCGCAAACTGTCGATTCATATCCGGGACGGGGAGGCCAGCAAATTCGATGCGGCCTAGAAGCTCCGCAAGCGCCGCCTCATCCACGAAGCGGGCGATTCCAGTCTCGAGGGCATTGGTCGCGAGCAGCTCTGCCGCAGTATCAAGATCGGGTTGGGCGCTATTTGACTCTTCGAGGATCAGCTTGTCGTAGAGCAGCCGGCTTACCGCATCCACGCGCTCGGCCTGCCGGTTCCACTCGACTCCACTTTCTTCGCGGATGCGCTCTGGGAAATGATCGAGCAGCCACTCCGGCTCCACGCGGGCAACCAGGCGCACAAGGGGCAGGGAGTTTTCTGCGCGATCCTCGGCATCGAGCACCACCATCAATGGGAAGGCAGGCACATCACCCTTGATCTCTGCGGCGGTTCCGTTGGCCAGCATGACAGTGCTGCCGGTTTTGCGCTGGGCCACGCGATCTGGAAAGCCCATGAGCACGGCCTGGAGCAGGGCATCGTCGTCGTGCGCGTCGGTTCGGGCGGGTTTGACCTGACGCAATAGATGCTGTAACTGATTTCGGGCAATATCGCTGAACGGCTGCTCGAGAGCCTCCAGCAAGTCATTCTGCTCGAAGCGTTCCCCGGTACTGAGTAGAGCCGCAGTGCTGCATGCGGCGTGCTCCACTCCGTGCCGGCTGGCTGCGGTGATCATGCGTGAGAGCCGCGGGTGCAGCGGCAGGCGCATCAGAGCGCGTGCGTCCTGGTCTGTGCTGACCAGCAATGTCAGCAGTTCCTCGGCATGACGTACGGCGGCTTCCGGTGGCAATTCGAGCCATGCAATCTCGCTGGGATTCCGAATACCCATGGCGCGGAGCGCAAGGCAAAGCTGAGTCAGGTCACTGCGCAGAATCTCGGCGGACTCGTATTCACTGCGCGCCTGAAAATCCATCTGCGAGTAGAGGCGGATGACGCGGCCGGGTCCAGTGCGCGCGGCGCGGCCAGCCCGCTGCCGGGCAGAGGCTTTGCTGATGCGGCCCAGGCGCAGGGTGGGCAGGCCTGTCCACGGGGAATAGGCAGCGATACGCGCCAGGCCGCTATCGATGACCGTGCGGACTCCATCGATGGTGATGGAGCTCTCAGCGACGTTGGTGGAGAGAATTATCTTGGGTTGCGCGGCAGGCGCAACGGCACGGTCCTGCTCTGCTGCTGGCAGGTCACCGTAGAGGGGCAGCAGTAGGCGGTTGCTTGCCCGGGCAACGGCCTCGCAAGCGCGGGCGGCGCGGCGAATTTCTGCGGCTCCCGGCAGGAAAACCAGTGTATCGCCAGCCTGGTCGTCGCGTACCAGTTGCTCCAGGGTGTCCCGCACTTGCTCGTGCAGCGGCGCGGCAGAATACGGAGTGTGCTCCACGGTGAGATCGAAGAGGCGTCCTGTGGAGCGCAGCACGGGACAGCCACCGAGGAAGCGCGCAATCGGTCCGGCGTCGAGCGTTGCCGACATGACGATGAGCCGCAATGCAGGCCGCCGGTGTTGCAGACGCTTCAGTAGGGCTAGCGCAAGATCGCTTTCCAGGTGGCGTTCGTGAAATTCATCCAGAATTACTGCGTCAACGCCCTGCAGATCAGGATCGGAGAGCAGGCGGCGGGTCAGGACGCCCTCTGTGAGGAAGTGCAAGCGGGTCTTCGGGCTTGCAATGCGCTCAAAGCGCACCTGGTAGCCCACCGTCTGACCGAGTTCCTCGCCCAGTTCCCAGGCCACGCGCCGGGCTGCCAGACGGGCGGCAATCCGCCGCGGTTCCAGTACGAGAACGTCTCCCCGAACGGCACCGAGCAGGGCAGGGGGTACGCGGGTGGTTTTACCCGCGCCAGGCTCGGCCTCCAGAATCAGATTAGGCGACCGCTCCAGCGAGGCCAGAAGATCGGGGATCAGGTCATCGACGGGGAGCGGAGGCTTACTGGGCACAATTACTATCCAATCGCAGGATGGGGTATGCGTCAATTCCTCCGGAGTGGTTCACTCTTGAGGAACAGAGGGCGGTTCTGCATGGCATCCTGTTGATGACGCGCGTGTTATCAGCTATATGAGACGGGGCGCTGCGGGCTGATCGGCATTCTAAGGCACAATATATAAAGATATGCTCACGGAACAGACAGACAAGCTTACCCGTACGCAGGAACTGATCGACCTTGAGGACCAGTTTGGAGCGCACAATTATCACCCGCTGGATGTGGTGATTGACCGCGCCGAGGGCGTTTGGGTCTACGACATCGAGGGCCGGCGCTACCTGGATTGTCTTGCCGCCTACTCTGCAGTCAACCAGGGACACTGCCACCCGCGCATTCTTGCCACGCTGCAGGAACAGGCTACCCGGGTGACGTTGACCTCGCGCGCCTTCCGCAACGAGCAACTGCCTCTGCTCTACAAAGAACTGCACGAGCTGACGGGTTATGAGATGGCGTTGCCCATGAACTCCGGCGCCGAGGCGGTGGAGACGGCGGTGAAGACGGCCCGCAAGTGGGGCTACAAGGTCAAGGGGATTCCGCATGACCAGGCTGAAATCATCGTTTGCTCTGGCAATTTCCACGGCCGTACGGTCACCATCGTGAGCTTTTCCAGTGACGAGCAGTATCGCGACGGCTTTGGACCGTTCACACCTGGCTTCAAGGTGATTCCTTATGGCGACATCGAGGCTCTGCGCAAGGCTATTGGTCCCAACACCTGTGCGTTTCTGGTTGAACCGATCCAGGGTGAGGCGGGCATCGTGATTCCGCCGGATGGCTTTTTGAGCGAGGCGGCAGAGGTGTGCCGCGAGAATCGTGTGCTACTGATGACCGATGAGATTCAGTCGGGTCTGGGGCGCACTGGCAAGCTCTTTGCGTACATGCATGAGGGTATTACGCCGGATGTGCTGATTTTGGGCAAGGCGCTGGCTGGCGGATTCTATCCGGTCTCGGCCATGCTTACCTCGCGCGAGATCATGTCGGTCTATAGGCCAGGCGATCACGGTAGCACCTTCGGCGGCAATCCGCTGGGCTGTGCGGTGGCTCGCACCGCGCTGCGCGTTCTCATCGAAGAGAATCTGGTGGAGCGCTCGGCGGAGCTTGGCGCGTATTTCCTGGCCCGCCTGCAGTCGCTGAAATGCCCGGCGATCAAAGAAGTGCGTGGGCGCGGCTTGTGGATTGGCATGGAACTGCAGGGCATGGCGCGTCCCTATTGTGAGGCGCTCAAGGAAGAAGGCATCCTCTGCAAGGAGACGCACGACCATGTAATCCGCTTTGCGCCGCCGCTGATTGTTACCCGTGAAGAGCTGGACTGGGCCTTCGAGCGCATTGCTAGTGTGATGGCGCGGCTCGGATAGAGAAAGCCCCCCGGAACTCCGTTGGGTTCAAATGCGGGTTGAGTCAGGACGAAATATGCCCAGACTTAACCCGCGCACTTTTTGTCTTCCTGAATACCCAGCGCGAAAGGTTCCGCCAGCCACGAATACGGCTGGCGCATTGCCATTTCAATTTCCAGTTGCCGACAGATAGGCATGGCGCACTACACTTGTGCCGTATGCCCGAGATAAGTGCGAGCGGGGAAGCCTCCGGTCCCTCCCGATGGGGAGATATGGTTCTTTGGTTTAGCGCAGTGTGGATCCTGCTGCCGCTTGGCTTACTTGCCTGGCGTCTTCCGATGACGCTGGGGCAGTGCTGGTTTGCAGCAGGCATTGCTACGCTGCTCGGTCCTGTGCCAGCGGTGTGGGCTCTGCGGCGGCAGCGTACGCACTGGCAAGTTGAGGCGGCTCACGCGTACGAGGCAACTGAGCAGATGCGGCTGCAACTGGACACGGTTCGCTACCGCACCTCACGGCTGCGTGAGGACTTGCAGGCTGCCGACAGGCAAGCACGGCTCTCGCATCAGCTCACACTGCTGGGTCAGTTTACGGCTGGATTCATGCACGAGTTCAATAATCCGCTGGCCATCGTGACAGGTCGCCTGGAAGTGCTGCTGGACGAGCGCAAGGACGACGCGGAGTTATGTGTAGATCTGACGCAGATGCTCAAAGAGACGCGCTACATGGGCAACATTGCGCGTACGCTTCTGCAGGCCCTGCGGCGAGAGCGCGGAGCGGAGATCTTTGAGGCGTCAGCGCCGCAGAAAGCCCTGCAGGAGGCAGTTGCGGCGTTTGCGTACCCGGCGAAGAGCCTGGGCGTGGAACTGGTGGAAGAGCTGGGTGAGGCGCCGCGTGTGGATGTGCCGGAGCACGTGGTCGGCGAGGTAGTGCGTGCCCTGCTGAGCAACGCGCTGGACGCGCTGAAGGAACGCGCTAACGCACGGGTGTGGATTCGCCTGGAGCCTTACCGCACCGCAGGAGCGCGCGTTGTAGTGCGGATTGAAGACAACGGGCCGGGCGTTCCCGAGAGTATTCGCGAGCATCTGTTCGAGCCATTCATCTCGCAGAGCACCGGGCGGGAAAGACTGGGGCTGGGACTTTTCCTGGTGGCCAGCCTGCTGGATATGTACGAGGGCAGGATTCGCTATGAGGCGCGCGACGAGGGCGGCGCGTGCTTTGTGATTGAACTGCCGCCGGCGCGCTTTACCCGCGGCCAGCCCTACCATTGGTTTGCGGGAGGAACAACGGATTGAGCCGCGTTGTAGTGATCGATGATGAAGCGGCGCTGGGCGAGAACATTCAGCGTATGCTGCGCTCAACAGGCGCGCTGGTGTCGGTGTTTGTTGACCCGGTGAAGGGGTTGCGGGAGGCGCTCACCAACCCGCCAGACCTGGTGCTGCTGGATGTGCGCATGCCAGGCATGTCCGGCGAAGAGGTCTTTACCCGGCTGCATGAGGCGTATCCGCGCCTGCCCATTATTTTCCTCACTGCCTTTGGCTCCGTGGAGAGTGCGGTGCTGGCCATGCGCAACGGTGCCTTCGACTACCTGCAGAAGCCGTTCAAGCGCGAAGATCTGGTGCTGGCCGTGGAGCGCGGGCTGGCGCATTCGTCGCTGGCGCACGAGGTAGAGCAACTGACCGGGCGGCTGGAGTCGTTGGGCGAAACAGACGCGGCGCAGAGCCGTAGTGCGTCGATGATCGAACAGCTTGAGAAGTGCCGTCGCGCCGCAGTGACCGATGCTACCGTGATGATCCTTGGCGAGAGCGGTACCGGCAAGGAGGTGACCGCGCGCAGCATCCACAACCACAGCCGGCGCAAGAACGGCCCGTTTGTTCCCGTGGAGTGCAGCGCCATGCCCGGCTCGCTGATTGAAAGCGAGCTGTTTGGCTACGAGAAGGGTGCCTTTACCGGCGCGGAGCGCATGAAGAAGGGGCTGATCGAGTCGGCGGACGGCGGGACGCTCTTTC
>DAIDGZ010000033.1 GCA_027452125.1 Acidobacteriaceae bacterium | reverse complement strand
ATGTGCTGCCAGATAGTTCTGGTGCGTTTGCGCATTGCGCACCAGCAGCGTGGTAACGCTGGCAATGCCCACGCTCCCGCCAATGTTGCGCATCAGGTTGTAGATGCCGGCGGCATTGCCCATCTGGTCCTTGCGCAGACGCCCCATGGCCATGGTTGTCAATGGCACAAACACAAAGCCCCCTGCAAAGCCGTTCACCACGTTTGGCCAGGCTACCGATCCCATCGAAACCGTCAGGTTCACGTGACTTAATACAAAGGTGGAATAGGCAAAGATGGCAAAGCCGCAGGCCAGCAGCACCCGGCCGTCCACGCGATTTGCCAGCCAGCCCACCAGAAGCATGGATAGGATGGAGCCAACGCCGCGCGGACTTACCGCCAGACCACTGTCCAGCGCCGGATATCCCAGCAGCGTCTGCAGAAATAGCGGCATCAGCGCTGTGATTCCGTAAAGCGTAAACCCATAAATACTGGTCAGTAACGTGCCAACGCTGAAGTTGCGATCGCCCAGTACACGCAGATTCACAATTGGATCGCCGGTTGTGAATTCGCGCACCAGAAAGCCAGCAAACGCGGCGGCCGAGAGCGCTACAGTCCAGCAGATCCACGTAGCGCCAAACCAGTCCGCCTCCTGGCCCTTGTCCAGCACCAGTTGCAGCGTCCCCAGCCACACGGCCATCAGTCCAAAACCCAGATAATCAATGGCTCCGCGAGCATTAACGCGCAGATACGGCGGGTCTTCCAGGTATAGATTTGCCATCAGAAGAGCCAGCACGCCAACCGGCAGGTTGATGTAGAAGATCCAGCGCCACGAGTAGCTGTCGGTAATCCACCCGCCCAGCGTAGGGCCGATGACCGGAGCCACCACGATGCCCATGCCATAGGCGGCCATGGCCGTGCCATGCTTCTCCGGCGGAAAGCTCTCCAGCAGAATCGATTGCGAAAGCGGCTGCATGCCGCCGCCGCCCACCCCCTGCAGCACACGCGCCACAATCAACATGGGCATGCTCATCGCCATGCCACACAGCAGCGATGCTCCGGTGAAGATAAGAATGGAAAGCATCATCAGGCGCTTGCGGCCAATACGACGCGCAATCCATCCAGTGGCCGGCAGCATGATCGCGTTGGAAACAAGATAGCTCGTTAATACCCAGGTCGACTCATCCGTCGAGGCCGACAGATTGCCCGCAATATGTGGCAGAGCCACGTTGGCCACTGAGGAATCCAGCACCACCATAAAGGTGGAGAGCATCACCGAAAGCGCCACCATCCACGGATTCACCGAGGGCTGCCATTCCGCGTGGCCGGCCGCTGATCCTCGAATTGGACCACTGACCATACAGTCAGTATAATATACTGGCTAGTCACATATCGTTATAGCTAAACCATCGTAAGCTTTGGAGGACCGCTCAGCCATGCGCACCAAGCAACAGGTCGTCTCCGAGTTCCGCCGCACCGCCATCGTCGATGCGGCGCGCATCGTCTTTGCCAGGCGGGGCTTTGCCGCAGGCATTATGGATGAAGTGGCAAAAGAGGCAGGCATCGCCAAGGGCACCATCTACCTCTACTTCCGCTCCAAGGACGAGGTATACAAAGCAGTAATGGACGGCGACATGAAGGCTCTGAACCGCAACACGGTCCAGAAGCTTGACGCCGCGCCCAGCCTGCATGGCAAGGTCCGTGCTTTCATTCTGGCCAGGCTCGAGAATGCCGAGGCCCGCAAGGATTTCTTCCGCATCATGGACTCCGGCCAGGGCAGCCTGGCCTATACACGCAAGCAGTACCGAGACTGGCTGCGCGAGCCGGTGCAGCGACTGGCGTCCGCCATGGATGAAGCCGCGCAGCGCGGCGAGATTCGTAGGCTGCCCGCTGAGCCGACTGCCTGGCTCATCGCCGATATGACCCGTGGCGTCATTCAGCGCCGCCTGATCAGCCCGGCCAGCGATCCGGCGGAAACAGAAGCTGATCGGCTGATGGACTTCATCTGGCCCTCTCTTACTGCGGGGAAATAGCTTCCGTACTCATCTCCGCAACAGTGTGCCCTGCTCTACTCCGCGCAATCAGACGGCCTGCGCTGATATGATCCGCCTGTCGCTTTTTGGGTCATCTCTTAAGAAAGAAACGGGGCCATGTTCTTCAAAAAATCCTGTCTGATTGTGCTTTCCGCCTGCATCGGTTTTCTATGCGCCTCCATCTCTGCTCAGCCGCCCATGCAGCATCCCGGCGTCCTGGTCAGCCGTGCCCAGCTTGATTTCATCAAGTCCCAGGTACACGCGCATGCTGAACCGTTCTATACACAGTTTCTGCACGCTCAGGCCAGCGACTATGGTGATGTCCACTACAAGATGCATGGTCCGCCCGCAGACGGCATAATCGCCTGCGGCTCGTACTCGCGTCCAGACCTCGGCTGCCACAATGAGGATGCTGACGCCTCCGCAGCCTATTTGCAGGCACTGCTCTGGTACATCACCGGCAATCATGCCTACGCTCAGAATGCGATCAACATCATGAATGCGTACGGCAAGAGTGTGAAGGCTTACACCCTCTCCAATGCACCGCTGCAAGCAGCATGGAGTGCGGAGAAATGGCCTCGGGCAGCTGAGATTATCCGCTACAGCCATGCGGGGTGGTCGGCCCAGGATATTCAGACTTTTTCCAACATGCTGACCAAGGTTGAGCTGCCCTTGATCTACAACGGCTCGCCCGCCAACGGCAACTGGGAGCTGAGCATGATTGAGGGGATGATGGGTATTGCCGTCTTCACTAACAACCGCGACCTGCTCAACCACGCGGCCGCTATGTGGCGGCAGCGGATTCCGGCCTACTTTTACTACGCGCCCGCAGACGGAGACCACCCCGTGGCCGCGCCGCGCGGAAAAGCCAGCTGGTTCGGGCAGTCTGTCTTCAACATGAGTACCAACGGCATGCCGCAAGAGGCCTGCCGCGACTTCGGGCACACTTCGTATGGCCTATCTGCCACCCTGGCTGCCGCCGAAACCGCGCACATCCAGGGCATGAAGCTCTATGAGTCTGAAGAGCCGCGGCTCATGGCTGGCATGGAGTTTGTGGCCAACTATCTGCTCGGCAATCCCATTCCTTCATATGTCTGCGGCGGCCACATCCGCATGGCCAAAGCCCCCACATTCGTCATCGGCTACAACGAATACCACAACCGTCTGGGGCAAAAACTGCCGTATACCCAGCTGTGGATCAATAACGACGTGCTGACCAACCCAGACCCCGTAGATATGCACACCACGGTCTTTGAGACGTTGACCGATGCGCGAGACGCTCACGGTGTCCACTCCGCACGAAGATAGCCTGCGGAATCCAGTTGACACGCCATGCACCACCGCGTATTCTGCGAACGTCGAAGTTATCGATTACTTAAACAGGTTGGAGCACCCATGAGCACGGCAATATCCTCCGCCCCCATTGATCCGGCGGCTATCCCGCAACGTACCCTCTACACCGGCGCAAAGATGCCTGCCGTGGGCCTCGGCACGTTCGGCTCGGACCACGTGAGCGCCGAAGCGATCGCTCAGGCGGTACGCGACGCCGCCGCCATCGGCTACCGCCATTTCGACTGCGCCAGCGTTTACGGCAATGAGGCCCAGATCGGTGCAGCCTTCTCAGATATTCTGCAAAGCGGAATCAAGCGCGAAGAACTGTGGGTCACCTCCAAGCTGTGGAACGACAAGCACGGTGAGGACGATGTCATCGCTTCCTGCAAGCAGTCGCTTCATGATCTGCACCTCGACTACCTCGACCTCTACCTCGTCCACTGGCCGTTCCCCAACTTCCATCCGCCGCACTGCGACGTAACCTCGCGCAGCCCTGACGCCAAGCCCTACATCCACGAAAACTACATGCGCACCTGGCGGAAGATGGAAGAGCTGGTGAACATGGGCTTGGTGCGCCACATTGGTACCTCCAACATGACCATTCCCAAGCTGAAGCTGCTGCTGCGCGACGCCCGCATCAAGCCGGCGGTCAATGAGATGGAGTTGCACCCGCACTTCCAGCAGCCCCAGCTCTTCCAGTACGTGGTGGAAAACGGCATACAGCCCATTGGTTACTGCCCCATCGGCTCACCGGGCCGCCCGGAACGCGACCGTACGCCCGAGGATACCTCACCCACGGAAGATCCTGTGATCCTCGAGATTGCCCGCCGCCACGGCATCCATCCCGCTGCAGTCTGCATCAAGTGGGCTGTGCAGCGCGGCCAGACGCCCATCCCGTTCTCGGTGAATCACTATCGCGACAATCTGGCCTGCCTGCTTAACGATCCGCTCTCAACTGAGGAGATGCAACAGATCGCGGCGATTGACCGCAACTGCCGTCTCATCAAGGGCCAGGTCTTCCTGTGGAAGGATGGCCAGACGTGGGAAGCGCTGTGGGATCTTAATGGAGAGATCACACCCGCCTAGCCAAACAAAGCTGTTTACCTCTCGGAGACACCCAGTATGAGCACCACCATGACCGCCGCCTACTTGCCCGGCGACTCCACCGTTCAGATGCGCACCGTCCCCGTGCCCACCCCGGGCCACGGAGAGGTTCTGTTGCGCATCAAAGCCTCCACCATCTGCGGGTCCGATATTCGCTGCATCTACCATGAGCACCTGGGCAAGGGCCCCGAGGGCTACCAGGGCGTTATCGCGGGTCACGAGCCCTGCGGCCAGATTGTCGCCGTTGGCCCCGGCTGCCGCCGCTTTGCCGAGGGCGACCGCGTCATCGTCTACCACATCTCCGGTTGTGGCGTGTGTAACGACTGCCGCCGCGGCTACATGATCTCCTGCACCAGCGAGAAGTATCGCCGCGCCTACGGCTGGCAGCGTGACGGCGGCATGGCCGAGTTCATGATTGCCGAGGAAAAGGACCTGATCGCACTGCCCGATCAGCTCAGCTACGCCGACGGAGCGCAGGTAGCCTGCGGCTTCGGCACGGTCTACGAGGGGCTGCAAAAGATCGGCATCGACGGTAACCACGCCGTGCTGATCACCGGCCTCGGCCCGGTTGGCCTGGCCACCGCGGCACTCAGCCGTAAACTCGGCGCGCCGACCATCATCGGTATCGACGTGGTGCCGGAGCGGATGCAGATCGCCAAGGACCTGGGCCTGTGCGATCACGTCCTGGTCAGCGGCCCCGACAATGTGGACGAGGTGAAGGCTCTGACCGGAGGTATGGGCGTGGAACGTGCTGTAGACTGCTCCGCGCATCACGCCGCACGGGCCACAGCCATCCGTGCTACGCGCAAGTGGGGGCGCATTGTCTTTATCGGCGAGGGCGGCAAGGTGGAGATCAACCCTTCGCCCGACATGATCCATGACCAGAAAACGGTCTACGGTTCCTGGGTCACTTCCACCTGGCTGATGGAAGAGTTGGTCGAGCGGCTGGTCCGCTGGAATCTGCACCCGGCAGACATTATTACTCACCGCTTCCCTCTCCAAAAGGCCGATGAAGCTTACGCCCTCATGGCCTCTGGCAAGTGCGGCAAGGTTGCCGTCTGTCAGGACGAGGAACTCAGCTAACCGTTCGTTCCAGCATAATCAACGGGTACTCCGGGGTTCTCTTTCGAGACCCGGACATTTACTGACCAATACGATCCACGAGGAGAACTTCATGCCCGAACTCGCCCCCTGGGAGCAGCGCCTGCACGCTCTGCTGCCTCTCTACGGCCATCGCAACTGGATTGTGGTCGCCGATTCTGCCTATCCAGTCCAGTCTCAGCACGGAGTGGAAACAATTGTCACCGGTGCCGATCATCTGGAGATTGTCCGTAAGGTACACAACGCCATCGCCGCCAGCAAGCATGTTCGGGCGCATATCCGGGTCGACAAGGAGTTCGCTTTCGTTGCCGAGGCGGATTCACCTGGTGTCGGCGCATATCGCAGCCAGCTCGATCAGATCTTGGCTGGTGCTCACCTCACGCCCATCCCGCACATCGACCTCATTGGACAGATTGATCAGGCCAGCACGCTCTTCTCCATGCTGGTCCTCAAGACAGATCTGACCATACCCTACTCATCTGTCTTCTTTGAGCTGGACTGCGGTTACTGGAACGCTGAAGCCGAGCAGCGCACCCGCCAGGCCATGCTCGCCGCAGACGGCAAATAGCTTGCCTGGACATACTCAACGCCCCACGGCCTGCGCTATTCCAGGCAGACCGTGGGGCGTTTCTGACTCAACTTGCTGCCTGCACTTCGGCTTGCTTAGTGCTCACCTTTGCCCGGCCGCAGCATCAGGTCACGGATCGCTTCCCTGGGATCCTTGCCTTGATTCAGGATGAGTTCCATCTGCTCTGTGATGGGCATCTCTATGCCCCGCTTCCGTGCCAGACCCAGGGCCGCGTTCGTAGTGCGCACCCCCTCTGCCACCTTACCTCCCAGGCTATCCAGAATCTCCGGGAGCTTGCGGCCTTTGCCCAACGCCTCACCGACTGTCCTGTTGCGGCTTAGCGAGCCGGTGCAGGTCAGCACCAGGTCTCCGACACCCGACAGTCCGGCCAGCGTCTCGCGACGTCCTCCGCAGGCCACAGCCAGACGCGTAATCTCGGCAATGCCGCGGGTAATCAAGCCGGCGGCGGAGTTGTAGCCAAGCCCCATGCCCGTGGCCACGCCGGCGGCTATGGCAATCACGTTCTTCAAAGCCCCACCCAGTTCCACACCTACCACATCCGTCGAAGTATAGATGCGCAGAGATTCCGAGGAGAATTCCCGCTGCACGCGGGCGGCAATCGAATGCTCGCTGAAGGCTACGGTCACGGCCGTTGGTTGCCCTTGGGCAACCTCCTGGGCAAAGCTGGGACCACTGAACGCGCCGATGGGCAGCTTCAATCCTGCCGGCTCCAGCACTGCGGAGATCACCTGCGTCATACGCAGATAAGTCTTGTTTTCCACGCCCTTGGTGGCGCTCACAATGAGCTGTCCCTCATGAAACTGGGGCAAGAGGCGGGTCAACGTGGGACGAAGAAATTCCGATGGAATGACAGAGACGACGATCTCGGCCTCTGCGATGGCAGCATCGTCAGCCGTTACGTCAATCTCCGCGGGCAGCGGGAAACCAGGCAAAAAAAGAACATTTTCATGGGCGGCGGCGATCTGGGAGGCCTCGTCCGCGCTATGCGACCAGAGAGTGATCTGATGACCACTGTGGCGATGCAAAGCGAGAGCGATGGCAGTTCCCCACGCGCCGGAACCTAAAACGGCGATGCGGCTCATGCGGTTTTTCTTGCTCCGAAGCGGGATTCGGTACCGGCGAGCAGGCGGCCGATATTCGCGTGATGTTTCACGATGATCAGTCCGGCCACTGCGACCTGCACAAGGATATAGACGAGCGGGCGGGGCCCATGGACGACATACCAGGCGAAGAGGGGAAAACTCGCTGATCCCAGAATGGAGGCAAGTGAAACGTAACGGCTGAAATACAACACGATAAAGAAGACCGTAATAGCAGCCAGCGCAGCCAGCGGCGCCGCCACCAGAAAGACTCCAAAACCCGTGGCCACCCCTTTACCGCCGCGAAAACGCAGCCACACCGGAAACATGTGGCCGAATACAGCAAACAGAGCCGCAACCGCCTGCACCGAGCGCAAGGGCTCACCGGGCAGAAGAAGGACGCCCACCAGTCCACCCAGCCAAACGGCCGAGCAGCCCTTGATCATGTCCAGAAAGAAAGTGGCGGCTCCTAGGCTCTTGCCACCGGCGCGAAGCACGTTGGTCGCACCAATGTTGCCGCTGCCTACGGTGCGGATATCCTGCTTGCGAAAAAGACGCACAAGCACATAGCCTGTCGGAAACGACCCGAAGAAGTAGGCCGCAACTGCGATAACGAGAAATCCAAGGGGCATACCGATTGAGAGTGTAGCAGGTGCAGCGGCGAGATGCAGCAGTACCGCCTGCGGTTGCCAATCCGCCGCAGTCCGCAATCAGCGCAGGGTAAGGGCCTCGCGGGCCGTGCGCACCTCGGCTGCCAGCACGCGCAAAATGCGCAGAGCCACCATGGGTTCCGTGCTCATCAACGAGGTAAATACGTCCCGGCTGATGAAACCGAGCCGCGATCCACCGTGAGCGACCGCCGTGAGCGAATACGGCTGGTTCCCTACCAATCCAGGAAGTCCCAGCAACGCTCCGGGGGTGGTCTCAAAGGACACGACGGTCTTGCCACTATCTGAGGTCATCTCCAGCGTGGCGCCACCGCTATGCAGAATATAAAGTCCGGCAGGGACATCTCCCTGATGAAAGAGAACACGTTCGGTATCGCAGACGATGGGGGTCGCGCGATCTTCAAGCGCATGAAACAAATCGGGATCGGCGACAAAAGCAGATGGATCGAGCTGCACGTTTGGTCTCCAGGGATCTAGAACAACCAGGGAAATACAGTTCTACTTGCTACCCCTTCCTGGCCTTGTACGTATGCTTACACCCTATTCTGAGGATTTTTAGTGATCGGCATCACATATTTTTGTTCAACCGCCGGCCGCTCCGGAAGCTAAATCACAGCGCACAGCAGATCCATCATCCGCGCGGCTCCGCGGGATGCGATAGCGGCACCACATCGGGGACCAGGGGTACCGCTTGGGAAAATGACCGAATATGTAAATCTCTCTGTGGAAACGGTATTTCTATACCCTGCTCGTTGAACACCTTAAAAATGGCAAAATACAGATCGCTTTGCAAAATCTGTGGCGTTCGCACCTGGTTGATGGTCCACACTCGCAGTTGAAAGTCGAGTGAGCTATCTCCCAAAGCCTTAAAAATCACATCCGGCGCAGGGTCTTTCAGAATATCCGGATGCCCGTCAGCAACTTGCAACAGCAGCGCCCGTACCCGTTCCGGATCGCTCGAATAGGAAGCGCCAACCTCCACCATCAGCCGTACACAGCGATCGTTGGCCGTCCAGTTGGTGACCCGCTGCGTGGTGAACTCCGAGTTGGGCACGATGATCACAACATTATCGTTGGTCCTGACCCATGTGGAACGCGCGCCAATCTGCACCACGTCGCCATTCAGATTCTCGATCTCGATTCGGTCGCCCACCTTGATGGAGCGATCCGCAAGCAGGATCAGCCCAGACACGAAGTTATTCACAATGCTCTGTAGACCGATGCCCACGCCCAGGCCTATCGCACCGCCAAGAAACGCCAGACTGGAGAGATTGATGCCCAGAGACTGGACGCCAACCATCGCACCCACAAAGAAAACCATGTAGCCGGCGCTTGCTGAGAGCGCATATTTCAAACCCTCATCAAATGCCGTCCGGCGCAGGATGCGCTCCTGCATCACCTTACGGGTCAAGTGCGAGCTCAGACTGAGGAGAAAGACAAAGACTACAGCCTTGAGAAGAAAGATAGGCGTTACCGCAAGTGTACTGATCTTGAAGAGAGTAAAGTCCAGCACCCGGGCAATCACGCCCTGAAGACTGTCCGGTGGAACAGAGGCTGAGATGTTCCAGTTCCACGCAACCGCCAGCGTAGCCAGCAGCAGCGCGCCAACCAGAATTCGATGCCAGGTTTTCATGGCGGGCATGGGGAAGATCCTTTTCGATCACCTGCGTGCCAGTCTACGGTTGTGAGCCCTGGCCCTGAAGCCAGACCTGAGGTGTCAGTGCCTGGCCTTGCCTTGATTGTAGACCTGCACAGCCAACATCCAGCAGCCTCACACTACTGCCGGTTGCCCGATTGCCGCCTCAGCTCCGCCTTGAAAGCATGTTCCCGATCAGCGACATAGGTCTCGTATCCCGCCGGATCGATGAAGGCGCTCTTAGCGCCGTGCTTCCACCGCGCGTACTTCGCCTGCAAATCAAAGTAGCCGCCATGCGCACCCAGAAAGATATCGCAGGGCAAGGCTCGCAACACCTGAAACTCGTGTTCGTAATCAGCGGCGATCTGCGGATAGGCTCGATTGTTCACCAGCTTGTAGCCAGGATTTACATTCGGGCTGCCCACAATCACCACGTGCTGCATGCGGCCATTCAACGGCTCATCCAACGTCCAGGTGGTGGTTCCACGAGTATGTCCGGCAGTCAGATGCGCGGTTAGCACCGTCCCTCCCAGCGAAACCGTATCGCCATCGCGCAGCACTCGGTCCACATGGGCCGCCGGATACCGCAGGGACCGATCGGAGCCGTAGTGAAAGTCCGCCTTGCCCCCGGACTCGACCACAGGCACGTCGGCATCCATCACCTCGTACTTCGCGTGTGTAAGCTTTAGAATCTCTGCGCTGCCCGCGCAATGGTCCTAGTGGGCGTGGCTGATCAGCAGAATTCTGATGTCGCTGAAGCGAAAACCCAGGCTCTCCACGCTCTTGCGGATGAGGGGAACAGACTGCTCCAGGCTGCTGTTGATCAGGATGTCGCCCTGCGGGGTAACAATCAGGTACGAGGCCAGATCGGCACTGCCCACATAGTAGAGGTTGCCGGCGATACGAAAGGCCGGAAAGGGCCGCGTCCAGTCAGGATTCTCGGCGGCGGCAAGCGGTAGCGCCGCTGCCAGCAAGATAAGACAAGCAAGAACTCTGCGCAGGGACACTCAGGACTCCGTCGGGCTTTGCAAGATAGAAATGGCGCGTTCCAGATGGACTCCGCGAGACCCCTTCACCAGCACGGCGTCTCCGGGACGCAGGTTCTGCCGGAGCCAGTGGCCAGCGGCCTCCGCGTCCGCCAGAAAGACGGCGGGGACGCCGCCCGCGCAGGCGGCGGTGGCAAGATGCTCGGCATTGCCGCGCACAGCAATTACCAGGTCAAGCCCGGCCTGTGCCGCTGCCTGACCGCAGGCGGCGTGCAACGCGGGAGCCTGGGGCCCCAACTCCAGCATCTCGCCGGCAACGAGAATACGTCTCTGTGCGGGCCGCGCTGCCAGCGTGCGGATCATGGAGCGCAGCGCCTCGGGATTGGAGTTGTAGCAATCGTTCAGGATCGTAGCCCCCGCATACTCCAGAATCTCGCCGCGCTTGTCACCGGGCATCAGCTTTTCCAGCGCGCTCACCGCCGCATCCAGCGGTACACCTGCCTCGAGTCCCACAGCCAGCGCCGCCATGGCATTTGTGGCGTTGTGATGGCCAAGCAGACGAAGTGTAAAGTCGCCTTCGCGCTCTCCTGCACGATAGCGCACATGCAGGCCGTCCATATCCTCCCGCACCGCCAGCGTCTGCGGATCGGCACAAGGGCCATCGCCAAAGTAGACGACCCGCCCATTAAATCCGCGGCCAAACTGCGACACATAGGGATCGCAACAGTTCAGGAAGGCCACTCCGTTCGAGGGCAGCGCGGCAATCAGCTCATACTTGGCCCGGGCTATGCCATCCTGACCATCTGGAAAATTCTCGATATGCGCCGTACCTACATTGGTCACCACACCCCAATCCGGGACTGCGATGCGTGCCAGCGCGGCAATTTCGCTGGAGTGGTTCATGCCCATCTCCATCACGGCATACTCATGCTCCGGCTCCAGACGCAGGAGTTGTAGCGGCAGTCCGAAGCCGTTGTTCAGATTGCCGTGCGACTTGAGCACATTAAACCGGGCCCCCAGCACCGCAGCCACCGCCTCTTTCGTGGTGGTTTTGCCCGCAGAACCCGTGATGCCCACCACATGTCGCCCCCAGCGGCGGCGCACATGCGCGGCTAGCGTCTGCAGGGCAAAGAGCGGATCTTCCGTCACCAGCAATGGAGCAGAAAGAGCTTCATCCGGCAGCGAGACCAGACGCTCCCGCGCCACCACTGCGGCCACGGCTCCACGCGCCACCGCCGCAGCCACAAAGTCGTGCCCATCATGGCGCTCGCCGCGCACCGCGAAGAAGAGCTCCCCAGTGCCAATGGTGCGCGAGTCAATGGAGTAGCCATGGACCCGCAGTGCGCCTGCATTGGCCACACTGGCCGGCGCCTCCAACAGCGCTCCCGCGCCAATCGCCGCTTCCGCAAGAGTCATTTGCATCGCTCATCACCATAACCCAGGCGGGCCAATGTGGAAAGCGCAATCTGCGCATCGTCAAACGGAATCGTACGCCCGGCCACAATCTGCTCTTTCTCGTGCCCTTTGCCGGCAATCAACACCACATCGCCGGGCCGTGCTTCTTTCAGCGCCAGGCCTATGGCGCTCGCACGATCAGGCTCCACTGCGTACTGCACACCACTGGCCTTGAGTCCCGGCTCAATCTCCGCCAGAATCGCCAGCGGATCCTCGCTGCGTGGATTGTCGCTGGTGGCAAACACCAGGTCACTGCCCTCGCCCGCAGCCTGGCCCATCTTGGGGCGCTTGGTGCGGTCGCGATCTCCGCCACAACCGAACACCGTAATCACCCGCGCGTTGGTTGGCGCCGTCATCTGCCGCGCCAGCGCTGTCAGGTTGCGCAGCGCATCATCCGTATGCGCATAGTCCACGATCACCGTGAAGGGCTGTCCGGCGTCCACCGGTTGAAATCGCCCCGGAACAGGCCGCAATATGGGCACCGCTGCAGCCAGATCCGGCAACGCTACTCCACGAGCATGCGCCGCAACGAGCGCTGCCAGCAAGTTCAAAATATTCACCTCGCCCGCCAGATGCGAGCGAAGCTCTACCGTGCCTGCCGGGCTCTCCAGTGTGAACACAGCTCCGCCCGGTGTCAGCGCATGCGCGGTAGCCCGCCAGTCCCCGGTTCCAATGCCATAGGTGCGCACTTCTGCCCCGGCAGCACGGGCAGCCTGGGCCAATTCTGGCGTGCGCGGATCGTGCGCGTTGAGCACGGCCACCCGCGGTGCCGGATAGACCGTGCCGTCAAACAAAAGGCGCTTGGCGGCAAAGTAATTCTCCATGGTGCCGTGATAGTCCAGGTGGTCACGCGTGAGATTGGTAAAAACAGCCACATCAAAGGGAATGCAAGCCATACGCCCCTGGTCGAGCGCGTGGCTCGATACCTCGGTCACCAGTTCAGTGGCGCCCTGCGCCGCACCCTCCGCCATCAGCGCAAACAAGTCGCGGGACTCTGGCGTAGTGTGCACTGACGTCCTCACCTGCCCCGCCACGTGGTATTCGATCGTGCCGATCAGCACCGTCGTGCGCCTGGCGGCATTCAGCAGCGCTTCGGTAAGGAAGGCCGTCGTCGTCTTGCCGTTGGTGCCTGTGATGCCAGTTGCGGCAAGCTGCCGCTCCGGATGGCCGAAGAAAGCGGCCGATGCCTGGGCCAGCGCGCGCCGCCCATGCTCCACCTCCAGCACGGCAACACCCGGCTGGTAGACGGTCAGGTGGTCAAAGGTCTGCGCGGAGTCGGTAATAATCCCCAACGCTCCCGCGGCTACAGCTTTCTCCGCGTAACGATTGCCATCCGTAGAGCCGCCCCGCATGGCAACAAAGACTGCGCCTGGGCGGACGCGGCGCGAGTCATACTCGATGCCGGTGATGGCGTCGGAGGCGTGCCCCGCAGCGCCCACTGCGGCGACTTCGGTGATAAGGTCTTGCCAGTTCATGCTGGGTTGATTGTAGATGGACGCATGGCGCTGCGGCACGCAGGGCAGCTAACGGCTGCACTGCACCACGACTTTTGCGCCGGGCTGCACCGCGGTACCTCCTGCCGGAGTTTGCTGACGCACGATGCCGCTGCCTTGAATCTCCACGTCAAACCCCTGCGTCGTCGCCTTTTCAATCACCTGGCGCACGCTCAGCCCCACAAAGGAAGGCAGAGTCACCGAACCGGTGCCCACCGTTACGCTCCGTGGTTCCGGCTGCGGCTGAGAAACGGGTGGAGCGGCTGTAACGGGTGTCGCAGGCGCCGCCGCTGCATGCTGCGTGGGGGTAGCCTGCGTCGTTCGATCTTGCGCGGCTGTCTCAAGCTTGGCTGGGGCCGGGCTTGCCCGCAGCGGATCGTCGCTGGGTAGGTCGGCTGCCGCGTCATAGAGCGCCTGGATATCCTCCTGGCTGTCTGCCGCCTCGTCTTCTTTGATGAGCTGCGGATTGGCGGCATTCTTACTCGGCGGACGCACCGGGATGTCGTGAGGTACCCCCAGGTACTCCAGAACTTGCTGCGCTACCTCGGCGAACACGGGTGCGGAGACGGCAGCCCCGTAATAAGCTCCCTTGGGCGAATCGATCACTACCGTCACCGCGATCACCGGGTTGTTTACAGGAGCAAAGCCAGCAAACGACGCGATGTGCATCGTCTTGGAATACGTGTGCGTGCGCGGATCAATCTTCTGTGCCGTGCCCGTCTTGCCCGCGGAGGAGTAACCGTTGAGCTGTGCCGTCTTTCCCGTGCCGAAGAGCACCACGCCTTCCATCATCTTGCGCATCTCGGCTGCGGCCATGGTCGAGATCACGCGATGCGCGCCGGCAGGCAACGGATTGGGTAGATCTTCATTCGCGCGAAAGGGTGATGCTTTTAGCGTAGAGGCTGCATTCAGCGCTGCGGATGACTGCCCTTTCGAGGCTTCATCCACTTGGCCAGATAGCAAAATATGCGGCGGCAGATAGACGCCGCCATTGGCGATAGTGGAAACCATGCTCACCAGTTGCAGCGGCGTCACGGCTACGCCCTGCCCCATGGCCACGTAGCCAATAGTCGCCGGACTCCACCGATTCACCGGACGCAACAGTCCACGTGTCTCGCCGGGCAACTCAATCCCTGTACGGCTGCCAAAGCCGAAGGCGCGAATGTACTGATAAAAGCGATCCGGCCCCATCTTCAGGGCCAGCTTAACGGCTGCCACGTCACTGGAACGGGCCAGTGCCGTAGCCACTGTCACCTTGCCCAGACCACGGTCGCTTTTGTCATCATGAATAACCCGGCCGTATACGTTGATCTGCCCGCCCTGGCAATCGATCATGTCATCCGGCGTCGCCACATGCTGGTCCATCGCCGCGGAATAGGTGACCAGCTTAAAGGTCGAGCCAGGCTCGTAAACATCCTCCACCGCATGATCCCGCAGCAGCGCCGGTGTTGCATCCCGATAATGATTGGGATTAAATGTCGGCCGCACCGCCAGAGCCAGAATCTGTCCAGTATGTACGTCCTGCACCACCACCGTGCCGTTCAACGCCTGGCTCTTCTCCATGGCGTGATCCAGAGCCTGCTCCGCCAGGAACTGGATATTCTCATCGATGCTCAGCACCAGGTTCTGTCCCGGCTGGGGGTCGCGCTCGCTGGAACCCATGATGCGCCGCCGTGCATCCATCGCGGTAAACATGCGGCCCGGCTCGCCGTGCAGCCGTGAGTCGAACTTGTCTTCCAGGCCGCCAAGTCCATTGTCATCCACACCCACATAGCCAAGAACCTGCGCCGCCAGTTGGTTATTGGGATAGAAGCGCTGAAACTCCTTCTGGTAATAGATGCCCTTCATGTGCAGTGCATGGACGCGGGCCGAAACGGCTGGTGTCACCCGGCGCGCAATCCAGGCAAAGTTGCGCCCGGCATCCAGGCGGTCCTTGATAGCCTTCTCCGTGGTGCGGTCGTCTTCCGGATCCGTGTGCACAATGGCGGCAAGCGTGTGTGCTGCAGCTGCCTTGTCGTCGATCTCCGCCGGATCGGCGTAAACCGAATCAACCTGCACGGTCATCGCCAGCTCATGCAGATTGCGGTCATACAGGATGCCGCGCCGCGGTGCCACCTCAAAGGTGCGCTGCTGCTGCTTCTCCGCGCGCTCCACAAATTCTTTGTGGTCCACCACCTGCAGCCAGAAGAGCCGCAGGGTGATGGCCAGCGCCCAGAACAGGAAGAAGAGACAGATCACCCAGAAGCGCGAGCGCCGCATGGGTATGGCGCGCAGCACATTCGGACGGGTTCGATGGGCGGGAAGGGGAACAGTAGCCTGCATGGCGAATTGCTCGAGGGTGGCATCCGCCCGCTGGACTACTGCCCGGCGGGCGGCAAGGGCCCAACCTGAGCCAGCACAGGAGCGTTGGGATCAGGCGCTGCATTCGGGTGGACGATCTGGCCGGGCTGCGGCGTGGCCAATCCAAGCTCACGGGCCAGCTTGTCGATGCGCCCCGGCTGGCTCAGCTCTGCCTCAGTCAGCCGCAACTGGCGGTTCTGCTCGCGCAATTGCTCCAGCGCCTGCTTCTCGCTCTCCACGCTGTAGCTGCTCTCAATTGCATAGAAATGCTGGAGTCCATACACAAACACCAGCGACAGCAGCACCAGAACCGCTGCTGAAAATACTCGCATCTCCCGCACACGCACCGGATCGGGTGCCTTCACCAGCCGGGAGTTATCAAAAGTCTTGGCAAAGAAAAACTCCGGCGTGCGCACACCTCGGCGGCGCAAGGGCTGCTGGGCCAGCAGTTCGGTATTGCGCTCGGCCACGCGAGCGCTCCATCCGCGGCCAGGCTCAAAATATGTGGTTGTGCATGCCGCCATGATGTCTCTCCGATTCCGTTTCCAGCGAAAGGCAGCTGTGTTGAGTCATCGCCTGCCCCGCTCTGTCCGCTGTTGCCTGTCTGCTGTTCTTTCCCCCGCCCTCAACTTCGCGCTGCGTGAGCGAGGATTCTGATCCACTTCTTCGTCTTCCGCCTCTACCGGCTTCTTGGTCAGGAGCTTCCAGATTCCCGTATGCGCTCCCTCGCGCAGGCTGTCCTTGGCCAGTCGATCTTCGAGGGAGTGAAAACTGATAACTACCAGCCTTCCGGAGGGCTTAAGCAGCTTTGGCGCGGCCTCCAGTAAAGCTTTAATCTCGTCCAGCTCGCGATTGACGTAAATCCTCAAGGCCTGAAAGGTCTTTGTTGCCGGATGAATCCGCTGATTTTTCATTGGCGGAGCGGCCGACGCGACGATCCGTGCGAGTTGCCCGGTTGTCGATATCGGCCGCCCCCGCACAATGGCTCTGGCGACTGTCCGCGACCTCCTTTCGTTGCCGTATTCGTAGATGAGGTCCGCCAACTCGCGCTCGCTCGCCTCATTTACCACCTGTTCAGCGGTGACCCCGGAGCGCGTATCCATGCGCATGTCCAGCGGTCCGTCCGCCTGAAAGCTAAAACCCCTGCGCGCTTCATCGAAGTGCAGGCTGCTGGAACCGAGATCGGCCAGCAGACCATCCAGAGAAGCAGGCTGCACATGCCTGGCAATCGTGCTAAAGGCCTCGCCAACCAGCGTGAGTTGCGGCGCCTGGTCCCCCAGTTCGCGACATACCCGCTCCAGGCGCGTCCGCGCTAGTTCCAGCGCCTCCGGGTCCCGGTCGAAGCCGATCAATCTGCCTTCTGGCCCGAGCGCACGGAGAATACCCTCCGAATGCCCGCCCATGCCCAGCGTGCAGTCTGCGTACACGCCGCCACGGCGAATGCGCAGAAGTTCAATCACTTGCTGAAAAAGAACTGGCACATGGCGTTCCGACGGGTCGGTCATGTGCTCCCCCTCAGGGGTTTCATACCTCACGGGCTACACCCCGTAACTGGAAAGTGCGTCTTCTTCCTGAGCAGTCAATGGGCTCGACGCCACACTCTCCCGCAGTACCTTCAGGCTCGTCACGCGAAGAAACGTTCCCTCGCCTGATACCTTCACGTCTACATTCACCATCCCCGCGTTCCGCAGCTCCTCCGGCATTTGCACCCGGCCTTGGGGATCCATGTCAGCCTTGTCCCCGAAGAGGTTGTAACGATCCAGCAGCTTCTTTCGCGCCGGATGGCTCTTGGGCATGGCAAAAATCTTGCCCAGATGCTGCTGCCATTCAGGAATCGGATAAATTTCCGCGTCCGTTCCCTCGCGACTGGTGATATAAAACGCGTTGAACTCTTTGCCGTACTTCTTTTCAATCAATGCCTTGAACTCAGAAGGCATTTTCAACCGGCCCCGATCGTCCAACTTGGCCTTCGGATTGCCGATAAACCCAAACTGCAGATCGTCCCAGGAGGACGCAGCCACAGTGGGAGCTTCCTGGGAAGTCTCCGACGTGCCGGCGTTGCTGGCTTCTCGCTCCTCGGCCATGATCTGCTCACCCAATGGAGGACCGTCGATTCTCTCTCAAATCGCCCTAGTGGCCCCAAATTGGCCCACTTCGGCCCTCGTTGACCCAAGTATCGCGCACTTTCTCCTCGGGCGATAGCTGGAAATTGAGCCTTTTCCACAACAGATTTAGAGCCGGATAGTAGGGAGTCGCTACAAGAATGGCGCAGATTCAACTAATCGGCATCTTTGCCACGCAAACCACAATATGTTGTGATCATTTACCACTTTGGTTCATGTGGACATTTTGAAGCTTGCGGCAACGACCAGAAGTGTATTAAGCGAATAAAGAGCGAAAATAGGGGACGATATCTATCCGGCGTAATGCAGTCTGCATAATCTTTCGTAATCAGATCGACAGATTTCTCATATTCCGGCACTCGAATTGTCCCGCACATCGCATGCCATCCCTCGCACAACGCAAGAGCCATTGATGCCATGTGAAATCAGGCCAGACTCGGAACCAGCCACCGGCCCAGACACCCTGTTACAGCTCTGCCAACTCTTCAGAACGGCGCATCCGTATCCGCTCGGTAATCACTTTAAGCAGATAAAGCAGGACCAGCAGATTCACCGTCAGCAGGCTGATGCGAATCGCTGTAAGCCGAACGAACACCTCGAAGATCTCCCAGGGCAGGAATGACGCGGTAATGAAAAGCGTTAGATATTCACCCCATGCCTTTTCCAGGTAAAGCCCGATTCCCTCAACCAGGCTCACGGCCGCGTAGCTAAACGCAACAGCGCCGATCCGTCGCAGCAAAGGGTCGTTGATCAGGGAGGCCTTGTCCAGCACAAAGTTGACGAAACGCGACTCCGGGTTGAAGCGCAGGGCGGTCGCCACCTGTGCCAGCACGTCGTCTATGTCCTTGTGGAGTAGATGCAGAACCCCGATGCCAATCGCCGTAAAAAACAACGCCTGGCCCAATTTGTAGAGGGCAATCAGGACCAGAACCCGGTTGTGGCGTCTGTGCTTTCTGGCAGCTCTGGATGAGGAGTCAAGCATCATGAGTATCGATCGTCTCTTTTATTCATGGTACGTGACAGAGTTCAGGTGTGTGCTGACATGCCGAGACGAGCGTACTCGCTGCGGCATTCCGGAACCATCATTTATCCCGGCCTTCAAAACAAGTAGCCGTCTGTTGGCAGCATCAAGAATGCTCGAAGTGCCACGAATCCAATCCTCCCGTTGGCGCGTTCTAGAGATGTAGTCAATTTCACCGGAGGACATACACCCGATGTTTCGTAAAGCTCACCAATCTCTTGCTCTGCTCGCGGCCCTGGCACTTCTTGCTCCCGCAGCCACCATGCACGCACAGAAGGACCCCGATGTCGGCGGAGCTCCCATGTACGCCACGAAGAACATCGTCGAGAACGCTGTGAACTCCAAGGACCATACAACTCTGGTCGCAGCGGTGAAGGCCGCCGGGCTGGTTCAGACGCTTGAAGGCCCCGGCCCATTCACGGTATTTGCACCCACTAACGAAGCTTTTGCCAAGCTGCCCGCTGGCACCGTGGACACGCTGCTGAAGCCTGAGAACAAGGCACAGCTGGTCAAGGTGCTCACCTACCATGTAGTGCCCGGCAAGGTTACCTCGCATGAGTTGGTGCGCATGATCAAGCGCGGCCATGGCAAGGCTGAGCTGAAGACCGTCGAAGGCGGAACGCTCACCGCCACCCTGCAGGATGGCAAGGTCATGCTCACCGATGACAAGGGTGGTATGGCTACCGTAACCATCCCCGACGTCTACCAGTCGAACGGTGTCATCCACGTGATCGACGCCGTGCTGCTCCCCTGATCGCGCAGCGGCTACGAGCACGCTTCAGGTTTTCCCCAGGTCGTGCGACCAGGAAGGAGGTATGCTTCGGCATGCCTCCTTCTGTATTAGCAAGCAGGGCGCGAATCGACGCATGAGGTTACCATCACAGCTATGAGTGAACGCTTCGAATCCAGCCAGTGGGTACCCTACCCCGTCGAACTTGTGTTTGCTTTCTTCGCCAATCCAACCAATCTGCCGCACCTGATGCCCCCCGCACTGGAAACGCGCGTGGAAGATGCGCGTATCGTGCCTCCACCCCCTCGCCCTCAAGCAGAAGATCCTGCATTACGCTTCCAGAGCGTAGCTGCGGGCGTGGGCTCTGAGATTCTGATCAGCTTTTATCCCGCCAAGTGGATGCTTCGCCGCGTAAGCTGGATGGCTCGCATCACCGAGTTCGTCTGGAACAGCCACTTTTGCGATGAACAGGTGCGCGGTCCCTTCGCCTTCTTCCGCCATCGCCACGGCATTTGCGCGGAGATACGCAATGGACAGACCGGCACACAAGTCAGCGATCAGATTGACTACGCGCTGCCCTTCGGACCACTCGGCCGCCTCGCCGCTGGCTTTGTACGCCGTGACCTCGCGCGCTCCTTTGCGCACCGTCAGCAGCGCCTGCCGCAGATTCTTGAAGCTGCTGCCCGGCAAGCTGCGCGACGCAGCTGAAGTGCCGCCTGCAGGCTGCTGTCCAATCTGCGTACAATGGCTTCGTCTGGCAGGCGTGCGCAAGCCGCCTCCTTCTCGCGCTTGAGGGGTACGCATGAAGACAATCGGCGTTCTGTTTGGCATGGAGAATAGCTTTCCCGGAGCGCTGGTGCAACGCATCAATGCGCTCAACGTCGCTGGCATCCGCGCCGAATTCGTGGAAACAGGCGCCATTCGTCTGGACAAGCCGCCCGCCTATGCCGTAATCGTCGATCGCATCTCGCATGATGTGCCCTTCTATCGCGCCTTTCTGAAGCATGCCGCGCTTTATGGCACTGCCATCATCAACAATCCCTTCTGGTGCTCGGCAGACGACAAGTTCTTCAACTACACGCTCGCGGCCCGGCTCGGCGTGGCTGTGCCGCCCACCGTCATGTTGCCCCACAAGCAGCTCCCTCAGGGCACAACGGACAAGTCCATGCGCAATCTGGAGTTTCCCTTGGACTGGGAGCGCGTCTTTGCGTATGTGGGTGAACACGGCTTCCTCAAGCCCATCGATGGCGGCGGATGGCGCGACGTCCACGAGGTGCGTAGCCGCGAAGACTTCTTCCGTGCCTACGATGCCTCGCGCGATCTCTGCATGGTCTACCAGAAGGCCGTACATTACACCGAATATTTCCGTTGCTTTGTCGCGGGCTCTAAACACGTGCGCGTCACCGTATACGACCCGCGCCGCCCATTCACTGAGCGCTACGTGCAGACGCCGCCACATTGCGGCACAAGGCTTTTACAGCGCATGCAGCGCGATGCTCTGAAGCTCTGCAATGCGCTGGGCTATCAAATGAATACAGTGGAGTTTGCGGTGGAAAATGGCGCGCCCTACGCTATCGACTTTATGAATCCCGCGCCTGACGCGGACCTGCACTCCATCGGAGAGGCCAACTTCGAATGGCTGGTGGAGCAGATGGCCGATCTGGCCATTGCCCAGGCACGACGCGCCCCACAAGCCCGCGAGCTGCGCTGGAGCAGGTTTCTTGGCGCGGATGTTGCGCCAGCCCGGCGGCCGGCCCGCACCAGGCAAGCCCGTTCTGCAAAATCATCTGCCACCGACTGACTCGCTTAGTCTTACAGGTTCCCTGCCCCTTTCACCCTCCGGCAATTGCCCCCACCACCAGAAGAGGTTCGCGGCCTTGCGCAACGGCCTCCGGCAGCGGCTTGTCCATCGGCTCATGCGACCAGTCTTCTGCGCAGGCAAAGAAGCGCAGAAAAGCCCTGCGCTTTCCCGTCTCATACTCGCGAATCGTCCCCCGCAGCATGGGATATAGCTGCTCCAGAACGTCCAGCACCCGCGCCAGAGTCACCGGCGCTGGCACATCGAGCATCACATCTCCCTCCGCCTGCGCCAGGTTCCGCAGATGATAGGGCAGCACCACTTGAATCATGCCAGTGTCTGGACCTCCACCGAAAGGACCGCCGGCAGATCGTGCACAATGGCTGACCACGTCTCACCGCCATCCGGGGAGGCGTACACCTGACCGCCGGTTGTGCCAAAGTAAACGCCGCACTTCTCCATCTGGTCCACCGCCATAGCGTCGCGCAGTACGTTCACGTAACAATCCTTTTGCGGCAGCCCCTTCGTGAGCGCCTCCCACTCATTGCCCCCCGTCCGGCTGCGATACACCTTCAAGGCGCCATCCAGAGGAAAATGCTCCGAATCGCTCTTGATCGGCACCACGTACACCGTCTCCGGCTCATGCGCATGGACATCGATAACAAACCCGAAGTCGGTCGGCAGGTTTCCGCTCACTTCGTACCAGTTCTCGCCGGCATCGTCGCTCCGCATCACATCCCAGTGCTTCTGCATGTAGAGCACTTGGGGCCGTGCCGGATGCATGGCCACGTGGTGTACGCAGTGGCCCACCTCGGCAGACGGATCGGGCATGAAATTTGACTTCAGCCCGCGATTGATCGGCTTCCAGGTGGCTCCACCATCATCCGTACGGAAGGCGCCGGCTGCCGAGATCGCAATATACATCCGGCCCGCATGCACCGGGTCCAGCAGGATCGTATGTAGGCACATTCCACCCGCGCCCGGCTGCCACTTCGGCCCGGTGCCGTGGCCCCGCAGGCCAGAGAGCTCCTGCCAGCTCCCCCCGCCATCCTTGGACTGAAACAGTGCAGCATCCTCCACGCCCGCGTACACTGCCTCCGCATCCGTCAGGCAGGGTTCCAGGTGCCAAACCCGCTTGAACTCCCACGGATGCTGCGTGCCGTCGTACCACTGGTGCGTAGTCAGTTCCTTGCCACTGGCATCCGACGTGTCGTAAACAAAGCGATTGGGCGCTTTGTCGGGGAAGGCTGGCATGGCAGGCTCGCCAGGCTGAAGTCCGGGCTGCTGCCAGGTCTTGCCGCCATCGTCTGACCGCTGCAGAATCTGCCCAAACCATCCACTCGACTGCGAAACATAAATCCGGTCGGGATTCACCGGCGATCCCTTCATGTGATAAATCTCCCACCCGGCAAAGAACGGCCCGCTCACCGTCCAGTCTTTCCGCTTTCCATCGGCGGACAGGATAAACGCACCCTTCCGCGTCCCCACCAGCACACGCACACTGCTCATCTCGGCCTCCTGCCGCCAGAGCGAACCCCGGCGATCTGTAGGCGCCGCACAGGGAGTGCCCCGAGGAAGAGCGGCGCCAATGAGCGATTCTCTCCAACTGCATTGCAAAATGCAAGTGAATTTTCGTTTCCTCGGGAATTGCCCTGCCCCCTGCCAGATGCCCTGCCGGACGCTCGTCCGTCTAAAATCTTGCACGGCAGGAATCAGGGACTCCCACCGTCCGTCAAGCGGCTCCGGTGGAGTATCCTTTTCCTCAGAGGAATTCCACTTGTCACGTATTCGTTTCTTTGCCTGTCTACTGGCGCTAAGCCTGGCAGCGGGCTGCAAAGCGCAACTTGCCTCCCAGGGGTCTATCGCACCCGAGATCCAACGCCGCATCGAGATTCAGGTGCGTTCCCGCTTCAGCATCCCGCCGGATGTGGACGTGACCCTCGGCGCACTTTCTCCCAGCAAGATCAGTGGCTACAACGAGTTGCCCGTGACCATTTCGCGTGGCCCGCAAAAGACGGTAGTTGACTTTCTGCTGTCGCAGGATGAGAAGACTCTGGCGCGCCTCAGCACCTTCGACCTCGCTAAGGATCCTGAGTCCGCATTGGATACTGCGGGCCGCCCTGTCCGTGGAAATCCCAACGCCAAGATCACCATCGTGAACTTTGACGATCTTGAGTGCCCCTACTGCGCGCGCATGCACCACACGCTCTTCCCGGCCACAATCAATCACTACAAGGGCCTCGTGCGCTTCATTTACAAGGACAATCCGTTGGTTGAAATCCACCCCTGGGCAATGCACGCGGCCGTAGACGCCAACTGCCTGGCCGACCAAAACGGCGATGCCTATTGGAATTATGTGGATTACCTCCACTCCCACGGCGATGAGATCACCGGCGACGGCCAGAACCCGCAGAAGAGCTTTGCCGCGCTCGATCGTACCGCTCGCGACCAGGCCTCCCAGAGCCATCTGGACATGAACAAACTCAGCGCCTGCATTGCCAAGCAGGATGAGACAAGTATTCGTGCCGAAATGAAGGAAGCCGCAGACCTGCATCTGGATGGCACCCCGGCCGTCTTCGTCAATGGCGAGTTGGTCAATGGTGGCGCTGTTCCCCAGAGTGAGCTGTGGATGGTCATCGATCGCACACTGCGGGAGGCAGGCGTGCAGCCGCCGCCCGAGGCTGCGCCGGCCACTGCCGCCGCGCCCGCCCAGTCTGGAAATTAGCCCTGCGCCGCTATCGCCGCGCAGGTGTTGGAGTTTATTCTTGTTTGCCAGGGCGTTTGAAGCCCACAGGAGAGATCAGGTTGACCGTGCAATCCTTTCATCGCGTTCGCCGTCATTTTGCCGTTGCCTTGTTTGCGGGCGGAGTAATGCTGGCCGGCATCGCCGGTTGCCATCGCTCGCCATCGTCCGACGTGGTGGCCACCGTGAACGGCAAGGACATCATGCGCGCCGATCTGGAGAAGTACTACAACGCCAGCCTCGGTAATACGCCCCAGCAGTTGACGCCCGAAGAGGCCGACATTCGCCGCCTCACCATCCTTCATCAGATGGTGGAGGATGAAATCCTTCAGCAGCGCGCCGCCAAACTTAACCTGGTGGCCACCGACGAGGATGTCAACGCGCGCCTGACTGAGATGAAGGCCCCCTACACCGAAGACGAGTTCAACAACCAGCTCAAGCAGCGCGGCCTGACCCTCGATGACCTCAAGCGCGACCTGCGCCGGTCACTCACCAAGACCAAGCTCCTGAACAAGGAGATTGAGTCCAAGATCAACATCACCAACACGGCGATCGCCGCGTACTACGCCGCGCACAAGACAGAGTTCAATCTGATCGAGCCGCAGTACCACCTGGCGCAGATCGTAGCCTCGGCCATGCCGCAACAGCAGAATGCCAATATGCCCAGCAAGCCGGTCACCGAGGCGGATGCGCACAAGAAGATTCAGGCCCTGCAAAACCGGCTGGTGAGTGGCGAGGACTTCGCCACCGTGGCCATGAACTCGGATGACCCCAACACCGCCTCCAACGGCGGAGACATGGGCTTCGTCGCCGAGTCTGCTCTGAAGGGCGACCCTGAGGTGTACGCGGCCATCGGCAAACTCAAGCCCGGCGAGACCACCGGAATCATGCCCATCTATGCCGGACAGGGACCTGGCCACAAGGTCGCTGGATATGCCATCTACAAGCTGCTCTCCCGCGAACCCGCAGGCCAGCGGGAACTCAATGACCCCCGCGTCCAGCAGGCCATCCGCCAGCAATTGCGCGATGCCCAGGCACAGCTGCTGCGGGACGCCTATTTCGAAATGCTCCAGGATCAGGCCAAGATCCATAACTACCTGGCCGATGAAATCCTCAAGCAGAACGGCGTGCAGTAGGCTTCTCCTGCACGCCCGCTTCCCGGCTGGCTCAGAACTTTACCTGAAGTTCTGAGCCACTGTAGTGAATGCTCTTCTCCGGTGCTGCCGTTACATCCCCTCCTACGCCATAGCCCTCCCGCACAAGAACAATGTTGAACGTATGCCCGGCCGGCATTCCGGGATAGCTGCCTTGCCGTGTACCCACCGTCAGCGTGCGTGTTGCGTCGTTCCAGCGCAGCGGAATGAGTGTATGCGCCCCCTTCTGGTAGCTATAGTTGTCGCCCTCGTCTTCATAGAGCGCGAATTCCCCATTTGCCCCTGGATAGATGCGCAACTCAATCGGATCACTGGACTCGGTGGCGTACTCAATCACCGGTCCCATGGGCACAATGGAACCAGCCCGCACATCCAGCGGAATCCGGTTCAAAGGAGCTGCCGCCTCGATCTGCTGTCCACCCGCAATCCGTTTTCCTGTCCAGAAGTCATACCAGTCTGTTCCTGCGGGCAGATAGACCTGGCGCCGCGTGGCATGCTCCGTGATCACGGGGCTCACCAGAATCGCAGGTCCGAAGAGAAACTCGTCGCCTATCTGCCAGGTCTTCTCATCGGCGCGGAAATCCATGAGCAGCGGCCGCTGAATGGTGTAGTCCTCGTTGGTCACCTTCCATGCCAGTGAGTAAATGTACGGCATCAACCGGTAACGCAGCCGGTCAAACTCCAGCAGCGTGGGGAAGACGCGGTCATAAGTCCACATCTCGTTGTGATCCCGATGCCCGTGAGTGCGGAAGATTGGGCAAAACGTTCCGTACTCGTACCACCGCGCATAGAGTTCCTGATACGCTGGCTCATTTGCTGCCCCCGGATAAGGCTGATGGTACCCACCGATATCCGTCGTCCAGTAGGGATAGCCGGAGAGAGCGAAGTTCAACCCGGCCGGCACCTGGTGCTGCAACGCCCACCATGTGCTGTAGACATCGCCCGACCAGACCGCCGCACCATTCCTCTGCTGCCCGGCAAAGGCTGAGCGTGTAAGCAGAAAAACTCGCTTCTCCGGATCAGTCTCCTTCCAGTGCGCCTCGACACCGGCCGTATGCTCCATGGGGAAGATGTTCGTATATGCGAGTCCGCTGCCTATGTGCAGGTTCTTGTAGCGCAAAATCGCATCGCCCGAATGCGGCCAGTATTCTTCCGGCTCTGAGCTGTCCAGCCAGAAGGCATCCCAGCCCTGCGCAAACAACTTGCCGACAAATCGCTTCCAGAAGAAATCCCGCGCTGCAGGATTGGTCGCATCGTACACGCGTGTCCCCGGAATTTCGAAGCCCTCTTGGTGCATGACCTTGTAGTTCTCTGCCGTGGAGTCCATCATGGCCCAGGCCGAGATCATGGCGTGTACATGCTCTGCATGCAGGTCTTTCAGTTCTGCCGGTACGTCGGTGTAGCCCGAATTGAAAATCGGATCTCCCTTGCCGCCGTCCTTCCACCAAAACCAGTCCTGCACTATCGCATCCATTGGGATATGCCGCGCACGGTATTCGTGGGCCACATCCAGAATCTCCGCCTGTGTTTTGTAGCGGTCCTTCGACTGCCAGAAGCCGTAAGCCCACTCCGGAAACAGCGGCACGTGGCCGATCATGGATCGATACTCGTGCAGAATCTGATCCATCTCTGGCCCGTAGAGAACGTAGTAGTCCACCTGTCCCGCAGCCATCGACTCAAAGTTCAGTTCCAGCGGAAAGCGGTTGTCCACGTAGCTGAAAGAGGCCGTGTTCCACAGCACTCCGTAGCCTTTGCTGGAGACCATGAGCGGAATCGCGATGTCCGTATTATTCTGGCCCAGTTCCAGCGTGCTGCCGCGATAGTTAAACATACCGCTCTGATGCTGGCCCAGACCGTAGATTCCCTCGGTAGCATCCGGCCGGAACCGATCTTCGACGTGGTAAAGCCCCGGCGCATCGGAGGGCAGATACGTGCGCCCCAGGTTGGACTGCTCTTGCAACAGCGTCTCGCCGCTTGCCGTCTTGAAATTCAGGCTCCCAGCCCTGGCTGAAAGGGAAATCACCATGCGCGGAGTGATCAGCTTGGTCTGATCTCCTGATTGCTCATAGTTGAAGGAACTCCCCGGACAAGCCTGTGCTTCCGGTAGCATCCACGGCTTTGCAGAGTCATCCTTCTTGGCGCCTATCGGGCGTGCGGTCACATGCACTACAGACGCGCTGCAGATCGTCACCTCAAGCAGTTCGCGATCGTTGTGCGCGCTCAATCCATGCGCTGTGCGCTGCGTCTGCATCGGCAAGGGATGCGGCACATCACCGGTAACAAACTGCGCCTGTACATTTGTACTCGCGGTAACCACGGCCAATGCCGCGCTTACCACCAGAGGAATCTGCCATGCCCTATAGAAATACACAGTCCACCTCGGCGATGAAATCACTGAAGATGGAGGATAAATGAAAACGGCCCCCGCTGGATGCGGAGGCCGTTCATAATTACTGCCACGAAGCGCAACTACTTCATGTTGCCGTTCGCGTCCATCGTAATGCCGCCCGGTCCGGCGTTCTTCTTCTCTTCGTTCGCCTTGCGAGCGCCCATTGCTTTGGCTGTCCAGTCCTGCGCCGCCGCTAGATCAGCCTTCACGGCTGCGGCATTGCCGAAGTCCACATTGGCCTTGGCACGATAGAGCAGGTTCAGATACGTCATGGCGTCGTCGTAATTGGCGCGGTTGGCAACAGCCTGATTCATGTACTTCAGGCCTTCCTCGATAAACGGCGCATTCTGTTCCTTGACCGCGTCCATGATCTTCTTGGGAACCTTCACGTTGCCTTCGCCGTCATCATTGAAGCCAGCCGGCTGCAGGGCCTTCAGAAGATTCTCATGCGACTGAGTCCAGTCGATCACGCCGATGGTATAAGCAGCCTCGGGATCCTTGGGATCCACCGCCAGGACCTTCTTCTGCCAATCCTTGGCATCATCCAGCTTCTTCACGCTGAAGTAGATGCCGGCAATCTGCTTCATGCTGTTCACATCGTTCGGATCCTGAGCCAGAACATCCTTGAAGAGGGCAATCGCCTGATCCGCATTCTTCAGGTTCTCCGGTGTGGTAAGGCCGGGAACTACGTTCTGCGACAGCGCCGTGGCCAGATACGTCTTTGCCATTGGCAGTTTGGGATCGAGCTGAGTGGCCCTCTGGAAGTGTCCAATGGCCTCTTCATAGTGCGCACTCTTGTAGGCTTCTACTCCCTTGTTCAACTGGTCGCGGGCGGCTAGCTGGTTGCACCCGCTCATGGATAGCACCATGCCGGCCAAGGTCACCGCGAGCGCCGTAATACGTGCGGGTCGATTCATGTTCGTATCCTTCTCCTTGAGGCGGACGGCTATGGGTCGCGCGCCTGGAATCTTCTGCAACTGGCCGCGGGCGGGAGAAACCGGAACCAGAATGTGTGAATTGTACTCCCGTTGCCGCCCGGGTCGGCTGCTTCCGGGCGCGGCTGATTCTTTGCCAGTGTATGGAGCGGAAACTCGTTCCAGCTCCATTCCCTGATTCTCCACACTCTGCGAAGCTCGGTTCCGGCAACTCTCCGGACAGGCTGCGCGGGGCGCGGCAGACGCCCAGCCGGCTTACTGGCCAGCCTGGATCTTCGGCGTCATCAGGCCGATGTGATCCACGTTTGCGGCGCGTCCAATGTCGATGACGTCGGCGATTGACGCAAAATTCACATCGTCATCACCCTTCACGAACATCACACGCTCAGCCCGGTTGGCAAAGATCGCCGTCAGCTTTGGCAACAGTTCCGCATGAGCCACATCCGTGTCGTTGATCTTGTACGCCGGCGGCGCCCCTGCGCGATACAGCACCTGTACCACGATAGTGCGGTCATTGTTCTGTTGCTGCTGCTGCTTCTTCGGCGGCTGGGGGACCAGCGCATCCAGACCCTTCGGGGTAACCGGCACGATGACCATAAAGATGATCAACAGCACCAACAGAATGTCGATCATGGGCGTGACGTTGATGTCGCCCATTGCGCCACCGCCACCCCCTGTTGTCATTGCCATGGCTGAAACTCCTCGTTTGTTTCCTGCAAATCGTTAAATTCTCGTGCTTCGGGCAGCCTTATTCCCCGCCCGCCAGATCATTGCCCTTCTTCTGTACCAGAAGGCCCACGTCTTCCACTCCGGCCGTGCGCACATCGTCAATGGCGTCTTCTACCGCCCTGAACTGCGCGCGCGCATCCGCCCGAACGTAGATCGTCTTGTCCGTCTTGTCCGAAAGTTTGTCCCGCACAAGCGTACCCAACTGGCTGGGATCGACCCTGTTCTGCCCCAGAAAGACTCCGCCGTCGCGGGTGATGGCCACTACAATCGCATCATCCTTGTCAGCG
Organism: Acidobacteriaceae bacterium; assembly: GCA_027452125.1. Taxonomy (GTDB): domain Bacteria; phylum Acidobacteriota; class Terriglobia; order Terriglobales; family Acidobacteriaceae; genus Telmatobacter. The sequence continues at coordinate 33,642 of DAIDGZ010000033.1, read as the reverse complement.
TCCGGCATGGCAGTCGGATTAGCCACCTGCGCCATGTCGATTGACACCTTGTTCTGCAGCATCGGGGTGATCACCATGAAGATGATGAGCAGCACCAGCATCACGTCCACCATCGGTGTCACGTTGATGTTGGAATTGACCTTACCGCCTTCGTTGCGAACTGCAATTCCCATTGTTCAGGGCTCCGTGCATCTGAAGTTTGTTCCGGATCCCATCCGGCTTCCCGTCTGATCGGCTCGCCTGCGCCAGGCCTTCTTCCGGCGGGCGGAGAAGTATAAGCTCCTCCGCCCGACCGTCAGGACTCTCGCTCAGCCTGATAGCCGCTCTGTTTAGCGCTTGTGGCTCTGCTTGATGAAGTAATCAATCAGCTCGCTCGAAGAGTTGTCCATCTCAACGTCGAACGCCTCTACGCGGCCAGTGAAGTAGTTGAAGGCCATAACGGCCGGGATAGCCACAAGCAGACCGAACGCCGTGGTCACCAGGGCCTCTGAAATACCGCCGGCAACCGCGCCGATACCAGAGGTCTTCTGGGTGGCAATCTGCTGGAAGGCGTTCAGAATACCCACAACCGTACCGAACAGTCCCACGAACGGGGCCGTCGAACCGATGGTGGCCAGAACCGACAGGCCCCGCTTCAGCTTGGCGTGCACGATGGCCTCGGCGCGCTCCAGAGCGCGGCTCGAGCTCTCGATGCTCTCCTGGGTCGCAGCACCGGCCGAGGCGCGGAACTCCTGCAAACCAGCCGTTACCACTTCTGCCAGGTGCGACTTCTTGCTGCGGTCGGCGATCTTGATCGCCTCTTCCAGCTTGCTGTCCTTCAGCGCGCCGGCAACCTTCGGGGCGAACTCACGCGACTGCTTGCGGGCCGCGGAGAAATACAGGTAGCGGTCGATCATCACAGCCAGCGACCAGATCGACTCGATGAACAGGATAATGGCCACTGCGCGGGCCAGCCATCCCATGTGGTCCCACAGCCCCATCGGGCTGAAGCTGACCGTCTGCTCCCCTTCCTGGAAGAGAAGGGCCAGGCCGTTGACAGAGTGCGTAGCGAAGTGTGCGAGCTGAGCGAGAATCACAGAATCGTTCCTCCTAAGGAGTTTCTTGAGTAGTTCCGTTGTCCGCCGCGGCGGACGGTTGCCGGGAGTAAGGCCGCTGGCCAACTTCCGTTGAGGTCAATCGTGCGGCTGCCCGCGCCTGCTGCGCGCCGGAAGCCAGGAACATGCATCAGCCACCCAGCGTGAAGATCACGTCTACCGTGGTTTCCACTTCCACTGGTTCGCCGTTCAACAGGTAAGGACGATAGCGCCAGCTGCGCACCGCATCCAAAGCTGCCTGCTGCAACATCGCCGGCCCGCTGATCACCCGCAGATTCTCGATCGTCCCCTGCTTGGAGATCGTCGCCTGCAGAACCACCGTGCCCTGCACCCGGGCCGCCTTGGCGATCGGCGGGTAGATCGGCATGGTCTTCTGGACCAACATACCCACGGCCACACCTGCCGAGATATTAACCTTCTTCGGCGGAGCTGCCTTCACCTGCGGAGCCTTGCCGCTGCCGAAGATGCTGCCCATTACACCACCCGAAGAGCCGCCCATGCCTTCCATGCCGGCGACGCCAAAGCCCGACGACGGCGGCGCTTCCTTCTCCGTCACCATCTGAATGTTCTTCGGAATCCGTGTTGGCGCTGTCAGCTGATTGTTCATCATCTCTGACTGCACATGCACCACGTGCACCTCCGGCGGTGGCGGTGGCGGTGGCGGCGGCGGTGGCGGCGGCGGGGCAATCAGAAGCGTCTGCATGGCTGCCTTCGGCAGAGCCTCGGGATAGATCAGCGGAATCAAGATCAGAAGGAAGAGAATGGACCCGTTCACGATGAACGTGAACATCATCCAACGGCCACTCTTCGTTTTGATTTTGCCTCCGGATTCAAATGTGGAATCTTCAAACATAGCCAGCCTCGAATCGGGTGTTGTTTACCTCTACATTGGACACCGCAAGATCGGAAAATGTTCCCGGAAAGGAAATCGATCTCACAGAAGCGTGTTCACCTTATCAGAACCGCATATCCACTGCCAAGCGAGCCCCGTAACCAGTCCATTTGCATCGGCTCGGAAAACCTTTCCCCAGCCGCCTGATGCCCGCATCCGCCAGGCCTGAACCACGACCCGGCGCATGCATTTTCAACCTGTTAGGCCCGCGTGCGCTTCGCGGCAGGCAGGCTCACGTTCTTGCCCTTGCCTGCGCGCCATTCCTGGTAAGCCACCAGCATCGGCGCGGCAACTGCAATCGACGAATAGGTGCCGATGAGAATACCCACGACCAGCGCAAACGAGAAGCCCTTCAGAACCTGGCCACCGAAGATGAACAGCGACAGCACGGTCAGGAAGGTCAGCCCGGAAGTCAGCACCGTCCGGCTCAGCGTCTGGTTGATGCTGCGATTCACCAGATCCGGCAGCGGTTCGCGGCGGCTCATCCGCAGGTTCTCGCGGATACGATCAAACACCACGATGGTGTCGTTCATCGAATAGCCCACCAGCGTCAGAATGGCCGCGATCACCGTCAGGCTGATCTCCTGGTTAGTCAGCGCGAAAGCGCCCACCGTAATCAGCGTGTCGTGGAAGCAGGCCACCACCGCGGCCACACCGTAAATCAGCTGGAAGCGGAACCAGAGATACACCAGCATGCCCAGCAGTGAATACAGCGTGGCCAGAGCGGCCTGGCGCTCTAATTGGTGCCCTACCGTGGGACCCACCACCTGCACGCTGCGCACCGTGAAGTTGCTCGTGTAGTGCGCCCGCAACGCATTCTCAATCTGCTGGCGCCCTGTATCCAGAGCCGACTCATTCGTCTGCTCGGGCAGGCCGATGAGCACTTCATTGTTCGCAGCTTCGCCGAAAGTTGAGATCTCGGCGTCGCTGATGCCCGTATCGTTGATGGCCTGGCGAATCTGGTTCAGATCCGGCCTCTGATTGAACTGCACCTCGACCTGGGTACCGCCGCGGAAGTCCACGCCCAGCGGCACCGGGCTTCCAATCGTGTGGATGTGCCACGCCATCGAGATGACGCCTGCAACGCTGAAGATCATTGAGAAGGCCAGGAAGTACCACTTCTTTCCCAGCCAGTCCACCTTTACATCATGAAAGAATTCCACTGCTTCTCGTCCCTTCCCTGGGAGGCTGAAGCTCTTTCGGCTTCAGCACTGATTCTTTTCTTCGCCGGCCTGACGCTCAGACCGGCGATTCATCGCTGGGTATTTCGCTAGATGGAGACCATCTTGCCCGGCTCAAGCTTGCTCAAGTGCGCATCGAAGATCACGCGCGACACATACACCGCCGTGAACAGATTCGCCGCCAGACCAAAGGTCAGCGTGGTGGCAAATCCCTTCACCGGCCCGGTTCCAAAGAGGAACAGAATTGCCGCTGAAACGATCGTCGTCACGTGCGTATCCAGAATCGTGACCCACGCGTGTGCAAAGCCCTGGTCTACCGCCGCTGAAGGCGCCTTCCCCGCACGGATCTCTTCGCGAATGCGCTCGAAGATCAGAACGTTCGAGTCGACGCCCATACCGATGGTCAGAATTACACCAGCTATGCCCGGCAGGGTAAGCGTCGCCTTGGAGAAGCCCATGAAGCCCAGCAGGATCACCAGGTTCAGGAACAGAGCCAGATCGGCGTTGACGCCCGACCACTTGTAGTACACCAGCATGAACGCCCACACCAGCAGCACGCCCACAATGGCCGCAGTCACGCCCGCGCGAATCGAGTCCGCTCCCAGCGTTGCCCCCACCGTGTTCTCGTCGATGTAGGTCAGCGTGGCTGGCAGCGCGCCGGTGCGCAGCAGCTTGGAGAGCATCATGACCTCATCCTGGCTGAAGCTGCCGGTAATCTCACCGCTGTCGCGGATGGCGCTCTGAATCGTGGCCACCTCGCGCACCGTACCGCCCATCACCACCGCCATGCTCTTACCCACATTGGCGCTGGTATAGTTCCAGAACTTGTCGCCGGCTGCATCCGTCAGCGTGAAGTTCACATCGCGCTGGCCGGTGTTGGGATTCGTGCCCGGCGTTGCGGAACGGAAGTCGCTGCCAGCCACAATGGCCAGCCGCTGCAACACGTAAAACGTATCGTTACCCGATCCGGCGCCAGCCATGGCTCCACTGGCAGGCATGATCTCCTGATCCGGAGGCACCGCGCCCCCCATGCTGGCCAATGCGGCCTCACGGCTGGGGAAGGGCCCACCGATCACGGCGTGAATCTCCAGTCGGGCGGTCTCGCGCATGATCCGCTCCACCTGATCCAGATCGCTCACGCCCGGCAGTTCCACCAGAATCTGGTTGGCGCCCAGGCCATAGGGAGCAATCTGCGGCTCGGTCACACCCAGCGCATCCACGCGGTCACGGATCGTCTCGATCGCCTGCTGCACCGTGCGCTGTTCCAGATCTCGCTCATAGATGGGCTTCATGGTCAGCGTGTAGGTGCCGTTCGCACCGTTCGACACATCGTACTCATTCGCGTAGCGCGTGCCATCCAGCAGCGACTCCACGCTGTTCGCCTGCGACGGAGATGCACCCAGCACCTGGATCACATCCGGCCGCTTCGGGTCCGGCTTGTAGACCTGCGAAAAACTCAGATTGGACTTCTGCAGATTCTGCGTAATGTCCTGCACGGTGTTGTCTGTCTCCGCGCTCACCGCCTCCTGCACCTGCACCTGCAAAATCAAGTGCGCGCCACCCTGCAGGTCAAGACCCAGGTGGATGCGGTTGCGAACAGACTGCAGCAGGTCCTTGGGCGTCAGGCCCGACGGCACTCCAAAAATGCCGTAAAGAAACGCCAGCAGGACGACGACAATCAGGGCAATTTTATTCTTGAGATCCTTCTTCATAGTTCCATTTCTCTGGCCCCAAAGGCCCAAAAAACTTGCCGGCTCAATTCTCTGAGCCGGTGTCCTGCGTGGTTACGGAGGCGATCGCGGTCTTGGCCACTTCCAGTTTCAGGTTGTCCGGCGCCACGCGGATAATCACCACGTCGTCCTTGATCGACAGAATCGTGCCGCGAATTCCGCCCGCCGTGGTCACCCGGTCGCCGGACTTGATGCTGCCCAGCATCTGCTGCCACTGTTTTTGCCGCTTTTGTTGCGGACGGATCATCAAAAAGTACAGCACGAAGATCAGCAGGACTGGCAGTAGCAGAGTCAAACTGCCCCCGGCCGCCCCGGCGGGCTGCGCCGCCATCAATGCAACACTTGTCGCCACGTTCATCCTTTGCTCGCCCCGGCGGCGCGCACGCGCAATCCTCCGGGGCACAGGCAATCCCGCTGTTCAGCCGGCGCCTGCCTCAGAAATTAGTCTCCGGGAATCGTCCTGGGGAATGATCCAGCCTGCCCAGGCTCGGGAAGGAGGGAACCATTTCCCTGCCGCAGAGCAACTCCCGCTGCTCCACTGGTTACCAGTCAGGGCTCCCCACTGCCGTTCACTTCCTGTTCGACACAGCCCTTCCTCCGGCTCCGCAGCTGCAAATACGCACCTTCTAGTGTGCAGAATTGCTTCCCGGGCCCCGAAAGAATGCCTAGGAAGATAAGATACGCGCGGCCTAGCACGTGTCAAGATACACTCCGCCAGCCCCGCACCGCTTCGGCCAGTTCTGCGCATCCTTCCCTTTATGAACCCCCTGCTGCTCCCATGCGCCACCACTAAGCCACCAGGCGTTTCCTGAGGGGCCGTGGGATCATGGCAATTCCTGATGCCTGTACGCCCCTCTCCATGCTTCCGGCCGTCACTCAGGAGGTTTGCCGCCATGCTTCAATTCAATCCCGATCGGCTTTTTTCTTGTTTCCGGGGCTGGCCTGTGTATTTCTGCTGTAGGTCCTTTGGAGCTGGACGAGGCAAAGTAAATAGTAGCTCTTGCAGCAACATAGGCGCACCGGTTCTCTACTTTGCCGGCGCATCGCCGCCAGTCCCAACCGCCTCATCGCCCGAGTCCTCGACTAATTCGGCCGAGCCTGCGGAGAGGTTATAGCTCACCGCCTCCTTGCCCGCCGGATGGAAGGTCACGCGCAGAGGCTCCCGCTGCCACTCCGGAGCCATGCATACCGGACCTGCCGCATTCTGCGCGTCATAGGCCTCCAGCTTATGCGCCAGTAAAGGCTTGCGCACGGCGAGTTGGGCCACCACTGCATACAGGCTCTTGCCGCTCGGGGTCACACCACAGTAGGCGCCGTAGTCGCGGAACCACACCACCTGGCTCACCGCCGGATCGTAATCCGGCAGTTTCAGCGGCGTCACTCGTCCCGTGGCTCGCTCCACCAGCAGCCACGGCCCGCGCTGCCATACCCACTGCTCCTGTTTGTCGCTCGGCAGGGAGTTATTCAGCCGCACCGCCCGGCGCACCACAAAGCTGCGGTCCGTCACATCATGCGCCTCGCCGGTGGTCCACTCCTTCACGCGCGCATCCACCACCAACGCCCGAATCTTCAATTCCGTCTCGCCCGCAATCGCTCCCGCGGGATCCCCAGCCCTGGAGTAGGGCACTTTCTTTGCAGTTCCCAGCACCACACTGTGTCGCTTGGGCGCCGCGGCAAGAGATGGAACGGCAAGAACAACAACGGCGGCAGCCATCAACAGGCAAGAATAAGTACGCATACGCGCTTCTTCCTGCTCTTGCGCACCGCCACGCCAGAGCAAAGATTTGATTGCACGGGGATTGCGTTCATAGTAACGCGTAAATGCAGCGAGGGCTACCTGCTATAGGCCAAATGGCCCACTACAGATAGCCTCTCGCGCTCTGAACTTGCCGCCAATTCGGCAAAATGCCTAAATCTTTGCTGCTTCCACCGCCCGCGCCACGCGGAACGCCGTGCTCTCGCCCAGGTGGCGGGCCAGCACCTGCATGCCCACCGGAAGCCCCGCGCGGGTGCTTCCGCAGGGTACTGTGACCCCGCAGATGCCCGCCAGGCTGGCTGTGACCGTGTAGATATCCGCCAGGTACATGGACAGCGGATCGCCGGTCTTCTCGCCCAGCTTGAAGGCCGGTGCAGGCGAGGTTGGCGTTACAATCGCGTCCACCTCGGCAAAGGCCCGCAGGAACTCCTCGGCCAGCAAACGTCGCACCTGCTGCGCCTTGCGGTAGTAGGCCTCATAGTACCCCGCGCTCAGCGCATAGGTGCCCAGCAGGATGCGCCGCTTCACCTCCGCGCCAAACGCCTCATCGCGCGAGTGTCGATACATCGCCGCCAGGTTCTCGGAGCGCGGCGAGCGGTAGCCGTAGCGTACGCCGTCGAACCGCGACAGATTCGCGCTGGCCTCCGCCGTAGCCACCAGGTAATAGGTCGGCACTGCATACTTCGTCGTAGGCAGTGAGACCGGCTTTACAGTGCATCCAGCCGCCTTCAGCGCATCGATTCCCTTCTCGATCGCGGCACGCACCTCTGGATCAAGACCCTCGCCAAAGTACTCTGCCGGGATACCGACACGCATCCCTTCGACAGGCTTGTCGCTCTCCGTCGCGTAGTCCTCCACCGGTGCCGCCAGGCTGGTTGCATCCTTGGGATCATGTCCGGCAATCGCCCCCAGCAGCGTGGCTGCATCGCGCACATTGGCAGCAAACGGTCCTACGCGGTCCAGCGACGACGCCAACGCGATCAATCCACACCGCGAGACGCGGCCATACGTCGGCAGCACGCCCACCACACCGCAGAAGCTGGCCGGCTGCCGAATCGAGCCGCCTGTATCCGTGCCCAGCGTGGCCACTGCCATATTGGCGGCCACCGCTGCCGCCGAGCCACCGCTCGACCCGCCCGGCACCCGGTCGATATCCACAGGATTCCGCACCGGTCCATAGGCCGAGTTCTCATTCGACGAGCCCATGGCAAACTCATCGCAGTTAATCTTGCCCAGCAGCACCGCCCCCGCCGCCTCCAGCCGCGCCACAGAGGTGGCGTCATACGGCGGACGGTAGCCCTCCAGAATCTTCGAGGCCGCCGTGGCCGGCGCGCCCTGCATCACCAGAACATCCTTGATGCCCACCGGAACTCCCGCCAGCGGGGGCAGCGGATCGCCCTTGGCCGCCAGCGCATCCACCCGTGCCGCCTGCTCCAGCGCACGCTCTTTGGTCAGGCTCAGATACACATTGAGCGTGGGATTCTTCGCCGCAATCCGGTCATAGTAGGCCGTGGCCAGGTCAGTAGCCTTGGTGCGCCCCGCCGCAATCTCCGCGCGCAGCTCAGCCAGCATTCCTGGCTTTTCTACAAAGTTCTGGACACTTTTCGTCTCGGCAGCCAAAGTCTCTTCCTCTTTGCTCTATGGTTCTATCGCTCAATCACTTTGGGCACCTTGAAGAAGGTGCCATCCGTATCCGGCGCCTGCGGCATCACCGTGGGCCGTGGCAGAGAGGCCTCCAGCGCATCCGGCCGCAGCACGCCTGCGCTTCCCTCCAGTTCGCTCACTTGCTCCAGCGGCTCCACGCCCGTGGTGTCCAGTTCATTCAACTCGGCCACATAGTCCAGAATCGCGTTCAGATCCTGCTGCATGCGCACCGTCTCGTCCGGCTCCAACTCCAGGTTGGCCAGTTCCGCTACGCGCTGCACGTCCTCCATGGTGACTTTGGCACTCATTCGCTTGTCTTTTGCCTCCGGCTTGCGTGGATGGCTTCGTGCTTTCGCCGCAGCAAACCCTGAAAGATCAAGTATAGCCCGCCACCAATTGCCGCGTGGCTTAGCCTAGTCCACGGTCAGTGTCACCGTCACCGAGTGCTGCACCCCCGTCGACGCAACCGTAATCGGAATGGAATAGGTCCCCGCCGGCGTCGAGCCAGTCTTACTCCCGCCACCGCCCGGACCACTGCCGGAGATCCCCCCCGTTCCTCCGCCCGACCCGCTGCAACTCGCCACGCCGCCAAGGAGTGCAGCCGCCACTAGCACAGCCAGTAACAGAGCTCTTCTGCGCCGCACCAATGCCAGCGGCAACAACAGCCCGCACAGTACAGGAAGCGCGCGCCACACCCCCGGTCCCGGCCCTGCAGAGCCGCTCGTCACCCCGGTCACAATCTGCACGGTCACATTGCCCTGCCCGCCTGCGCTCAGCGCCATTGTGTTTGGACTGAACACGCACTGCGCATTGGCCGGTAGCGAGCCGCAGGTGAAACTAAACGTTCCCGCCGAGCCATTCACCCCAGCAAGTGCCAGCGTGTAGCTCGCAGTCTGTCCGCTGGCAATATTCACGCTGGTGGCTCCGGTCAGGCTCGCCGTAAAGTCAAAGCCCATGCCCGCCAGCGCAATCGGCGTGGCTTGCAGCGTGCCGCTCGTCACCGTCAGGCTGCCCGTCTGTTGCCCGGCATTCACCGGGGCAAACTCCACACCGGCCGTACAGCTTGCGCCTGCCGCCAGCGTCGCGCCGCAGCTATTGCTCACCAGTGTGAAAGGCGCGCCCGCGCTTATCGTCAATGCCAGTCCGCTCAGCGCCGTACTCGTTGCCAGGTTGGTCACCGTCACGGTTGCCGGTGCGCTCATCGTGCCCACACCCGTTGAGGCAAAAGCGGGAAGTGTTCCCGGCGTCACCTGAATGCCGCCTTCCCCGGCCAGCGCCACCGTGGCCTGCATGGACACAGAGGGTGAACTTACCGTCAGCAGCCCCGTCGCGCCGGTATTACTCGTGGGAGTGAAGACCACCCCAACCGTGCAACTTCCGCTCGCCGCCAGACTCGCGGCACAGGTGTCTTGCGTCAGGCGGAAGGGGCCGCTCGCCGCTAGCGTGAGCCCTGTAAATGGATAATTGCTCGTGTTGCGCACTGTCACTGTCTGCGCCGCGCTCGTCTGTCCCGGGTTCTGCGGCGCAAAGCTCAACTGCGCCGGACTTGCCGTCAGTCCGCTTGCCGCCTGCGCCAGGCCACTCAGCGCCACCGTCACTGGCGCCACCCCCAGCGTGGAGGAACTCGCCGTAAGCGTGGCTGTGCTTCCCCCCGTCGTGGCAGGCGTGAACACCACCTGCACCGTGCAGCTTGCGCCGCTCGCCAGGGATGTGCCGCAGCTCGTCGCCCCCGTTGAAAAACTGCTTGCGGACGTCCCGGTGATCTGGAATCCCACGTTGGCCATCGTCACGCCGCCGCTGTTGCTCACCGTCAGCGTCAGCGGCGCACTGGCGACTCCCGGCGGCTGCTGGGCAAAGCTCAGGCTCGCTGGGGTCACGCTGAGTGCCGCCGGCTGTGCGCCTGTCCCGCTCAGTGCCACCGTCTGCGTGCGCAGCGCATCGGCAACCGTCAACACACCCGCTGCATTGCCCACTTGCGTTGGAGCAAACGTCACGCTGATCGTGCACACTGCGTGCGCGGCCAACTGCATCGTACAGTCATCGGCCTCGCGGAATGGCCCGCTCACTGTCACCGTAATGCCGGTCAACGGCGCATCGCCGGAGTTTGTCAGCGTAACCGTCTGCGCCGTGCTCAGTTGTCCTGCGGCTGTGGCGGCAAAGTTCAACGCCGTAGGACTCAGCACATCATTGGCCACAGCCAGTCCCGTCCCCGTCAGTAAAACCGTCTGCGTCCCCGCGCCATCGTTCAAAATCAATGTCCCGGATGCTGGCCCCGTCTGGGTTGGCGTGAAAGTGAGCAGAATCTGACATCCCGCGTGCGCCACCAGCGAATTAACGCCACAGACATTGCTGGCAATGGCAAACGGCGGCGTGATCGTAATGCTGCTCACTGGCACATCTGTCGCGCTCGCGTTGTCTACCGTCACCTGCATCCGCGGAGAGGTTGATCCAACCTGCACCTGGCCAAAGTTCACCGTTGTCGGATTCGCTGTCACCGCGCCTGCCGGTGTGCCCGTGCCGCTCAAAGCTACCGACACCTGTACGCCATACAGGTTGGCGCTGATCGTCATCGACCCCGTCCGCGCTCCGGTTGCTGCTGGCGTAAAGATCACCTGGATCGAGCAACTCGCGCCGACAGCCACCGGCGCCGCTTGGCAGGTATCCGTCTCGGTGAAGTCGCTGCTCATCACAATCCCGCTCACGCTCAACGCCACACTGCCAGTGTTGGTCAGCGTCACCGTCTGCGCCGCACTTGAACCGCCATACATCTGGCTGGGAAAGCTCAGTGAAGTTGGACTGGCCACCGCTGTCGTCAGCCCCGATCCACCCGTCCACAGCGGCGTCTGCCAGATGCCTCTGCCGTACGTCGCTGCCACCAGCACCTGCGCGGATGCACTTGCGGGCGACGCACTCAACGCCACCACCGGCGCCCTGGGCAGTCCCGCCCCAAACGGCGACCAGCAGGCCGCACCCGCCGGAATGCACCCCGCCACATTTGCCGTAAAGTACACTCCGCGGTCCGTCGCCACATAAACAGTTCCGGCATTCTGGGGATCCACCGCGACGCTGTTTGCCGGAGCCAACGGCAGATTCGACGTAATGTTGGCCCAGTGTGCGCCGCCGTCCGTGCTCCGGTACACCATGGGAATTCCCCACAGGATGGTCGTCATCCCCTCCACTGTCACGTAAACCGTGCTGCCCGTTGCATCATGGCTGTCGATCGTGACACTGGAGATATCCATTCCGTAGTAGTTCAGTGAACGAGGATCGTTCGTCACCGGATTAAGCGTCACATCCTGCCATACCGGTGCGCCGCTCGTTGCCGGATTCACCACCGCGGTCAGCACGTGACCAGCCAGGTTGGCGCCCCCATCCAGCGCCCCATACATGCCCACGTAGACGCGCTCGCCGCCCCCGCTCATCGGCAGCGCGGCCATCGTTCGAATCAGCGCATTGCCGCGGCACGCGCCGCTCGTCATCCCGGTATCCAGAATTCGGCTGATCGCATCGCTGGCCGTCCAGCCCCCGCCCGCCGGACCGCGCCACACACGGCACGTGCCAATCAGTAGTTGCGAGGTGTCCAGCGGATCTACCAGAAACGGCGCCGGCAGCACCATCGTGTCCCCATCCCCACCCACATCTGCGCTGTCCACCAGTGGACTCATACCAAAATCACCCGCTGTGCACGCCGCGCCCTTCGTACAGCCGTGGATGGAAACCCCTGCGCCATTGTTCACATACCAGTTGCTGCTGTTGCGGGGATCAATCGCCACCACACCGCCATCGCCGCCCAGAATCTGCGTCCAGTCGGCTGTCGGTCCGCTCGTACTTCCCGAGGCAGCCGTCCCGTTCACCCCCAACCCTGCCATCATGGTGTAAGGCGTGTCCCCCACAGCCGGCAGGCTCTCCACATCCGCCAGCGAGCCCAGACTGCCATTCAGATTCTGGTAGTGCGCAGCATCCGACGCCGCGCACACTTGTCCCGTCTCACCTACCGCATCTAGTGAGCGCCACAACCCTCCGTCGTTGCCCACAAACACTTCCAGAGGGTTCGCGACGCTCCACTCCAGCGCATGCTGATACTCCGCCACCTGCGCGCTCATGCAGGTAGTGGCGTTGGTCGTGTTACGCCACACGCACCCCATGGCTAGCGTGCAGCGCCATACATCGTTGTCTCCCGCCAGCAGCACCGTATCCTGCTGCTGCGGAATCGCGGCCAGCGTCAGATTGTAGTCGCCGTTGGCAATCGTCATCGGACCGAAGGCCGTATTCTGCTCCAGCCCCGTCGTGCTCCACTGCTTGCCAAAGCTCACAGTAGAGCTGGCGCACGCGCCGCCGCTCAGATTGCAGGCGTCCTGCCATAGCCCCTGGTCCTGGTCGTAAAGGTCCACCGTCCACGCAAACGTGTCGCCACTAATCGGATTCACCGCCAGCGCACCGCGAAAGATAGGACAGGCAATCGACCCTGCTGTGCTCAGATTATTCGGACACAGCTTTGTCGTCAGATTCGTGCCAGGCTGCGCTGCCATGCGCGTCCACGTTACGCCATCGGTTGACTGGTAGTACCCATGGAAGCGCACTGCCGCCACAAATATCCGCCGCACCGGATTCCACACCACCGCTGTCGCCGCATTTCCCGCTGGCATGGGAAACGCAATCAGTGGCCCCTGCACATTCTGGCCCGGCCCATCCGTAATGCTGGCGATGTGCCACGTGGCTCCTGCATCGGTCGAGTAGTAGAGCCCCATGCAACTCGTCCCTGGCGTTACCGCTCCCACCAGCGCCCCCTCATACGCCTGTGAAACCGCCGCCACCACAACCTGAGGATTGGTCGTGCTCCACGCAAACTCCGCAAACCCCAGTCCGGCAAAACTGAAGTCCTGCGCGGCCAGCCCGCTTTTAAGATCCTGCGTGGAAGAGATAAGCGCCCAGCTCTTGCCGTTGTCCGTCGAGCGCAGAATTCCCCCGCCATAGTAAGAGTCCAGCGCATCATTCGGGTCGCCTGTGCCTGCCAGGATTACCCCCGTCCCTCCCGGCTGCACTGTCAGCGCTCCGATGCTCAGCGAGCCATATCGGGTGGCGCTCAGGTCTGCGATCCCATCCGTCAGTGGTGCAAAGGTCACAGCCCCAGCCGCGGCCGTCGCCGCATTCTGCGCCACCCAAACGCCGCCGCCCGTAGTCCCCACATAGAGCCGGTTCCCCGTGGCATCCGCCGGGTCCAGCGCCAGAGACGTCACGCGCCCCGTCACCAGCCCGTAGTGCGGCGTGTTCACGGCCGCCGGCCCCAGCGCCTGCCACGTCGATGCAGCAGATCCCTGCGCCTGTACTGCGGCCACGCTGCTCGCTTCACTTGTCAGTGGAATTCGTCCGGATCGCCACGCCCGTGCCAGCGCCGCCGTCCAGCCTCGCTGTGCCAAAAATCGCTGCGCCGCTGCCGCCTGCGGAGGTTGGGTTACCGTCTGCCCAGCAGTCATCTGCCATCCTGCCAGCATCCATCCGCACACGGCTGCTCGCAGGCACCAGCCTTCGAAGCCAGTGCTTGCCGCGCGCCGCATCCACTTACCCCAGGAGCCCCAGGACGTCACACGCATCCGCTATCCGATCCGCACTCCCATCTCCGAAAATGCGCATCTACTGGACCACGCCGCCAGCTTAGGGCGTATCCAGATTTACTCTTTGGATTTGCGGCACATTATAGGGCTCTAATCTTCAGCCCGCCGTGTGACGGCCATTACATAGCTTTGTCCATCGCTTAGACCAGCGGCAGCCTGTCCATCCCCTGCTGCCGGATGTATGCCCCGGCATCGATCTTCTTCGCGATAGAGGCGCCGGACATGGGCCGCACCAGCCCGAACACCGGACGGTTAAACCACGGTCGGTCGTGCCGTCCCACAATCGCCCACGCGATCCCCGCATAGCCGTTCGGATCGCGACCGTCCAGTTCGTAGCGGTCATTCAAAATGACTGCCCAGTCAAATGCCGTCGCCGGATCAGGCGCCCACTCCAGCATCTTCTTGGCCCAGTACATGCGCATGTAGTTGTGCATCCAGCCCGTCTGCACCATCTCGCGCTGAGCCGCATTCCATAGTTCATCCCCGGTCTCTGCCCGCTCCAGTTGCTCGAAGCTGTAACGGGCGTCGCGCGGGTCTCCCGCATGCTCCAGCAGCGTCTGCCGCGCCCACGGCGCCGCGCACTCCCAGTTGTCGTAGTTGGGCTCGTGCCGCACAAACAGCACCGCCAGTTCGCGCCATCCAATCAGCTCGTCCAGATACTTCTCACCCGCCCTCTCCGCGGCCAGTCCGTCCGCCACAGCCTGCTTCACTGCCAGTGCAATGGTTACCGGACTAATATTGCCAAAGTGCAGATACGGCGAGAGACGGCTGGTCCCTCGCACCTCAGGATGATTGCGCGTTTCCTCGTAGTCCTTCAGCTCCAGGCGAACAAAATTCCTGAGCCGCTTCAGCGCCGCATGCGTTCCGCCGGTAAAGCTGTCCACTGGACCAATACGGCGATCCAGCTTCGTGAATCCTTCGGTGATGTCCCGATCCAGCGACCACCGCTCCGGCTCGCGATCTGGATTCCATGTGTACAGCGGTTTGATCCGTGAGGGTTCTACCAGGAATCGCGGCAGTTCCGCCTTGAGGTGCGGCCTGAAGTGGTGCAACAGAACAAAGCTGCGATTGAAGAGACGTGAAGGCGCCACCACGTCGGCATCCACCGTCCAGTAGGGCAGCTTCAACCGCCCCGCCAGCACCTTCCGCCAGCGCTCCGGCTCGCGGCAGGGATTCTCATCGCCGATCAGCAGCGCCGCATGCATCTCCTCCAGAAATCCCTCCAGCGAGGCCTCCGGCGTACGCCGTACCACAAAGCCGACTCCTCGCTCCGCGGCATCCTCCGCCACGTCCCGCAGCCCTTGCTGCAAAAAATGGTAGTGGCGCAGATTGGCATTGGGATAATTGGGAATTACCTGGAAGTACACCACCACCGGCAACCCCAGCAAATTCCCTGCCTCGATGGCCACATCCAGCGCGGGATTATCCAAGATGCGCATCGCCCGCTGCATCCAGTAAACAACGCAACGTCCCTTGCGCGGCGCACCCGCACGCCGCACCACCACCCGAGGCTGGTCCGCAAGCCGCGCCAGTTCTTCCGGCATTTCACTCATCTTTTGTTCTGCACTCATTCACTTCTATCGTAGGCGGTGCCTGCCGATGTCCGTTGCGCTCCTTCGTGGCGCAACAATCGCTGGCGCTGTTTGTGCATGCCGTCAAAGAGACCACCGTACAGCCCCGGCAGCATTACACGCTCTGCACCACGAAGTATGGCTGCTGCGTCAGCTTCCTGCCCAGCCCCGGATACAACCCAGCCTGGCCCGTCTCGGTTGCCGCTGTAAAGTAGTACTCCAGCGGAAAATCCGTCTGCGTGTACGCCTCTGGAATCGTCGCCGCAAACCCTCCGCCACGCCGTTCCATCGCGACGCTCTCGTAAAACTCTGCCTGATCTACGTGCCGGTAGTGCAGCATCGCGCTGCGCACATGCACCGGCGCAGTCAAACGCACATCCAATGCTGCGCCGCGTTTGAATCGCTCTGGCGGCGTATGCTGCACATCCAGTTCCACACGTCGCGGTCGTGCCTGTGCCGCGGCGATTGCCGCGGCCACCTGCGGAGAGGCAGCACCTGATGTGGCCGAATCCAGCAAGGCCTCCACATCTGTAATGTCCTGATCGATCGCCGTCAGTCGGTCCAGCCAGTGTCCGCGCAACTGCGGATCAGGCCCCACCGTAACGTCCGTCTTGTAAACGCCCTTCGCTGCCTCAGCAGCGCGCGCCCACTCCGCGCGAGCCCGGCGATACTCTCCCACCGCCGCCTCCAGCGCCGTTCGCTGCTGCGTCTTCTGATAAAGGTGAAAAAGCACGCCAGCGCGCATCTTCGCTCCAAAGAAGCCGCCGATTCCCGCCTGAATATCCACGTCCACACGCATGCGTTTGTAGGCTGCTGCACTGCGCCCGGTCGAGACCGATTGTGCACGCGCCAGCGCCGCACGTCCCTCGGTCGTAAACTCCTCCAGCCACTGCGCCACGTCCAGCGGCGTGTACTTGCCACTGGGCCTGCCCGCCAGCAGTTCTTCCGCACATTCATCCATGCTCAGAAACAGCTCCGGATCCAGCGGACTCGCATTACCAAACACGCGTGGAGGCAGCGTGTCCGAGTAAGGCCTGAAGTGTTCCGCATCCACTAGCGACTGGTTCGTGTACATCTCCGGCCAGTAGTTGTTGTTCGCCGCCGACGGCATGTAAGACGTCGTAACCGTTGGCAGGATCCGGCTCGCATGCCCCAGTGCCGCTTCCGCATCGGCCGCGCCCGGCCCGAACTGCCGCCGCAGCATCCGTTGCCAGACCTCCGGGCGCGTCTCCGGGTTGTAGAGCAGCCTGCCCCACACACGCGTTCCATAGGAGTACTTCTCCCAGTCCCAGCGCGGATCATACGCCGCATCGGCATAGCCGCAGCGGCTGCCCGCAATCCCCGAGCCGCGCCGTCCCTTGAATGAAAGCGGTTCCTGAATCTCCACGCCGTTGCTGCCACAGAAGCGAAAGGCCCGGGAGTAGGCTGCGGCAAACTGTGGATCACCCCACAGCAACACTCGCTGCGTGCCCGACCAGATGCGATGCACAATAGACCACTTCCGATCCTCAGTCATCAGGTCGCCATAGCCATAGCGCAGGAAGCTGCGCGTGCCCTCGCTCAACGCCATCAGCCCCGGCCTATTCACTGTCCTCGGCTTCTCAATCTTGCGGATGTCCGCCTGGTGATACGTCATTCCCAGATGCTCCGCCCAGAACTTCGGTGACATGGAGACCGGCATTCCCGTATCCAGAGCCACCTGGATCATCGGCTTGCTCATGCCTTTGGTATGCATATCGATGGCCACTGTGCGCCCGCAGGTCACCGCGCCGTCAAACACGGTCTTCCAAAAGTCGAAACTGCCTTCCGGCACTCCGCTCTCGCCGTGGATGCGAAAGGTGACGCCGCTGATCTCCGGCACCTTTTGCAGCAAAAGGCGTAGCGCATCCCGGCAATAAGGCCCGTGCGTCGCTGCATCCAGCCCTTCAACTGTGTAGTTGGCATGCGGGCTGTCCATCCACACATAGCCGTGCATCCACAACCCAATGTGAAACTCGATTCCCCGCGCCACGCACTGCTGCCCGATGGATTGCAGCATGGCCAGATTATTCTCGCGCTCGGCTTCGGGCAGTTGCGGCACGCGTACCTTGTACCCCGGCACATCCAGAAGAAAGGGATAGGTGAAGAGAAAATACGCATCCGTGACGCCTCGCAAAAAGTCGTAGCCGATGCCAAATCCCAGATTGAAGCGGTTAAAGCGCTGTGTCGCCAGCATGTCAAAGTAGCGCGGCCACATCGCGCGATCGTTATACCAGGGCTTGTCCTCCACTTCGCTGGTAAACAGCCGTGACCAGCTTCGCACCTCATTCGCAGGCTCTTCCGCAATCGTCTCCGTTAAAACCAGCGCCTCCAGCGCATCCGGTGCATTCTCCAC
Source organism: Acidobacteriaceae bacterium (assembly GCA_027452125.1). Taxonomy (GTDB): domain Bacteria; phylum Acidobacteriota; class Terriglobia; order Terriglobales; family Acidobacteriaceae; genus Telmatobacter. The sequence continues at coordinate 15,788 of DAIDGZ010000033.1, read as the reverse complement.
GCGGTCGGCCAACTCCGTCAGCGCATACACCAGGCCGCGCGCATCGCGCCCACAGGCCAGCACGGTTCGCCGGCTTCCGCTCTGTGCGGATACGATCGCCAATGCCTCGGGCTTCTCCGCTACCGTCATCCTGGCTGCATGCAGCATCGATACCGCAGCTCTGCTTTCCGCTCCCGCCGCCAGAATGCACAATGCATCCTCCGGGCCCTGCTCCTGCCGCTCAACCCGTCGCACGCCAACACCGCGCGTCTCCAGCGCATTGGTTAGATGTTGAATGGCCCACGCTGCAGGCTGTGAGGCCGCCACCATATCAGTTGGATCGGCCGCAATGGCCAACGTTGCCGCCGGCTTGCCCATCGCCTTGTGCGCCGCCCCCACGCTGGCTGCGGCTCCGCCCGCCACCTGCAAAAATCTCCGCCGGTTCCATCTCATTTCAGGCATGGAAATCCCTCTCTTTACCTTGCGCCCGGATTATATCCGCGGACCACGCACTCTCCTTAAATGGAAAGAGGCTGCCTCGTAAGGCAGCCTCCACGTACCGTTATTCCTTGACTCTTGTCTTCCTACCAGCTACCCCACGCGCGGCTGTAGTAGTCCATAAACACCATGCCGAACAGGATCATCAGAATGAACAGTGCGCAACCCACGCTCAGCACCGTGGCCTTGGAACTGTCCTTCAGGTGCATGGTAAACAGCACCACCAGCCCCGCCTGTGCAATCGAAATCGCCAGCGCAAGGATCGGGTTGAAGATGCCCAGGTTGTGGTATGAGGCCAGGATTGTCAGTCCCACGCCCGCCAGCAGCGCCACATACACCGCAAAGTAAACTGTGGGACTCGTGATGTGCCGTTCGTTGTGATTGGGTTCGCTCATGCCAGTGGTCCTTTAGTGCCGGTTGATGAGGTATAGCAGCGGAAACAGGAACAGCCAGACAATGTCCACAAAGTGCCAATACAGGCCAAAGTAATTCACATAAGCTGAGTGGCCTTCCGTATAAGCCCCTGCTCGTGCCCTGAAAATCATGAAGATCAGAATGCCCATGCCGATCAGCATATGCAGCGCGTGCATGCCGGTCATCGCAAAGTACAGGCAGAAGTACATCTCGGTTCTGGCTGCCATGTCGGGCGCCAGCGGTGCCAGTGGCTTACCCTGTGCATTCACCTGCAGTGGATCGCTCGCCGGATTCACAAACGCCTGTACGCTATAGCTGGCGCCAGGAAAGTGGTGCTTGTCCCACTTCTCCTTGTACTCGTGCCCCTTGATGCCAAGAAAGACCACGCCCAGCAGAAAAGTCACTACCAGCATGGCTACCAGTCCGCTCTTCTTCCGCGTCTCTGCACACCACACCGCCAGCGCCATGGTGAAGCTGCTGGTAATCAGAATCACGGTGTTGATGCCGCCCAGCATCACGTCCAACTGATGCGAGGCCGCCGAGAACGCCGGATAGTACCAGTTGCGGTAGATCATGTAGACGGTAAACAGCCCGCCGAAAAACATGACCTCTGTAAGGAGGAACAGCCACATCGCAAAATTGCTGGCGTCCGTCTGCTGATCGACCGACTCAAAGTGGTGGCGCAGGTAGGGCGGGTGCTCGTGATGCGTCCCCGCCGCGGCGCCATGCGCAATCGCTGTGCTATCCGACACTGGCTACCTCTTTCTCCTTCTGGCGCTCAAGCCACTCATAGTCGTAAGCCTCGTGATCCATCACAGGCATCTCAGCAAAGTTCTCGGTCAATGGCGGTGACTGCGTCTGCCACTCCAGCCCCGTCGCCTGCCACGGATTGTCTCCGGCTATCTTGCCGTACTTGATCGACCACGTCAGGTAGAGCATGGGCAGCAGATACCCCACGCCCAGTACCGTAGCACCCGCCGTTGAGAATACGTTCAGCACCTGGAACTCCGCCGGATACGCCGCATAGCGCCGCGGCATTCCCAGAGTGCCCAGAATGAACTGAGGGAAGAAGGTTAGGTTGAACCCGATGTAGGTGATCAGAGCCGCAAGCTGCGAAATCTTCTCCGGATACATGCGCCCAGTCATCTTCGGCCACCAGAAGTGAATGCCCGCCAGAAACGCCATCAACATGCCGCCCACCATCACGAAGTGGAAGTGGGCCACCACGAAGTAGGTCTCCGTCAGGTGGATGTCCGTACCTGTCGTTCCCAGGAACACGCCCGTCATGCCGCCGATGGTGAACAGCCCCATGAAGCCGAACGCATACAGCATCGGCGTCTCAAAGGTAATGGAGCCTTTGTACAGCGTGAACGCCCAGTTGAAGATCTTGATCGCCGAGGGCACCGCCACCAGCATCGTCAGCAGAGAGAAAACCAGCGCTGCATAGCTGGAGATGCCCATGATGAACATGTGGTGCGCCCACACAAAGAAACCAAACACTGCAATGGCTACCGAAGAGAACGCCACCGCCGTGTAGCCGAACACGCGCTTTCGACTGAAGGTGGAAACCACCTCAGAGATAACGCCCATGCCCGGCAAAATCATGATGTACACCGCTGGATGCGAGTAGAACCAGAAAAGATGCTGGAAAAGCAGCGGATCGCCGCCTTTGGTCGGATCGAAGATGCCGATGCCCACCACACGCTCCAGCACCACCAGGATGAGAGCCGTCGCCAGCACCGGTGTGCCCAGCACCATCAGCACCGCCGCCGCATAGTTCGACCACACAAACAACGGTAGTCGGAACCACGTCATGCCCGGCGCGCGCATCTTGTGAATGGTCACGATAAAGTTCAGTCCGGTAAAGATAGAGCTGAAGCCGGCAATGAAAATCGCCAGTCCGGTCGTGACCACATTCGTGTTCACATAATGCGTGGAGAGCGGCGTTGTAAAGGTCCAGCCGGTGTCCACGCCACCCGTGATCATGGCCCACAGCGCCAGGATGCCGCCGGCCATATAGAAGTACCAGCTGGCCAGGTTCATCTTCGGCAGCGCAAGATCTTTGGCGCCGATCATCATGGGCAGGAAAAAGTTGCCCAGAACAGCAGGAACAGACGGCACCAGGAAGAAGAAGATCATGATGATGCCGTGCATCGTGAACACCTTGTTATAGGTGTCCGCCGCCAGCAGATCGCTCTGCGGCGTGAGCAGTTCCAGGCGGATCAGGCCAGCCAGTGCGCCACCAATGAAGAAAAACATGGTGATCGACATCAGGTAGAGCAGGCCAATGCGCTTGTGATCCTGCGTCAGAAGCCAGCTCAGGATGCCGTTCTCCTGCGTCAGATAGTTGCGCTTGGGAATCCTGGCCGTCGACTGGTCGGGAAGACTGATGATCGTTGCACTCATGGGTTCACCTTCCCCGGCGCCGCAGCGGAGTTACCACCCGCCTGCGCCGCTTTGCCCTCGCTCTCCGGCAGCAGAGTCGTCGTGTTCGTCGTCTGCTGTACGCGATAGTCGGAGTCGAGATGCTTGATGTATTCCACCAGATCAATCACGCCTTCTTCACTGATCTGGCCCTGGTACGTAGGCATAATCGGCAGATAGCCCTGCGTCACGTGCTCTGACGGATTCAGAATCGCCTGTCTCAGATAGGCCTCGTCCACCGTTACCTGCTGCCCGTTCGAAAGTGTCAGCTTCGAGCCGTACACATTCGCAAGGCTGGGACCGCGTGCATCGGGACGCGCATTGTGGCAGGCATTGCAGCTCAGGCTGGCAAACAGCCGCTCCCCATCCTGCGCCAGAGAGTGTCCGCTGGTCGAGCCCTGCAACCACTTCTTGTAATCGTCCGGCGTCATCACCACCACATCGCCAATCATGGCCGAGTGGCCCGTGCCGCAGTATTGCGTACAGAACAGGTGATAGGTGCCGGTGCGCGTAGCCTCAAACCAGACCGTTGTGTACCGTCCCGGGATTGCCTCGCGCTTCACCCGGAAGGCCGGGATGGAGAAGCTGTGAAAAACGTCCTGAGAAATCAGCGTCACCTGGATCGGCTGCCCTGTGGGAATGTGCAGCGCGTTGATGTCGTGCTGTCCACCCGGGTGCTCGGCCTTCCACATCCACTGCTTGCCCACCACGTAGATATTCATGGCGTTGGCTGGCGGCGTAAACACGCGGAAGTAGATGAGCGCGCCCCATACGAACATGATGAGGAACAGGCCCAGCGGAATGATCGTCCACGTGGTCTCCAGCAGCGTTGAGCCTTCAATCTGCTCCGCCACCGGATGCCGCTCCTTGCTGTAAAGAACCGAGAAGCCGACCAGCAGAAGCACCACGATCGTGAGCCCAACCAGGCTCACCAGCAGGATGAAGAAATAGAGCGCGTCTAACTGTGGCGCAATCTTCGATGCCTCCGGCGGGAACAGCGCGAAGTGCGTCAACCACTTGGAGAGAAATTGCCAGAGTACTGGGCTGATTTGGCTCATGCCGTTATCCGTTCACCTTCTTTTCTGTCGCTGTCAGCTTCGCCTGCTGCGCATCCCGGCGGAGCATCGCAAACATGAATCCGCCCAGCAGCAGAATGGTCAAAGCTCCCCCCATCTGCAATACGCGCGAGATAACCAGGTCATGCGTATTCGTCTGGGGATTGTAGTGGTAGCAATACGTCAGGATGTTGTCCACCGGCGATCCGATCCGGTTGGAGGATGCTTCATTTAGACCCAGCAGCATGTCCTTGGGCGAGTACTCTACGCCCATGTAGTACTGCGCCAGCTTGCCCTGCGGAGTCACAATTTGGATTGCACTGGCATGCGCGTACTGCGTCAGGCTGCTGCCCGGCACTGACAACTTTACATACCGGAACCCCACGGCCTTGGTCAGGGCATCAATGTTCGCCTGCGTGCCGGTCATGAAGTGCCATCCGTTGGCCGTCTGCGGATGCCCGTACATCTTCAGGTAATACTTCTTCTTGGCTGCGGCCAGATCCGTTCCTTCACTAGGATCAATGCTCACCACAAGGATGTTGAAGTCCTTGCCCGGCACAAAGCTGACCATCTTCAGCGCGCTGGTCAGTCCGTCAAGCTCCTCGGAGCACAACATCGGGCAGCGGTAATACACCAGCGCCAGAATCGCCGGCTTCTTGCCAAAGTAGCTGGCCAACTGCACCTGCTTGCCCGCATCATCTGTAAACGTCAGGTTCAGCGGCAACTGCTGATTCAGATGCTGATCGATTCCTACGCCCTTGAGCACCGAAGGCGCATCGTTTGTCGGGCCCATCTGTGTTGCTTCCGGCGCCATTCCCTTCGCACCGTATGAGCCCATCGGCGACTGAGCCAGCAGCGAAGGAGCGATCAGGCACAGCGCTAGCGCTCCGGCCATGGTCACCGCCGCGCTTCGCCAGATTTTCCGAATTGTGCCCGTGTACTGCATGTTTGCTCCCTGTGCGCCGTAGCTACAAGCGGCTTATTGTCGCTTGGCCCCCGCAGCCTGCTGGTATGCCTCTTCCTGCTCAAATCCCGTGCGTGCAAATCCGTTGGTCAGCGGCATGGTCACCGTGGGTACGGAGTCACCGGTCATCGGCGCCTGCGTCTGCACCGCCGGAGCCACCGGCAGCCCCTGTTGCGCAACCAGTTCCATGGCTCGCTCTATCGGAATCCGCACCACGCCCTTTGACTGATCGACCCAGCTGTAGTTGTTCAGCAGCAGGTCCTCGCGCTTGTGCAGATTGGCAACGTCCTGGTTGCCGTCATCCAGTTGCAACCGAGGTGTGGGGAAATCCTGCACCAGTTGCGCCATCTTGTTCTGCAGCGCGGGGCTTGACGGCAGGTTGCCCAGCTCGCGCACGTCCACCGTCTTGGACCATCGGCTCGTCGGCCCGTCTTCCTTGGCCATGAGCTTGTCCATCACTTTGCCCAGGCCATACGCCACCAACCCGATCACCCCGATAAAGATGGCCATCGAGGTCAGGAACACCACAATCCCCGTCACCTTTACGTCTGAGGCCTCATAGCCTAGCGAGGTGTCGATCGTCTCCGGCTTGCGTTCGTCCGGTCCGTGACCGTTATGCGGTTGCATGTTCAGGCTCCAGAATCTCCGCCAGGTGCGGATCGTTGGTTTGCACCAGCGCCCGAGTCTTCAGGCGTGTGCAGAAGAATGCCACCCAGAAAGCCATCATTGCTGCCGGCACCGCTGCGTACTCCAAAATGCCCCAGCTGAAGTGCAGGTTCCGCGCCGCATCCTTGAAGCTCGGCTCTATCAACCAGAACTGGTTCACCACCACGGCGAAGATCATGAACTGGCACACCCGCGTCAACCGCTTCTTGTTCCGCTTCAGGTCGCGAGAGAGCAGCATCGTGAACGGCACCAGCCAGTGAAAGATGAAGTCCAGCGTGATGATCACACCCCACCCGCCGCGAATCCGATCCAGATACCAGTTGATCTCGCCCGGCTGATTGCCCGACCAGATAATCAGGAACTGGCCAAAGTTCAGGTAGATGTTCAGCATCACAAAGGCAAAGGTGAACTTTCCCAGATCATGCTGCTCCGTCTGGCGATAGATGCTGTGCACCGGCTCGGCCTTGGACAAGGCAATAGTCACGATGATGGCAAAAGCCAGCACCTGGAAGCCTTGCTCCACCAGGTACAGCAGTCCATACACTGACGAGAACCAGGTCGGATCCATTGACATGACCCAGTAGATTGAAGCCGCGGTGATTGTCACCGCATAGATGACAATGCCGGGACCGCTGATGTTCTCAAACTTCTTGATCCAGCGCGGCGTGTTCTCTGGACTGTCGGCGTCGCGCTGCAGCGCCAGCGAATTCAGCCGCCACGCGTAGAAGCCCCAGATCGCGAAACATAGTCCGCATACCCATACATAGGCCACTGGATTCAGCATCGGCCGCTTGAAGTCCAGGCAGTGTGCCTGAAGCTCGGTCAGCAGACCCGCCCGCAGTCCTTCCGCCGTGGAGCTTTCAGTAGTGAACTGCGCCCAGAGATACAGTCTCTTGATGAAGAAGATCGTTGCCAGCCAATAGACAAAGATCAGGGGCAGCGTCCTGCTCATCGCCTCTAGCGGGCGCCGCAGCAGCAGGCCCCACTTGCCGCCCGAGCAGTACTGCACCATCAGCAGCGCCAGTCCGCCCACGGCAAAACCCCAGGTCAGCGTCAGCCCTAGAATATAGGCGCGCAGCACGTGATCGATCGAGTGATCCAGCACCGCCAGAAGCGCAGCCAGCACGGTAAAGGCCGCTCCCGCCATCAGCGCGCGCATCTTCCATGTATCCACAAAGGCCGGCGCGCTCAGGTCGGCTGGAAGCGTCCTGGCGTGTGTTGCCGCGTGTGAATCGTGAGCCATTCTTCCGTCCTTACTTCATGGCCGCTGGGGCCGGTTTGCTTGCAGGAATCTTGATCAGCGGATCTGCCGGGTTGGCCGGAGCCATAGCCGGAGTGCCTTCGCTCTTCACGTGCGCATAGGCTTGCACTGCAGTTGTTGGCAGGGCCCACGGCTGTGCATAGCTGGCAGGCAATCCCTTTTCCTCGGCGATTTGCTTCAGGCTCTGCACCTGCACGCCCGCTGGCACATCCTTTGCCGGTGCCGCCTGGCTCAACTGCAGCGCGCGGATATACGCCGCCACTGCCCAGCGATCCACTGGCGCCAGTTGCGCAGAGTAGTCCGGCATCGCGCCATAGCCGTGCGTCATCACGTAGAAGTAGTGGGATACTGGCTGCGCCATCCGCACCTGGTCGTGCAGATTGGCTGCCGGCTTGTAGCCCCGCTGCACAATCATGCCCAGGCCATTACCCACGCGCGAGTGGCATGGAGTGCAGTAGATGTTGAACTTTTCCTGGCCGCGCTTCAGCACTTCCATGGTCACCGGAAACGGCATCAGATTCGATTCCTGGCGGTAGCCGTTTGGCCCCTGCACCACGCCGGTGTAGAAGTAACTATCCTCATGCAATTGTCCGCGCGCCACCGTGTTCAACACCTGTGGACGCGCCCCGCGGTGATCGGCAAAGAACGTCGTTCCCCGCTGCGGAATCATCTTTGGCTGGTTGTGCATGTCCTGGCGGCAGCCTGCCACCAGAAAGAGCGCCGCGAGTCCCGCCAGTGCGAGCGAGCTCTTGCTCCCGTGCCTGCGGTTGGTGGCGTTCTGACCCCTGATCCCTGATTTCTGATCGCTGTACATCAGTACTCCACCTCCACCACCGAAGCCGGCTGGAAGCTCTCCAGATAACTCTTCGTCTCCACCAGGTCAAACTTGGGATCAAGCGCCTCCAGGCACAGGAAGAACTTATCCGTCGTTGCACCATTGCGGAAGTTCGGCGCATTGAACAGCGGATGATAGAGCGCCGGCAGTCCATTCAGCGCCAGCATGCCAAACGCTGCCGAGAGGCCAGCCCACAAAATCGTCCACTCGTAGGCAGGAACCAGGAATGCCGGCCATGAGTACGTCGGCCTGCCGCCGATGTTTAACGGATAGGCCAGCACAGAGATCCAGGTCTCCAGTGAGAACATGGCGGCGCCGCCGATCATCGCGCCAATCAGCGTCAGCAGCGGCACCTTGTTGCGATGGAAGCCAATCGCCTCCGCCGCCTCTTCCACTGGGTAGGGCGTATAGCAGTCCAGTCGCCGCCAGCCATCCTGGCGCGCCTGCCGCGCGGCCCGGATCAGGTCGCCCGGCGTATCAAATTCAGCCAACAGGCCGTACGTTCCTTCGCGTGCAGGCATTAGTCACCAGCCTCCGTCACTGCCTTGGGCTTGATCTTGGCCGCGGGCAGCATCGTGCGGATTTCAGACATCGGAATCATGGGCAGGAAGCGCACAAACAACAGGAACAGGAAGGTAAACAGCCCCAGCGTTCCGATGTACGTCATGTAGTCCCACTTGGTTGCGTAATACGTGCCCCACGAAGAGGGCAGGTAGTCGCGGTAAAGACTCGTCACTACGATCACGAAGCGCTCAAACCACATGCCCGTGTTCACGATGATCGAGAGGATGAACATGTAGGTGATGCTGGTGCGCAGTTTGCGCGACCACAGCGTGGTCAGCGGAATAAACAGGTTGCATGTCACCAGCACCCAATAGGACCAGCCCATCGGCCCGAACATGCGGTTCCACATCATGAAGGCTTCCCAGTGATCGGCCGAATACCACGCCATGAAAACTTCCATGCCGTAGCCGTAGCCCACAATGAAGCCCGTGGCCAGCATCACCTTGCCCATGTTGTCGATGTGCCGCTCGGTCACCAGCGCTTCCAGCCCGTAGTATTTGCGCAGCGGAATCGCCAGTGTCAGCACCATCGCAAAGCCCGAGTAGATGGCGCCGGCAACGAAGTAGGGCGGGAAAATCGTCGTGTGCCAGCCCGGCAAAGCAGCCACCGCGAAGTCGAAGCTGATGACCGTATGCACGCTGAGCACCAGCGGCGTAGCCAGGCCGGCCAGAAGCAGCGAAGCCGTCTCATAGCGCGCCCAGTGCCGCACCGAGCCGCGCCAGCCCAGCGACAGCATACCGTAGGCATACTGCGCCAGCTTACTCTCGGCCCGGTCGCGCATCGTGCCAAAGTCAGGCACCATGCCGATATACCAGAACACCACCGAGATGGTCGCGTACGTCGATACCGCAAACACGTCCCACATCAATGGCGAGCGGAACTGTGGCCATACGTTCATGGTGAAGGGCAGTGGAAATACCCAGTAGGCAACCCACGGACGGCCCAGGTGGATCAGCGGGAACATGCCCGCGCAAACCACGGCGAAGATCGTCATCGCCTCGGCAAAACGGTTGATCGAGTTACGCCACCCCTGCTTGAAAAGCAGGAGAATCGCGGAGATCAGTGTCCCGGCGTGGCCAATGCCGATCCACCAAACAAAGTTGATGATGGCAAAGCCCCAGGCTACTGGCTGCGTCACCGCCCAGATGCCTACGCCTTTCAGGAACAGCCAGACAAGCGCAACCATCAGCACCGTCACGCCCGCTCCGCCCACGCCAAAATACGCAAACCATCCCAGCGGCGTATGCGGCGTAAGCACGATGCGCGTGATCTTCTCGGTCACTGACCGGAAGGTCTGGCCCTGCCCGATGACCCGGAACTCTCCAGTCGCGGGATCAATCCCCGGATCGACTTGTTTCACTTCGCTGGTTGCCATCGTTGCGCCTCAACCCTTCGCCGGCATGTGCTCCGCCGGCGTTGCTTCCAGTTCGGGATTCAGATTCAAAACCTCAGCCATATACGTCGTCCGCGGACGCGTGTTTACATCCGCAATCACCTGATAGGTCCGCTGGTTGGCCCGCAGCTTGGCCGCGCGGCTCGTCTTGTCGTTCAGATCGCCGAAGACAATCGCTTCTGCCGGACAGGCCTGCTGGCATGCCGTGATAATCTCGCCGTCACGCACCGGACGATTCTCCTTGTCCGCCGTGATCTTGGCAGCCGAGATGCGCTGCACACAGTAGCTGCACTTCTCCATCACGCCGCGCGTCCGCACCGTCACATCCGGATTGCGCATCAGCTTCAGGCTCTCCGTCTCGTAGTCCGAGAACAGCAGGAAGTTGAAGCGCCGCACCTTGTACGGGCAGTTGTTCGAGCAGTAGCGCGTGCCAATGCAGCGGTTGTAGACCATCACGTTCAGGCCTTCCGACGAATGCACCGTCGCGCCCACCGGGCACACCTGCTCGCACGGAGCGTTCTCGCACTGCTGGCAGTTCATCGGCTGAAAGTGCGCCCGCGGCGCCGCCAGATCGCCTTCAAAGTAAGTGTCGATACGGATCCACTGCATGTCGCGGCCAATGCGCACCTGCTGCTTGCCCACCACCGCAATGTTGTTTTCCGCATAGCAGCTCACGATGCAGGCGTTGCAGCCCACGCAGCTGTTCATGTCGATGGACATGCCCCAGGCCGCCTCGTTGTACTGCCAGTTCGGGAACAGCGACGTATCCGACTCCGGCGTCTCTCGCCCTTCGCCCTCGTGCGCAAAGTTCGGATTCACCTTGAACTCTTCCAATGTGGCGTAGCGAATAATCCCGCGTGGTCCCAGCGCCTCATCCGCTTCCAGTGAGTTGTCTCCGCTGCCCTGCTGCCCGAAGCGCGCGCCACGATGATCTTGGTAGTGGCTCTTGGTTATCGCCACGCCCCACTTGCCATCCAACTTGCGCAGGCTGCCGGCCGTGTAGAACGGAGCGTTCACGGTGCGAATCAGGTATGCGTTAAAGCCCGCACCTGAACCCACGCGCCCGGCAAACTCCCGGCCATAACCCAGGTACACCGTCACCGAATTGTCCGGATGCCCCGGAGCCACCACGACCGGCGCCTGTACGCGCTTGCCGCCCACATTCAGCTCAACAATGTCGTCTTCTTTCAGGCCCAGCTTGGTCAGCGTGTAACCGGAAACAATCGCGGCATTATCCCAGCTCAGATTCAGGATCGGCTTGGGCAGTTCCTGCAACCAGCCAACATTCGACCAGCGCCCGTCGTAGATCGATGGATCCGGACGGTAGATGATCTCCAGCGTCTCCTGCGAGGCCGGCGCCGGAACGCTGCCGTGAAACTCAGCGGGAACATTCGCCTTTGCAGCGGTGTCGAAAGCTGTGCCCTCAACCCATCCGTCATGCAGCGACTTTCTCCAGCCCAACTCAAAGTCGCCTTTATTATTCTTCGCCAGCACCTGCTGCCACGTGGCGCGCACCGCATCATACGGGCTCACCAGCGGATCGTTCAGCAGCATTTGCAGCACGTGGTGCGCCGTATGGCCCCCATACAGCGGATCGATCATGGGCTGCACAATCGACACCGTGCCGTCGTACGCCCGCACATCGCTCCACGATTCCAGATAGTGGGCCGCCGGAACGTGCCAATGCGCGATCTGGCCCGTCTCATCCATGTGCGACCCGAGATGAGCCACTATGTTTGCCTTGTTGAAGGCCGACGCAAAGTTCAGGTCCGCAGGCGTCGTGTAGATGGGGTTGGCATTCAGAATCACCAGCCAGTCCACCTTGCCCGCGTTCAGATCGGCCACCAGCGCCTTCAGGTCTGCAATCTGATCGCTGGGCAGAGGATTCACCGTCTCCTGCGACACAAATACCGTCTTGCCCACGTTGCCCAACGCCGCGTTGATCGCCTGCGCCAACTCTGCAACTGAGGCGTCCTGATACATTCCCGGCAACACCGCACTCTTGCCCGCATTAGCCTTCAGATCCTTGGCTAACGCAGCCAGAAACGCCTGCTGCTCGCTCGTCCAGGCATACGCCGGCGGCTGCACCCCTGCCACGCCCACGGCCTTGGCCAGTTCAGCGGCAAACGCAGGAATCTCGCTCGCCCGCAGCTTCAGCCGGTGCTCGGCTTTCATGCCCGTCGTGGTGGTCATGCTCTCCACCGCATACAGGCGATTCATGCCCGCGGCGGGATCCTTGCGGCGGTTGGCATAGTCGCGCACCAGCCCATGGAAGCCCGGATACGACGCACTCGACAGGAAGTCCGCATCCAGCGAAACAATCACGTCCGCGGCGCTCAGCGCATACCGCGTGTTGATGCCCTTTTCGGCATACGTGCCCGCTATCGCCGGATCGTACTGCACCAGCTTCGCCTTCGGATACGCAGCTTGTACTGCCTGCCACTGCCGCGCCAGGGTCGGCGAAGTGATCGTGGCGCTCAAAAAGTAAATCCCCGTGCCGTCTTTGCTCTCCTGCACCTTCTCGCGCAGAGCCTGAGCAAAATCCATCCACTCGCGATCCTCACCGCGATACGTCACCTTCTTCGAGCGGTCCGGATCGTACAGATCCAGCAGCGTGCCCTGCGAGTAAGGATCGGAACCGCCCCGATTGTAGGGATGCTCAGGATTGCCATCGACCTTGATCGGCCGGAACTCGTCGCTCTTCATCAGCAGCGGCACGCCGCCCGTGGGGAAGGGATGCGCCGTGGCAAAGTACATCGGCTTGCCCAGGATCAGGTCTTCCGGCGCCTTCACATAGGGATAAATCGTCTCGTCCGGCTGCTTGGTGCAACCCGCCAGACCGGCCAGCGCCATCGATGCACCCATCAGGCGCAAAAAGCCGCGCCGCGACACTGGGTCCAGCCACTCCTGAGCCGCCGAGGGAAACTCCCGCTCCACCTCAGCGCGGAACTCCGGCGAGTCCGCCAGTTCATCCAGCGACCGCCAGAACTTCTTGCCCTTTACACCCTGCAACTGCGCACGCACCGCATCCAGTGTCATTGGCGCGCCGGCGCCGCTACGGGCATCCTGAGCGTTGTTGTTGTCGTTGTTCACGGCATTCCCCGCGTCGTTATCCGCGCTCTTTGCGGATGGGTTGATCTTGCTCATGTGGTCCGCTCACCGATGGCAGGTATCGCAACTCGTGATCTGTTGCGGCGTCTTGATCTTGTAGTGCGCCAGAAGGAAGTGCCCCAGCGCATCCTGGCTGGTGAACTTCGTGTAACTGGGGTCGGCTCCCTGCGCCCCGCCGCTGGTCAGCGCCGCCTTCATCAGCAGCACCGGCGGCGCCAGCGCTGCGGCCGCTGCCGCGTTGGTCGCCGGATCCTTCGTCACGCAGCTCACGCTGTCCGCCGTCGGCACACCCGACTCGCCCGGTACCGCGGAACACCACACCGGCTTGTCCTGCGAAGGCTTCTCCCAGGCCATGTTGTAAATCTGGCTCGTCGGCCGCAGATTCTTCGCCGGGTTGCGATGGCAGTCCAGGCACCACTCCATCTGCAGCGTGTTCTGCGCATACATCAACGGCATCTCATCCACGCGGCCATGGCACGTCGAGCAGCCAATGCCCTTGTTCACGTGAATCGAGTGGTTGAAGTACACAAAGTCCGGAAGATCGTGCACCTTGATCCAGGGAATCGACTGCCCCGTCGCCCAGCTGTTCCGCACCGGCGCCAGCAGCGCCGCATTGGTCCAGATCTGCGCATGGCAGTTCATGCATGTCCGAGTCGGCGGAATCCCCGCATAGCTGGACTTCTCCACCGTCGTGTGGCAGTACTGGCACTGCAATCCCAGTCCCTGCACATGGTGCTTATGGCTGAATGGAACCGGCTGGTCCGCGCGCTGCCCCTGGCGCGTCACCCACGGCGAGCGCTGGAGCTGGTCCAGCGTCACTCCCAGAGCGATCACGAGTATTCCCGACAACACCAAGCTCATCCGAGCAAGCGCGTTGGAGCTACGGTCAAAAATCTGCGGCATGAAAAATCCTCTGCCTGCTGTAGTAAAAAGTGGCCGCTGTGATGGCGGTCACATGGGTTGTGTACGAACTTCGGGGAAGAGCAGAAAACGCTTTTGGAGGCTGATTGCCTCGCAGCAATTATCTATACCAACGAGCTAACGACACGCAAGTGCTTCGCAGGGCATTTTTGCAAAAAAAATTGCCGCTCGCGCGGCCTCGTATTTGCTACTAAAAAATACGGTTGTGATCAACACTTTCTTCGGCAATGCTCCGCCATTCCTCCAGTGGAAAGTCACACCGGAGGCCTGAAGATGGTTTCAAGCTAACACGCCAATCGCACCTCTGGCGAGTGCCGTACCGCAAAACGAGACGCTATGCGGATCAGCCTGTCGTGCTCTCTTCCTTCGCGAAGAATGCGCGGCAGGAATCCCTCCACAATTTGGCGTCGCTACGGGCCATCATCCCTTCCAGAAAGCGATCACCAACCCGCCGGAAACAATCAGCGCCCCGCCGGCATAAATCGGCAGCGTCGGCGCCTGCCCAAAGCGCACTTTGTTCAGGATCTGCGCCACCACAAAAAAAAGCACCACGTACACGCCCAGCATCTTGCCAAAATCCCAGCGCGGCGCATTCACTGCCGAGCCATACGCGGTCAGCACCAGCGCCCCCAGCACAATGGCCCCCACCCGTCCCCAACCCGACGAGCGGTAAAAGCCTACCTGAAAAAACGAGTCGCCAAACGCCTCAAGAAATGCCGCAAACGCCAGCATTGCCAGCGCGCCTGCCGGGTTTTGCACCAACCGCTCCAGAAGATCCATCGCGTCCTTCAGCCTCCAGGGAAATCGAATGCGCTTGGGTGAAATTCTCACCGCATCCTGCACCCGCTCCCTCTAGCTAAAAACACAATGCATTAGAATTCGGTAAAGGCTTGGCGGCCAATCCGCTGAAAATTCCTATCTTGTGAATCTGGTTCGATCCTCCAGGTTCAGTCGGCGCTCCTTCATTCGTCTTCCGCGGTCCCACCGCCACGGCAACACACGGAAAGGACTGGTCATGAAATACGCCGGTTTGCTGGCGCTGCCAGCCGGATTTTTCCTCATCCTCGCCGCCATCGTACTCTTCCCTGCCACTGCCGCCGCACAGCGCGCTGTGTTTGTCGTATGCGGCCTTGTTGTTGAAGCGCTTGGTGCCACCGTCGCCGTGCGTGGCCACATGCCGCAGCGTGGAGGGAAGCGTTCATGACCGAGTCCGTCTTCCTGCTCACGCTCGTGCTCTTGCTGCTCGCGCCGCTGGCCATCGCCGGTGTTGCCTTGATGAATACCGGCCTGGGGCGCTCCCGTTCTGCGGCCCAGGCGCTGCTGGGCAACCTGGCCATCGTTGCTGTCTGTGGTCTTGCCTTTGCCTTCCTCGGCGCATCCCTCGCGGGGAATCTCTCCAGCAGCGCGTTTACTGCGCACATCGCTGGCAAGCCCTGGAACTGGCTCGGACAGGGTCCCTTTCTGCTGGGCAACCTCAACACGGCACTGCCGCAGGATCAACTCGGCCTGCTCTTTTGTTTCCTCGCCGCAGCCATGGCTGGACTCATTCCCTGGGGCTCTGGTGCGGACCGCCTCCGCCTGGTCGCTGGCTGCGCCATCGCCGCGATCCTCTCCGCGTTCGTCTTCCCGCTTCTTGCCCACTGGATCTGGATTGGTGGCTGGCTCGCTCAGTTAGGACTGAACTTTTCGCTCGGCTCCGGTTT
>DAIDGZ010000032.1 GCA_027452125.1 Acidobacteriaceae bacterium | reverse complement strand
TTACGCGCTACTTCCTGGCCTGGGCGCGGGCGCTTCCCCTGCCAGTTCAGCTTCTTGCTCCTGCCCTGCTCTGTCTCCCATACGCGCTGGTCACCTCGGCTACGGGGCATTTTCATTGGTACTGGTGCACCGTCTACGCCGCGCTCCCCGTCTCCATCGCCTTGCTGCTCTGGCAGGCTAGCCACTCTGCCTCCGCCGACCGCGGCGACTGGCGCGACTTCTTGGTTCTTGCAACTCTTGGCCTGGCTGTGGACCTGCGCTGGCTGGAACCGGCCTGGCCAGCACATCTGGGGCTTTTCGGCAAGGTGCTGCTGCTCGATGCCGGCATCTGGGGCTTCGTCGTCCTGCGCCAGTTGGAGGATGTGGGCTTCGATTTGCGCCTGCAAAGGCGCGATGCAGTGACCGGCCTCCGCGAGTTCGTTCTGTACCTGCCCATCGCCCTGGCGCTAGGCCTGAGTCTGGGCTTCCTGCATCCTCACCGCGTTTGGCCTGCGCCAGCAGCCATGGCAGGCGCCTGGCTCTTCACCTTTTTCTTCATTGCCGTACCGGAAGAACTCTTCTTCCGCGGCTGGCTACAAAATCTGCTGGAACGGCGCATCGGACGCATACCCGCACTGCTGCTTACTTCAGTCCTGTTTGGCCTGGCGCACTTCAACAAGCGCGCCATACACTTCAACTGGCGCTATGTGCTCCTGGCCGCGATTGCTGGATTCTTCTATGGCCGTGCCTGGCGCCGTGATCGCCGCCTTGGCGCTTCAGCCATAACGCACGCAACAGTGGACGCCGTATGGTCATTGTGGCTCCGTTGAAACATCTGCATGTGCAGATCGGGGATGGTGATAGTTGAGATAGCCTAATCCCACGCGCATGTTGTGAATCACCGGCCCAGGAATGGTGAGCGCCACCGTAATGCCAAGTACGGCATGCGCCAGAGCCAGCGGATATAGATTGCGATAGCGCAGGAACAGCATGCAGGAGGCCAGTCCCCACAGTAGCGTTATTGGCGCCAGAATCGGATTCGGCACGTGCGCCAGCGCAAAGATACCGGCCGCCGCAGCGGTAGCCGCTGCATCACTCGGCAGCAGCCGGCGCAACCGCGCCAGGAAGTAGCACTGCAACAAGAACTGCTGTACCGCTGCCCACAGCGCATAGGCCCAGTAGTTTTTCAGCACCCACGCCGGCCCACCGAGCAGACGCAGCGTGTGCAGATGCGCGGCAACTGCACACGCTACACCCGCTACGAGCAATGCCGCCCACACCACCCACAAGGCACACAATAAATTCTTGCGCCGCAACCCCATGGACTCGACGCCGTCAAAAGAGACGCAGGTGAAATAGACAACCGCCGCGGCAGCAGCCAGCCACAGCACTCGTTGCCAGGGTCGAGGCGTCCACACCACCAGCAGAATCAGGCCATACGCAGTCGCCAGTTCCACCGCATCGCGCCGCCACGTTCGCTGGTTCCGCGTCGATCCCGCAACGCCCGCCATATCCACGATGTTAGATCACCTATCGCTTGCTATTCCAGAATCACCTGCGGCTCCGGCTCGTGGCTGCGCGTGGTAAGCGCGATGGCGGCGCCCAGAATGAGCGCTCCGCCCACCCACGCATAAGGTCCCAGGTGCTCCCCCAGCAGTTCCACCCCCAGCACCGAACCCAGCGCCGGTTCGATGTTCAGAAAGACTCCAGCCCGCGAAGCCGGCACGTGATGGATGCCCCAGTTCCACAGAAAGGTGGTCGTCGCCGTGCAGGCCAAACCGCTGATGGCCAGGGCCGTCCAGGCCAGTGCGCTCACATGCCGGAAAGGCATGGGCTCCACATGCTGATGCGTCCACGGAGACAGCACCCACGGCCCCAGAACCCATACCACCAGCATCAGAGTGCCGCTGAGGATGGTATACGCCGTGACCACCGGCGGGCTATGCGTCTCCATCAGCTTCTTGCTCAGTAGAATCCATGCCAATGCCGTCACCAGCGAGGCAATTACTAGCAGATCGCCGGTCAGTGTTGGCTGCTCGTAGCCGCCCGTACCGTGTTTGCCGCCCAGCACCACCAGCGCTGCACCCAGCGTCGAGCCGCACAGCGCCAGCCACCCAAACCAGTCCAGCCGCTCACCTGCAAATAGCGCCGCTGCCGCCGCCAGCAACACCGGCATGGACCCCACCATCAGCGAGGCATGGCTCACAGTAGTCAGCGCCAGACCGTGAAACTGCAGTAGGAACTGCACTGGAATTCCCAGAAATGCTGCCAGCAGCAGCGTCCCCATCTCTGAGCGATTCAGGCGCACACGGTGCATCAGAGCCACGGGTAGCATGCCCAGGGTGGCAAACAGAAAGCGGTAGAGCACCATGTGCCCTACGCTCATCTCATTCAGCGCCAGCCGTCCGAAGTAGAAGCCAGTCCCCCACAGCGTTCCGGCCAGAGCGCACGCGCCGTAGCCCAGCAGTTCCAGGCTCCTTCCGGTTTTCTGCGTTACATGCATGCTCCCTTTACTGTCGCATACCGGTGCGCCCCAACACACAGTATGTGGAGTATGACTTCGTCACCGTGCGGAATGAGTTTTTGTGTGCAGGAAGCGGCTCAGGAAAAACAGAGCGGATATCAGGAACAATGGCCCTGCAATGCAGGCAGCCCAGGAAAGATGTGCCGGCAGCACTCGGCCTAGGTAATACAGTCCGGCCGCAGCATACAGTGCGCTGCCGAGAATTTCCCACCGCCAGGCCACCAGCAGCATGAGCAATGCAACCGCCGCGGGAATCAGATGAATCAGGAAAGCCGTGAGGACCCGCCCAAGACCAGCCCCCTCCTGGAACACATCCAGCGCAAAGAGACTCAGGAAGAACACAAATACAATCCCCAAAATCCGCGGCATCCAGTAGAGGAGCCGCTCCAGTCTCTGGCTCATACGCTTCACCTCCCTGTCTGTGAAACCGCAGTTGCCGAAACTATCACAGTCCCATCCGGCCGGCATGTCAAGCGCGGCTGCCGCCCGATGCGCGACAATACTCTTCGATGGCTCACGTCCCGCGGAATCGTCGCCTGGATGGCACCCCTCATTCGACCCGGCCGGATATTCCTGCCTGCGCGACACGGTGCCACTCTGTTTGTCTCGCACTCTCTGGAGTCTTAGTCCTGTGCCTGCTACTGGCCATGACGCTCGCTGTTCCTGCGCACGCCGCTGACCGTTCGCGGATCAAGCCACTGCCGCCGCTGCAGAGCCACATCCCCGTCATGCCGTCGATTCCGCCGACGGTCTCTATTCCCGTGGACCCGCTGGGCTTTGCCCCTCCGGGACCGCTTTACCTGGGCCAGCGCAACACCATGGCCTCATTGGATTTCATCGGTGAAGATAAGCTGCTCTTCACCTTCCGCGTTCCCGGCCTGCTGCACCGCGATCCGAACGACGATGGCGAGAGCGACGAGCGCGAGATTCGCGCCCTGGTGCTCGATCTGCCCACTGCTGCGGTGGAAGATCAGGCTCTGTGGACCGTCCATGACCGCTCCCGCTACCTCTGGATGTTGGCCAACGGTCAATTCCTGCTGCGCAACCGGGATACCCTTTATGCCGGCGATCCCACGCTGACGCTGCGCCCCTGGCTGCGCTTTCCCGGCCGTATCCGCTGGATGGAGTTGGATCCCTCCCAGCAGATCGTGGTTACCGATTCGCTTGAGCCTTCGGCGGCGACGACACGCTCCAACACTGCCCCCGATCCCTCATCGGATAGCCAAAGCTCCGGTCAGCAGGACATCGTCCTGCGCATCGTCAAGCGCGTTACCAGCAGCATCCTGCTCGTTACCCGCGTCCATGCCCCGGTACACTTGGCCCTTAATGCACAGGGCTACCTCGAAGCCATGCGCGGTAGTGCCGGCCAGTGGACGCTTTCCCTCGACTATTTCTCAAGTGGCCGGCAGATCATCGGTACAGTCGACTCCACCTGCGAACCGGATCGCCAATTTCTGTCGCCCATCACGTTTCTCGTCTCCGCCTGCCAACCGGACGGCAGTTCCAACCTGGTTGCCTTCACCACCGATGGCACTCGCCTGTGGCAGCGCAGCGCAGCGCCTGAATCCATCTGGCCTCTGCTCACCGTCTCGCCGGACGGCTCCCGCTTTGCTCGTGAAACCCTTTCCTCCACCCATGCTGTAAGCGCCTTCCAGCCGCTCAGTACCAGTGACATTCAGGGGCAAATCGTGCAGGTGCTTGATACGGCAACAGGAAAACAGGTCCTTGACGTGCCGGCCAGTCCCATCCTCGACGCAGGCGGTAACGTGGCCTTCTCGCCATCGGGTCGGCGAATAGCCGTTCTCAACGCCGGTGCCATCCAGGTATTTGACCTCCCCGCCGCGCCTCCGCTTCCTGCCGCCAGCCCAAATCATTGAGTCCCCCGTATTTTTTGGCTTCCATAATTCCCCTCCCTATGTAAACTTGGCGATGGGAGAGCAAGCTTGAGCACGGCAGTTGTCCACTACGCGGCGGCCGCGGCCTCTGATCGCGGCCGCAAGCGCCCCGCTAACGAAGACGCATTTGGCTTCTCGATCCGGAGCGGCGTTTACGCCCTCTGTGACGGCATGGGAGGCGCAGCCGCGGGTGAGGTGGCAAGCTCTCTTGCAGTCGATGAGATCTTGCGTCTGCTCGGAGACGATGTTCTGCCCCAGCCCGCCCATGAGCTCGCCGAAGATGCCATTGCCTCTGCAAACCGGGTCATTTACACCCGCGCGCAACGCAACCCCAAGCTCGCCGGGATGGGCACAACCCTCGTTCTGCTTATCACCAATGAAAGCCAGGCATGGCTCTTCAACGTGGGCGATAGCCGCGCCTATCGTCTGCGCGAACGCCAACTCCAACAGATCACCCTGGACCACTCACTTGTTGAAGAGCAGGTACGGCTGGGACGTATGACTCCCGCTGAAGCTCTGCGCTCTCCGCTGCGCAACGTGATCACCCGCGCACTCGGCACGCACGAAAACGTCCCGATTGATGTCTTCCCGTTGGATGTCGAACCGAACGACCTCTTCTTGCTCTGCTCCGATGGGCTGACGCGTGAGCTCTCCGACGACCTGATCGCCTCGCTGCTACAGCTTGACCTGCCCTTGCAGGAATTGTGCGAGCGGCTGGTCCACGCTGCCAACAAGGCGGGCGGTCACGACAACATCACCTGCCTGCTGGTCCGCGCCGAATCCTGATCGTCACCATCTCGCAGCCTATTCACTGACCTCAATCTGCGTCCCTGCGCGCCTTTGCAGACGGACGAACAATATTGCCAGCGGAATACTGAAAAGCGAGAGATAGGCCAGCAGCCGAAAGCCATCGGCATATGCCAGCACCGAGGCCTGCTGTTGCACGCTGCGATACAGCGCCCCCAGCGCCAGCATCTGCACATCACCCAGGCTGGCTCCCGT
>DAIDGZ010000031.1 GCA_027452125.1 Acidobacteriaceae bacterium | reverse complement strand
CAGCCAAACCAGTGTGGACACGGCGGTGGCGGCGATGCTGTCCTCCAATGTCATTTCTACTTACCAGGCTTTGATCAGCGACTTCCCGAGCACGGCGCAGGCCAATGGTCATCCGGCGCGCATCAGCGAGACCAACAGCTTTGCCAGCGGCGGGTATGCGGGCGCTTCGAATGCCTTTGCCGCGGCGCTGTTTGCCGCGGACTACCTGGGCTACATGGCCACAGACAGCAATGGCGCTGTAAGCGGCCTCAACTTTCACAACGTAGGCGGCAGCGGGCCATACAACGTGATCGTGCCGTACCACCCCTCGACATCGTACTCCGTGCAGGGAGCAGGTTACGGAATTCTTGCGTTCAAACAGCTAGGCGGTGGATTTCCGGTCCCGGTGACCGTCAGTTCCTCTCCGTCGATCAACCTCACCGCGTATGCTGTAGCGCAGGCTTCCGGCGCGGAACGGCTGCTGATCATTAACAAGAGCTACGCTTCGTCAGCGGCAAACGCAGCGGTGACGCTCTCGCCAGGCAAGGCAAGCAATCCGTTTACCGTGGCCAGCATCGCTTATCTGACCGCGCCGGGCGATAGCAACACCCGCCCGACCGCGACGACGGGCATGACGCTCGGCGGGCAGAGCATCGCAGCCGATGGCACCTTCACGCTGAACTATGACCTGACGGTGAATGCCGTGAATGGCCAGTTCACCTTCAACGTTCCGGCAGCGGAAGCGGCGGTGGTGTACCTGCACTATTGAGGCGGACATCCGCTTCGATCCTGCCAGTGCCCCTGTGGTTGCAACAGAAGAACGTCGCAACCACAGAGGCACAGGCTTCAGCACAATCCGAAGGCCTGGCGGATCTTGCCCAGAAACGCCACAATGGCGGCGGTCGGGTCGCCGGGGCGCAGCGCCTCAAACGGCACATAGCCGCGGTAGCCGTGGCGGTCGATGATGGCCTTGATCTTGTGCAGGTCCGTCGGCTCGGGCTGCCCGTTGCGTCCCACCTCTTCCTTGATCTGCCAGGAGACCGCGTAGGGCACCAGCTTCTCGATCTCCGCATAGGGATCGCCGGAGCGCAGGCTGCCGATGTCGAGGATGGAGGCGAACCACGCGGAGTCGACCGCCTCGATCACGCGGATGGTCTGATCGGCGGTCTTGAGGCAGTCGTTGTGCTGCTGCAGGCCCACCACCACGCCGTGCTCCCGGCCAAAGGCGGCGCACTCCTTGAAGTCGGCCACCATCCACTCCATCACCTGGTCAAAGCTGTAACCGGCGGGCTGGGTGGGGCCGGAGAAGACGCGGATAATCGGCGCGCCCAGCTTGCTGGCCGCCACGATCCAGTCCTTCACCATCTGCACGTCGCGCTTGCGGGCGCCGGCGTCGGCGGTGGCAAAGTCGTTGCGCACGCCGGTGCCGCTGATGGCCACGCCGTTCACAAAGGCGGTGCGCTTGAGCGTGTAGATGTACTCGTCGGTAGGCGCGTGGGGATAGCCGGGAAAGTAGTAGCCGGTGGTGTCAATGGCGTCCACGCCGTTCTTGGCGCAGAAATCCACTGCCTGGGCCAGCGTCATGGCGCCGCTGCGCAGCGGCTTGTCAAAGGAGTAGGCGTTCAGGCCGAGCTTGAGTTTTACGCCCGGCTCGCGCACCACGCTCTCGGGCGCGGCGGCGTGTGCAGGCAGCGTGGCGGCTCCCGCCAGCCCGGCGGAGCAGGCAAGAAATTTGCGGCGATTCATCATGGTCTTTGACCCTCGCGCCGCACTCTACTCCAGCGGCGGGGAGGCGGTCAAAGCGCTGCGCCGGAGCCCGTACGCACACGCGGCTGCGGCGCCACCTGCACGCCATATTTGGGTCGCAGCGTGATCTTGGGTTGCAGCTCAATGCGCTGGTGGGGCAGCAGCTCCAGCCGCCAGCGCTGGGCAATGGTAGCCAGCGCCAGCGTGGCCTCCATCCAGGCAAAGGACTCGCCGATGCACTGGCGTCCCCCGCCGCCGAATGGGAAGTAGGCAAAGCGCGGGCGCGCGGCCTTGGCCTCGGCGGTGTGGCGCTCCGGGCGAAAGGCCAGCGGATCGGGAAACCAGCGGGGGTCGCGCTGGACGATGTACTGGCTGAAGAAGACCATGGCGCCCTTGCGCAGGCGGTAGGGGCCGATTGATACATCCTCCAGTGCCTCGCGGCCCATGGCCCAGGCCGGTGGGTATAGCCGCATGGACTCGGCCAGCACCATGGCGGTGTACTCCAGGCGAGGCATGTCGTCCAGCGTGGGCAGGCGGCCGCCCAGCACCGCATCCAGCTCGGCATGCAGGCGGGCCTCGGCCTCGGGGTTCTGGCCCAGCAGCAGCCAGGTCCAGGCCAGGGCGTTGGCCACAGTCTCGTAGCCCGCAAGGAAGAGGGTGAGAATCTGGTCGCGCAGTTCGGTGGCGTTCAGCTTCAGCGCCTGACCATTGGCCTGGTCATCGGTTTGGTCATCCTGCGCGGCAATCAGCATGGAGAGCAGGTCGCCGCGCTCTTCCAGCCGTCCGCTGGACTCCGCCGTGCGCGACTGGATCATGGCGTTCACCACGCGATCCAGCCGCCGCCGCGCGGCACGGAAGCGGCGCATGGCGGGGATGGGCGCATCGATCAGCAGCTCCGCGCGGGGCAGCGCTACCAGCGTGTTGTAGAGATCCATGATGATGTTCACCTGGTCGTTGATCTCGTGGATCTCCGGGGTCACCTCCATGTCAAAGAGGGTGCGCGCGGTAATCTGCAAGGCCAGGCGCATCATCTCGGCGGCGATATCCAGGGTG
>DAIDGZ010000030.1 GCA_027452125.1 Acidobacteriaceae bacterium | reverse complement strand
GCGGGGATCGCGGCCGATGAGCACGCGGTGGGGCGCTGGCTGGGTTTTCACGTAGGCGGCGATGCCGGCGACGGCAAGACGGATGTTGGCTACGGTGAACTCGTCGGCGACGATGGCGCGCCAGCCCGATGTGCCGAACTTGATGGTGGTGCTCATGGTTGTTCTCCCCCTCCTCAATGCGCGACAACAGGCCGCAAAGTCCATACTGCAACACCGGGGGGTGGTGGCTCAACCGGCGGGGGAGGCGGAGGCTCGCGAGGGATCATCGTCGATGGTGTGCGGAATGGAGGTATCATCGTGAGTATGGCCGTGATCCGCCTCTCGGAAGACGAAGCGATCCGCGACATCAAGGGCCTGCTAGCCCGCGCCCATCTGGGCGAAGAGATCGTCATAGAAAAGGATGCCGCGCCCGGCATCGTGCTGCGCAAGGCGGCACCAGCGCGCCGCTCCATCTCCGAGTCCATCGCCCTGGCCGAGGCCCGCACACGGGAACTCGGCGCCAAGCCGGTGATGGATGCGGGATTCGCCGCCGATCTGAAGGAGATCCTCCAAAACCGCAAGCCGCGAGGACCGGCAGCCAAATTGCTGACCCTGGCCGCGAAGCACGGACTGGAAGCCATCGCCTGAAGGGACCTGAGGGGGCAAGCGCGAGCAAGGCGGGAAGATCGCTCTCCGAGATTCCGCGGCTTGTTGCTGGGACTGAATCTCCGATACCCGGCTGAAGCGGGTTCGTGCTCTCCCATGTCCCAGAATCGGGACATGGGGCACCCGGCAACCGGCGTACGAAAACCCATACTCAATGCTGGTATAGACTATGGTAAAAAGAGGTTGAAATGCCAGCAGCAAGAAAGATAACCGTGGAAGTTCCCGCAGAGCTTCTGAGCAAGGCACAGAAGGCTAGCGGCGCAGGGATCACTCAAACCATTCGTACCGGGCTCGAACTGGTTGCGGCAGGAAGAGCCTACCAGCGTCTTCTTCAACTTCAGGGGAAAGTGCGATTCTCAAGGACACTCGAGGAGTTGAAGGCAGACCGATGATCGCGGCTGACACCAGTACCTGGATTGCGTTCTTTGAGGGAGAGCAGGGAGACGATGTTCACGCCCTGGCCCAGGCGCTTCAATCCCGCCAAGTGGTAATGCCGCCTCCGGTATTGACAGAATTGCTGAGCGACCCTGAACTCCCTGCTTCTGTGGCTCAAACTCTCCTCGAACTCCCACTGGTCTCGCTGAAAAACGGATTCTGGGATCGGGCCGGAAGGCTTCGCGCAAAGGTCCTAGCCCGAAAAAGAAAAGCCCGGCTTGGAGACGCCTTGATCGCCCAATGCTGCATCGACGCAGATATCGCGCTCATCACGCGGGATGGCGATTTCAAGGCATTCCCGGCTGGCCTCAACCTGGCAGGTGGCGCGGTCAAAATCCATAAAGAGTTGCCCTGAGCCGAAGGAAGCTGTGCGCTGTTCATTGCGGCTTTATCGCGATGAGAGGGCGGCTCTGCACATACCATTTGCGGCTGAGGCAGGTTCGTGCTCTCCCATGTCCCAGAATCGGGAGATGGGGCACCCGGCAACCGCGGATCTTCGCTGTGCTCCGCTCAAGATGACAGACTTGGCGAATCCACGCCGCGTTACTGCTTGTTCACATCCACGTAGTACAGGTCTGTGGCCACCTGAAACTGGTCTTTGCTGAGCGGGGACTGCATCCATTGCCAGTGCGTCGTGGGGTGGATGATCTGCCAGTGATCGGGCGTGCCGACGCGCACCGGCATGGCAAAGTCATTCTCATCGGCGTCCCACTTGTACATGACCATGCCCGGCGCCTCGCCGAAGAGAAGCTCCAAGCGGGGAATGTGCGCGTGGCGCAGATACTGGTCGAAGATGGGCGTCAGGTTCATGCCGGTGTGCTGGTTGAAGTACGCAATCACGGCCGGCGTCTCGATGTTCCGATACTTGAACTGCTGGTAGAAGCCGCGGATGAGCGCGAACCACTTTGCATCGTCGTTCACCACGCTGCGCAGCGTGTTCAGCATGAGCGCGCCCTTGAAGTACTGATCCTCGGTGGGGTCGGCGTTGACGCCGCGCTCAGCGACAATGGGGCGCAGGTTGTAGACCTTGGGCCTGAGGCCGTTGAGATATTGGATGGCGTCGGACTTGCCCCAGCGGTACTCGACGTAGAGACCTTCGAGGTACGTGGTCCAGCCCTCGTGAATCCACATGTCGGCGGGGTCGGCGGCGCTGACGCTGTTGCCAAACCACTCGTGGCCGCTCTCGTGGATGATGATGAAGTCGAAGCGCGGACTGATGCCGACGCCAGTCCAGTCGCGGCCGTAGTAGCCGTTTTTGAAGCCGTTGCCGTAGGCCACGGCGCTCTGGTGCTCCATGCCGGCATAGGGCACCTCGACCAGTTTGTAGCCGTCGCGCGCGAAGGGGTATGGGCCGAAGTAGTGGGTGAAGGCGTCGATCATGCCGGGGGCCTGGGCGAACTGCCTTTTTGCCTTTTCCAGGTCTTCGGGGAGGACGTAGTAGTCCATGGCCAGGCCGTTGTGCGTCGCGCCCCAGTGGACGTAGTTGCCGATGTTCAGCGCCACGTCATAGTTATTGATGGGGTAGCTGACGTGCCAGTTCCAGCGCGTGTAGCCGTCGCCCAGATCGGTCTTGCCGATGAACTTGCCGTTGGAGACATCCACGAGGCCGTTGGGGATCTCGACGCCGATGTCCATGCTCTGGACCTCGTCGCGCCACTGGTCCTTGTTGGGCCACCAGATGCTGGCGCCTGTGCCCTCGCAGGCGGTATTGATCCAGACGTGGCCGGCGGGGTCCTGCTTGAAGGTGAAGGCACCGAAGCGGCCCGTCTCCGGCGGATGGCCGGAGTAGTCGAAGTCAATGGAGTAGACCTGGCCGGCGTGGAGGGTCTGAGGAAAATCGATGAAGACGGCGCCGTTGTCGCGGGTGTAGTGGAGCGGCGTGGGGCCGGATGGGGACGCGAAGAGGATCCGGTCGATGTCCAGTTTGTCGGTCAGGTCGATCTGGATGCGGGTTCCATCCTGGAGCATGCGGAAGCGGATGGTGTTGCGGCCGCGGATCGACTTTGTCTCCGGGTCCACGCGGACGTTGAGGTGGTAGTAGAGCAGGTCATTGTTGGCGCGGAAGGGTCCGTAGGCGCCGCGCAGCATGTCATAGCGTGTGGGGACGGGCGCGGCCACGTCACTGGGCGAGGGCGGTCGCTTCTGGGCAGGCTTCTCCGGAGTGGCCACAGCGGCGGACGGCTGGCTGGTCTGCGCCGCGAGGGCCAGGGAACAACCAAGACAGGCAATCGGCAAGAGAGTGGCTGCGAAAGGCCGTGAGAAGCGCATGGCTCATGGTACTGCGGGCAGGCGCGGCGGCTCAAAACGGGCCGCGGAGGGGAGCCGGCGGCGGTGTAGAGTGGGGGTGAACTGGTGCGAAGGAGAATTGCCATGCCGCCGGAGAATGTGGATGCCCGCGTCGTGTTGACCACCGCCGCGAGCCCGGAAGAGGCAGAGAGGCTGGGCCGGGCGCTGGTGGAGGAAGGACTGGCAGCCTGCGCGACGCTGCTGCCCGGGGCGCGCTCCATCTACCGCTGGGAGGGCAAGGTGGAGGAGGCAGCGGAGGTTGTGCTGCTGATGAAGACCGATGCGGCCCACCTGGCGGCGCTGGAGGCGCGGCTGCACGCGCTGCACAGCTATGAGACGCCGGAGTTTCTGGCGCTGCCGGTGGCGTGGGGGAGCCGGGGATATCTGGAATGGCTGGCGGGCAGCCTGGGGCAGGCCTGAGAGCGCCGGAACTTCTGGGCCGCTCTGGTATTCTGGGGGAGTCTGTTTCCATGCGCTGGTTATTCATAGGCCTCCTCGTATCGCTCGGAGCGCTGCTCTTGGCAGCGGCAGGCGCAGCGCGCCATATCTGGATACGGCACTCGCAGCCACATGGGGACTTGCAAGCGGCTGCGGAAGCACATGAAGAAGCTGACTTTGAGATGGAGCATTAGCAGGAAGCCCGCTCATACCAGAAAGTTGCACTCCCCTCCCGGGCGTGGAACTGCTGGCCTGGATCAGCGTTTGAGCCGAAGCCCCCTGTAAGTGCATCTGAATGGATTGAACTGCCGAAAGGACTGTTGTTAACTGTGAGTTCTACCCTATCTGCTACCGCTACAGAAGCGCCGATCGAAATCTCCATTGCGCACAGCCCGGATTCCGACGACGCATTTATGTTTTACGGTCTGGCCACGAACAAGATTCGCGTGCCGGGCTACCGCTTTACGCATACGCTCTGCGATATTGAGACGCTGAACCAGAAGGCCCAGAACGAGGCTTTTTACGACGTGTCGGCGATCAGCTTTCATGCGTATCCGTACGTGCAGGAGAACTACACGCTGATGGGTTGCGGCGGGAGCGTGGGCGAGGGCTACGGCCCCATGATCGTCTCCAGCCGCAAGCTGGAGCTGGAGGATCTGAAGCGCATCCGCATTGCCGTGCCGGGAACCCTGACCACGGCCTACCTGGCGCTGAAGATCTTCAATCCCGAGGTGGAGACGGTCACGGTTCCGTTTGACCGCATTATCCCGGAGATTCTGGCCGGGACCTTTGACGCGGGCCTGATCATCCACGAGGGCCAGCTGACGTATAGCTCCAGCGGTCTCTACAAGGTGATCGACCTGGGCGTGTGGTGGCGCGAGACCACGGGGCTGATTCTTCCGCTGGGGGGCAACGCTATCCGCCGCTCGCTGGGCGCGGAGAAGCACAAGCTGATCTCCAAGGCGCTGCGCGACAGCATCCGGCACGCGCTGGACCATCGCGAGCAGGCGCTGGAGTATGCCATGCAGTTTGCCCGCGACCTGGACACCACGCTGGCCAGCCGCTTTGTGAGCATGTATGTGAACGAGCGGACGCTGGACTATGGGGCGGACGGCCGGGCGGCGATCCACAAGCTGCTGGAGATGGGCCACGAGCGGGGTATTATTCCGATTGCGCCGAAGGTGGACTTCGTCGACTAAGTCAGATTGAGGCAGTACGACGCGCCGGCTCCCTGGGGGCCGGCGTTGTTGTTTCTGGGCGGAAGACCGCGGCGGCACACCAAAGTCATCAATGCGCTCATAAAAAGCGGCGAGAAGCCTGAGATTTTTCTCATCCTGCGCCTGCTGGAGCCGATGCATCGGGCAGGGAGTGAGGAGCGATGCACCAGGACAACTGCAAGCGATTTCTGCTGGCCTCGCACGAGGCGACGCTGTTGCGGGCGGTGGAGGGGGCGCTGCTGGCAATGGGCGGGCAGACGGAAGTGGTTCTTACAGCGGAGGTTGCACTGGGCGCCCTGACGGCGGAGCCGGCCCCGGCGCTGGCCGTGCTGGATGCCGAGTTGCCCGGGCTGGAGGTGGGACAACTGCTGGCCGCGGCGCGCGCTCGGGAGCAGGGCGGGCAGAGTGCGATTGTCCTGCTTTCGGACACTGTGCGGCCGGAGTGGGCGGCACGGATGGCGGGAGGTGTGCTGGACGGCCTGCTGCCCCGAGCAGCGGCGCAGGACTGGTGGCGGCTGCGGCTTGACCAGGCCCTGGGCACCCGCCGCCTGCGGCAGGAGCTGGAAGGACTGCGCGAGGCTGCGCTGCTGCACACGCAACTGGACAGGCTGACGGGCGCGTACAACCGCGAGACGATTCTGGCCATGCTGATGCGGGAGACCGACCGGGCACAGCGGACGCGTGGAGCACTGTGCCTGGTGTTGTTTGACATTGACGACTTTGGCGACTGGAACTCGCGGCTGGGCACGGAGACCTGTGACGAGCTGCTGTGCCAGGTGGCGGGGCGCGCCACGCGACTGATGCGCAGCTACGATCTGCTGGGACGGTCAGGGAAGGACGAGTTTCTGGCGGCGCTGCCGGGGTGCAGCACGGTGGACGCGATGATGCTGGCGGAGCGGCTGCGGATGGACGTGTTTGCCGCGCCCTACCGGGTGGCGGGCGAAGCGGTGCGGCTCTCAGCGTGTTTTGGGGTGGCCACCAGCCGCGGGCGCTCGCCGATGGTGGTGTTGCGCGAGGCGGAGCAGGCGCTGAACTGGGCCAAGGCGGAGGGGCCGGAGTCGATCTACTGCTATGACGGCGCGCAGAGCCCGGCGCGGGCGCCGATGGCGCCGATCACGCCGATTGCAGGAGAGGAGCTGCTGGCCTAGAGCCAGTGCAGAGACGCCCTGATACTCAGGCGACGCCGGTGTGGTCGGGGACGAGGCCGAGGAACTCCTGAAAGACGTCGTTGGAGAGCAGGCGGCCCTGAGGGGTGAGGCGGGCGGTTTTGCCGTCGAAGGCAAGCAGGCCGGAGCTGGCCAACTGGCGGACCCGGGCCAGGGCGGGAGCGACGGCGGCAGGGCCAAACTCGCGCTCCAGATCAGCGATGCGCACACCGGCGTTGAGGCGGAGACCGAGGAACCAGGCCTCTTCATGCTGGCTGGCGGGCGAGAGCCAGGCGGTCTCGACCGGCTGGGGCGCGGCGAGGTAGGCGGTCAGATCATCGGTGGTATTGGCGCGGAGCACGTAGCCCTCCGGCTCGTGGAGGGCGGAGGAGGCGTCGAGGCCGAGGCCGAGGTAGGGGCGGCGCTGCCAGTAGCGGAGGTTGTGGAGGGACTCGGCGCCGGGACGGGCGAAGTTGGAGATCTCATACTGGGCGAGTCCGGCGGCGGCAAGGCGCTCGATGGCCTGCTCGTACATGCGGGCGATGGCCTCCTCGGTAGGGACCAGGCCAGCGTGATAGCGGGCGCCGCCGGCGAGGAGCTCGCGGCCCAGGCGGGAGTCCTCATCGACCTCGAGCATGTAAACGCTGGCGTGGGGGACGCCGGTCTCCAGCAGGACGGAGACGGACTCCTGCCAGGATGCCAGGGTCTGGCCGGCGAGACCGGCGATCAGGTCGATGTTCAGATTCGAGAGGCCGGCGGCGCGGAGGCGGCGCAGATCGTCCAACACGATGGCGCGGGTGTGCAGGCGGCCGCTCTCCTGAGCTTCGCGATCAATGAAGGACTGGACGCCCAGGCTGATCCGGTTGACGCCGGCGCGGACGAGGGCGGCGAGGGTTTCGTCAGAAAGCTGACCGGGGGCGCACTCAACGGTAATTTCGGCATCGGGATCGACGCTAAACCGGGTGCGGAGAGCGGAGAAGAGCTGCTCGACCAGCTCTGGAGCGAGCAGGCTGGGGGTGCCGCCGCCGAGGTAGATGGTATCCACGCGGCGGGGGAGCTGGACGCCCATGTCCTGCGCCCAGAGGCCTGCGGCGCCTGTATCTTCAATGACTCTCTGGACATAGCGGGCATGCTGGCTGGCCGGATAGACACCGGAGGCGAAGTTGCAGTAGGTACACTTCGAGCGGCAGAAGGGGATGGAGATGTAAAGGCCGAGGGCCGCGCTGCCGGAAGCGTCCATGAATAGATTGTTTCACGCCGAGACGAGGCGTTAAAGCCCGCGGGGCACATGCAATCATGGAGGCAGGGAGAAATCTGCGTGAAAGCCTGGCCGTTCGTTGGCATTGTCCTGATGCAACTGATTCTTTGCACCGGGCATTGGTTTCTGTATCACACGTGGGTTGCCTTCTGGCCGGGGCTGGGCGGCGTTGCGCTAACCGCGCTGCGCGTGGCGATGCTGGCGCTGACCTTCAGCTTCATGGTTGCGGCCATGCTCAGCTTTCGCATGTGGAATGCGCCGGTGCGCTGGTTTTACAAGGCGGCCTGCATCTGGCTGGGCTTTCTCAACTTCTTCTTTCTGGCGGCCTGCCTGAGCTGGCTGGCCTGGTACGGGCTGCAACTGGCCGGAGTGCATCCCGATGCGGCCACGGTGCGGCCGGCGATCTGCGTGACGCTGGGCGGGCTGGCGCTGGCGGCGGGGCTGTATGGCATGGCCAATGCGCTGCACGTGCGCATACGGCGGCTGACGGTGAAGCTGCCTAACCTGCCGGAGTCCTGGCGGGGGCGGCGCGCGGTGGTGGTAAGCGACGTCCACCTGGGCAACGTGAACGGCGCGGAGTTCTGCCAGCGGGTGGTGCGGCTGGTGAACGGGCTTGAGCCGGAGATTGTGTTGATTCCCGGAGATGTGTTCGACGGGACGCTGGCCAACCTGGATGAACTGGCGGCTCCCCTGAAAGAGTTGAGGCCGCCGCTGGGGGTCTACTTTTCCGCCGGGAATCACGAGGAGTTTGGCGGCGTAGTGCACTGCCTGGCGGCGCTGCGGCGCGCGGGCGTGCACGTGCTGAACAACGAGCGCGTGGTGGTGGACGGCGTCACCATCGCCGGGGTGCCCTACGGGGACTCCACCTTTCCGGTGCACATTCGGGCGACGCTGGAGGGGATGAAGCTGGACCGCGCACAGACAGCCATCCTGCTGAACCATGCCCCGACACGGCTGCCCATTGTGGAACAGGCGGGCTTCAGCCTGCAACTCTCAGGGCATACGCACGGCGGGCAGGTGTTTCCCTTCACGTGGTTCACGCACCGCGTCTTTGGCAAGTTCACCCACGGGCTGCACCGGTTTGGGGCGCTGACGGTGTACACCTCGACGGGAGTGGGCACGTGGGGACCGCCGATGCGAGTGGCGAGCGCGCCGGAGATTGTGGCCCTGACCTTCGAGCAGGGCTGATGCGCGGTAGAGTGTAGCAACGTTGCTACAAGGAGGTGTGCCGTGGCCATCACGACCCTGAGCAGCCGTGAGTTTAACCGGGACACAGGACAGGCGAAGAAGGCCGCACGGCAGGGGCCGGTGTTTATCACGGACCGGGGCAGACCAGCGCATGTGCTGCTCACGATCGAGGAGTACCAGGCGCTGACCGGCAAGGGAAAAAGCCTGGCGGAGGCTCTGGCGATGCCGGATGCCGGCGCGGTGGAATTTGAGCCGCCTCGCCTGACCGGAAATCTCTTTCCTCCCTTCGACTTCTCGTCATGAACTACCTGCTCGACGCCAACGCCGTCTCTGATCTGCGTACGTGGCTGGAGTAACAGCTGCTGCGCGACTTTGCGGGCAGAATCCTTCCTGTGGATTTGGAGGTGGCGAGGCGGTGTGCCAGCCTGCATCTGCCTGACCCGCTGGAAGATCGCGATGCCCTGATTGCCGCCACGGCGCTGGAGCACGGGATGACAGTGGTTACCCGGAATGTCTCCCATTTTGAGCGGACCGGGGTGGCGGTCTTCAATCCGTGGCAGCCGACACAGAAATCCAGCCAGAAGCCGCGCTAGACTCTGCTTTTGCCAAGGCGAGGAACGGAGTTCCTGCGTTCCTCCACGCCGTCGTGTCCGCGGCACTGCCGGGACGCGCGGGGTGAGTGCTGCGCGATCGAGCCGTTGCAGCGCCGGACGCGGGAGCGGAAAAGCGAGGACGTCATGGAAGTGCTGGAAGAGAAACCCAAGATTGCCGAGAAGCCGCAGCCTGTGGTCCACACGCGGCTGTACGGCTGTGAGCTGCTGCTGAATCCGCGGCTGAACAAGGGAACGGCCTTTACGGAGAAGGAGCGGGACGCCTTTGGCCTGCATGGGCTGCTGCCGCCGCACATTGGCACGCTGGAGGATCAGCGGCGGCGGCGGATGCGGGCGCTGGACAGCCAGCCCACGCCGTTTGCCAAGTACGCCTTTATGCGCGACCTGCAGGACACGACGGAGACTCTGTTCTATTCCCTGATTGCGCACCACACGGAGGAGTTGCTGCCGATTGTGTACACGCCGACGGTGGGCGAGGGGTGCCAGCGGTTCAGCGAGATCTGGCGGCGGCCGCGGGGGCTGTTCATCAGCTATCCCAACCGGAGGAGGATCGACCAGATTCTGGCCGACCCGCGCTATGACGACGTGCGCTGCATTGTGGTGAGCGATGGCGAGCGCATCCTGGGGCTGGGCGACCAGGGCGCCGGAGGGATGGGCATCCCCATCGGCAAGATGGCGCTGTACACGGCGCTGGCGGGGATTCCGCCGGAGCATTGCCTGCCAATTCTGCTGGATGTGGGCACGGACAACCAGGCACTGCTGGATGAGCCGATCTACATTGGCTGGCAGCACCACCGGGTACGCGGACAGGAGTACGACGACTTTATCGAAGAGTTTGTCTCTGCGGTGCAGCGGAAGTGGCCGCACATCCTGCTGCAGTGGGAGGACTTTGCCGGGGTGAATGCGGCACGGCTGCTGGAGCGCTATCGCATGCGGCTGTGCACCTTCAACGACGATATCCAGGGCACCGCAGCAATTACGACGGCGACGCTGCTGGCGGCGGTGAATGCCACGGGGATTCCGCTGAGCGAGCAGACGATTGTGATGTATGGCGCGGGCTCGGCGGGGCTGGGCATCTGCGACCTGCTGGTGGCGGCGATGCAGGAAGAAGGACTGACCGAGACGCAGGCCCGGCGGCGCATCTACGCCTTTAACCGCCACGGGCTGCTGGTGGAAGGATGTGAAGGCATCAAGCCGGGGCAGGAGACGCTGCTGCGCAGCCGCGAAGATGTGGCGGGCTGGCAACTGAGCGGCGCGGGAGCGATCAGCCTGCTGGACGTGGTGCGCAACGCGCAGCCGACGGCGCTGGTGGGGGTTTCCGCGCAGCCGGGGGCGTTTACCGAGGAGATGGTGCGGACGATGGCCCGGAATGCGGTGCGACCGATCATCTTCCCGCTGTCGAATCCCACATCGAAGTCCGAGGCGACGCCGGAGGACCTGATGCGCTGGACAGATGGGCGAGCTCTGGTGGGCACGGGCAGTCCGTTTCCGCCGGTGGAGGTGGGCGGGCAGATGGTGCCCATCTCGCAGGTGAACAACTCGTACATCTTTCCGGGGCTGGCGCTGGGCATAGTGGTGGCGCGGGCACGGATTGTGACCGACGCGATGATCATGTCCGCGGCCAAGGCGCTGGCGTCGCTCTCACCGGCACTGGCGGACCGCAATGCGCCGCTGCTGCCGCCGATTGCCGATGCGCGCAAGATCAGCCTGGTAGTCGCCGAGGCAGTGGGCAGGCAGGCGATGGCCGAGGGCGTGTCAGACATTGCGGACGCAGGAACTTTGCGCGAGCAGTTGTGCGCGTACGTGTGGGAG
>DAIDGZ010000029.1 GCA_027452125.1 Acidobacteriaceae bacterium | reverse complement strand
CTCTGTTCGCCTGCGCCTATTATGATGACCGTCAGATACAAGACCCGAAGCCGGGGTTTGCGCCTGGCGGGGCAATCCTACTGATTTTGACTGACGTATACGGAGGCAGGTTGTGCTGAGAAGAGAGTTTCTATCCGGTTCCTCGCTGGCAGTTGGACTATCCGCTGCAGGCATTGCGACAGCCGCACCACTGCGAGCCGCCAAGAGCATCCTGGACAATGGGGCAGTGGCCGATGGCAAGACGCTGAACACGCGCGCGATCCAGAGGGCGATTGACGATGTGTCGAAGGCAGGAGGCGGGCTGGTCTATGTGCCTCCGGGGACCTATCTGACGGGTGGGCTTACCCTGAAGAGCCACGTCACTTTGTATCTTGATTCCGGATCGGTGCTGCTGGGCAGCACTTCGTTTGATGATTATGAGTATCATCCCGGCCCACCGGTGCAGGGAGACGCGAACGGACATCATCTTGTATTCGCACAGAATGCCGAAGATATAGCCATTTGCGGTCTGGGAACGATCGATGGGCAAGGCGAGGCCTACTGGGAGAATGTCCATCGACAGCCGATGCCGCCGGAAGAGTCGTGGCGGGATGTGTCTGCGTGGGACTATCGGCCGAAGAATCATAATCGCCGTCCCTCGCCCATGCTTGAATTCGCGCAGTGCAGGAATGTGCGGCTCTCCGGGATCACGCTGCGCAACTCCGCGGGATGGACGCTGCGTCCAATTGCCTGCGAGACGGTTGTGATTGATGGGATCCGCGTTCGCAATCCGAACTACGGCTCCAATACGGATGGAATGGATATTACTGCCTGCTCCAACGTCTTTGTGAGCAACTGCGACATTGTGGCCGGGGACGATGCCATCTGCATCAAGAGCGAGAACCCGTATGGTGACGTGTTGCCCACGCGCAATATCACCATCACCAACTGCACGCTGACGACATCCTGCAATGGTTTCAAGATGGGAACGGCATCGCGCGGGGCATTTGAAAATATTGTCTTCAGCAACTCAGTCATCTACGCGGCTACGGGGAGTGCGCTCAATACGCGGGTGATTGGCGGCATCAATGTGGAGGTGGTGGACGGCGGCAGCGCCGATGGCGTGGTGGTTTCGAACATCCGCATGCAGAATGTGCGCGCACCCATCTTTGTGCGACTGGGCCAGCGCACCAAAAGAGACGGCACATTCCTGCGCAATGTTCTGATCGATGGCGTGGATGCTGAAGGGGCAGTCATCGCCAGTTCCATCACCGGCGTACCCGGCTTGCGCCCGTCGGATGTGAGCGTGAGCAATTGCCGCATCCGAACAGTGGCCGCAGGTGAGGCGGCATGGCGGCAGCGAGAGATTCCAGAGGTGATCGACAAGTATCCTGAGTCAACGATGATGGGGCGTCTGCCGGCCTACGGGTTTTATTGCCGTCATGCGGACCGCGTGCGGCTACGCGACATTGAAGTGATCACCGACCGTGGGGATGAACGCCCGGCAATTGTTGCCGACGATGTGGAGGACCTTATTCTCCGCGGGCTGGAACTGTCCGCGCCCGCGGGAGACGCACCGCTGATTGATTTGAGGAACACGCGACGGGCATTTCTTACAGGTTCGCGTTCCCCGGAAAAGATGAAAACATTCGTGCAGGTCAGCGGCGCCGCATCCGATCGCATTGTGCTCCTGGGCAATGCACTCCCCAAGGAGCAACAGGCGGCGGTATGCACCGGAGGAGCAAGGAACGAGTCAGTAGACGTCCGGTAGAAAAGCGAGAGCACTCCGGGATGGGACAGGACGAGATTCGCAGGCCACTACTGGCTCAATAATGAATCGAACATCGGGGAGTCGCACCGGAGGGGTGCGACTCTGCCTGCCGCGAGCAGGGGGCGAGACATGGGCTAGCGCAGCATTGCAGCGGCAGCCCACAGTGCGGCAGCCTGCCCGTGAAAGTCTCCCGTCCAGCGTCTACGCTCGAGGTAGTAGGCAACATCATTCTTCTTGTTCGTGCCTTCGCAGACGTTCGTGATGTTTTCGTTCTGATCGATGTATCCCACCAGAGCAATCCATGCCTTATGCGCGGCAAGGGTGTAGGTGGAGCCAACAAGCCAGCCCTCTCTCACGCCCGTTGCCAGGGCGAAGGTGAACATGCCGGAAGATGAGGTCTCGGGCCAGGCCGCGGGATTATCGATGATCTGCCGCCACATTCCATCCTGCCCCTGATAGCGCACGAGCGCGCGCATCATCAGGCGGTAGCCGCGGAGAATGCGCGGCCGCAGAGGATGGTCCGTGGGCAAGGACAGCAGCAGCTCTGCCATGCCGGCGGCGGCCCAGCCATCTCCGCGGCCCCAATAGATGGGAACATCCTCCGCGTGATAAAACAGGCCGCTGGGCTTTTGCAGCCGATTGAGATAGGCAGTAATTTCAAGGGCAGCACGGTCAATATACTTGCGCTCACCCGTTGCGCGGTAGGCTTCCACCTGTAGGATCGTGATCATGTACATGTCATCTACCCAGAAACGGGTATCGGGAGAGAGACCATCGGGCCAGGGCGAGTTCCATTCGCGATCAGCCCAGGTCTGTCCGTAATGCACATATCGCGCTTCGCCAGTATCCATGCCAATTTCCAGAGGGACGATGCCAAAGATCAGATCATCCACGTGATCACGTTTTGGAGTCAATGCCTCTTCGCGCCCGCCTGGCATGAGCGAGTCGAATCGCATCGTCAATCTACGGAGTAAATCCTGATTGTGCGTGATTCGTGCGATGGTGAGCGCGCCGTACCAGGAAGCGACCTCAGAATAATGCAGAGTTGGACTCTGAGGGTACTGATGTGGGCTGGTCAAGAAGTGCTCTGCGAGCGAGGTTCCCACCTGTTCGGGAATATCGTTGGCGGGAAATGGGCCCAAGCTGGTGCGGTTGGATTGGGCTTGCAGAGCGACTGCCAGAAATCCAAGAATTGCAAAGAAGTAATAATGCCGATACCGCATCGAAAAGTCTCCATCAATTATTGCTGCACCAGTTTCATGATGATCTGAGGCATTGCTGCTTCGATTGCCCCGTGTTGATCATTCGCGCTGCAATTGCTGTCCACCATAGCCGTACACCGGACTGAAAGATGCACTTAGGATGCGGGCGAAGACCGCCTGGAAGTATCGATATGCAAGTTCCAGTGACGCGAATCGATATGCTTGTGGACGAAAGTTAG
Source organism: Acidobacteriaceae bacterium (assembly GCA_027452125.1). GTDB lineage: Bacteria > Acidobacteriota > Terriglobia > Terriglobales > Acidobacteriaceae > Telmatobacter. Next base: position 9,174 of record DAIDGZ010000029.1, on the reverse strand, counting down.
AGTTGCAGTGCCTCATGTAAATGCTGTGCGATGACTGCGTTTACCTTATTAAAGTCCGCATGCAGTGACAATTGCAGAAATCAGAGAATCTCTTGTAGTTTTCGCGCATGGCGCGTTTGGTAGATAAATCCAGGGGATGTTTGCTGGAAGCGATTAAGCTTCCGGATAAATCGACCATTGTGTTGACGAATTACTCCAAGATGGGCAACGGCTACTGTGGCGTTGCTAGACTCTAGCTGGGCTGAGGGCGGTATCAACGCCGGACCGTATCGTTCTGATCAGGAATGACAGTCTACTTGGCGCCGCCAGAGTTTAATTGTTCCAGTGATACGAGTGTTATGAGGCGCAGGCGGAAGGTGATCAAGATGCTGGCATCAACTTGTGTCGAAACTGAGCGTTTTGGAGGAAGGGACATGGTGAAGATAGTCCTCAGAGTTGTGATGGCGCTTGTTTTTCTCGGTCATGGGGTGGGAGTCGCCGAGGCGCGCATGCCCACTGCAGCGGAAGGCAATGAGGTCTTTCAGTATATGCAGAGCGGCACCCAGACATGGGCGAATGGGGCCACAAGCAATGCGACGGCGTACCTTTGGATACCGGAGCACTGCAGGCGGATTCGCGGCCTCATCATCATGGGCACTAATGTTCCGGAACAGATGCTGGTGGAGAATCCCTTGATCCGTCGGGTGGCGGCGGACAATGACTTGGGGATTGTGTGGAGCACGCCATCCTTTTGGGATTCGCGGGGAAAGAATGAATACCAGACCATCGTCGGCTTTCTGCAGAGGCTTCTGGACGGATTAGCGAAGACGTCAGGCTATGAGGAGGTGGCCACTGTGCCCTGGTTGCCGGTGGGCGAGTCAGGGCATCTGCTGATGGTGGATGCTCTGGTGGAAGCGGCTCCGCAACGGTGCATCGCCGGCATCTGGTTGAAGAATGCGCACATTCCTCCGCAGAATCGAACGACACCAGCTCTGGTAATTTACGGCACCGCCCAGGAGTGGGGACAAGACAAAGTGGACATTCGCGGGCGTTGGAACGACCTCAGCGCCTATGACAAGATCCTCACACAGCGAGAGAAGTATCCTGCCTGGCCGTTGAGCATGGTCGTGGATGGAGGGAGTGGACATTTCGATGTTTCGGAGCGGCTGGTGGCTTACGTTGCCCATTACATCGATATGGTTTGCAAGGCGCGGCTATCGGGTGACGGAAGCGACACTCTCAAATCTATAGATTTGCGCCATGGATATCTTGCCGATCTACCGGTTCCGGGACATGCCCGATACACGGTTGCCGCGTTTTCCAGCGTGGCTCAGGAAAAGCGAGCGGTTCCGTGGTTTCTTGACAAGCAGAGCGCGGTAGAAGCGCAATCGATTGCCGACATCGACTGGAAGGCGCAGACGCAACTGCCGGGCTTTATCGATGGAGCAGGGAATGCTGTGCCCTTCAACTTCAATGGGATATCGAGCTTGACTCCAAGTATGGAAGCGGATGGCGTCAGCTTTTCGCTACGCAGTGTGGCTCTCAGTAAGATTCCCAGCAACTTTGCCGATGCCGGACAGCCACTTGCCCTGGGAGCAGAGGCACCGAGGATAGAGTGGCTCTGCGGCGCAGTCAGGCCAGCCGGTCCGGATCGATTCCGTATCATGCTCGATCGCGGCTATCCCCAGCAGGCGATCTATCTTTTGGCACGGCTCAAGGGGACACCGACAATCCGGGCATCGGTGCAGCCGATTCACATCCAACTGCAGAGGAATGAGCAGGGAAGGCCGCAAACGATCACATTCAAGAATATTGAGAATGTGAAGGCGGGGACCACGTCGATCACTCTGCGGGCAAGTTCGGATGCCGGGCTTCGGGTACAGTTTTTTGTGGTTGCGGGGCCAGCGTTCGTGGAGGGCCGCCGCTTGATTTTCACAAAAATTCCGCCGAGGTCGAGGTATCCGGTGGCGGTGACCGTGGCCGCATGGCAATGGGGACGGAGTACTGCGCCTGCGGTAAGAACAGCGGAGATCGTCCGGCAAACATTTCTGATTACGCGTTGAGGGGATCGGTTTGGATGGTGGGGCCGGACGGGGGATGCCCGAACGATCCACCGGCGGTGCTGCTCAGCTTCACCACGCCGCTTTGGCCGCACGGGCAGTGCGGACAGGGGAGGTAGAACGGGAGTCGCAGGCGGTTCATCCTGCTAACCTGTGGCGGATGTTTGGATTCGTATTTGAAATGGTGGGCAGAGAGGGACTCGAACCCCCGACATCCTGCTTGTAAGGCAGGCGCTCTAACCAACTGAGCTATCCGCCCACGGTGGCGGGAGGCCATGAAAAGGCCTTCTTCATCATAGCAGCAGAGACGCGTCTGCGCGGAGAGCGCGGCGATTGATAGACTTGCCCGGTGAGACGGTTGATCGTAAATGCCGACGACTTTGGGCTGACCAGCGGCGTGAATCGCGCCATTGTTGAGCTGCACCGGGCGGGAGTGCTGACCAGCGCCACGCTGATGGCGCGGGCGCGGGCGACCGAGGAGGCCATTGCGATGGCCAGGGCGACTCCGACGCTGGGCGTGGGCTGCCACGTGGTGCTGGTGGATGGCGAGCCGGTGCTTTCAGCGACGCGGGATATTCCTCATCTGGCTGATCCAGTGGATGGATGCTTTTCGCCCACTCTGGGCAAGTTTGTGAGGTGGCTCTACGGGCTGGAACGGGGAGGGGCGGGTTCGGCTGCGACGCGCGCGCAGGAGATGGAGGCCGAGGCCTACGCACAGATCACGCATCTGCAGGCGGCAGGCGTGGCGCTGGACCACGTGGACACGCACAAGCATACGCATATGTTTCCGGCAGTGCTGCGGCCGGTGTTGCGAGCCGCGCGGCGGGCGGGAATCCGGCGGGTGCGGAACCCGTTTGAGCCGGTGTGGAGCCGGAGGGCAACCAAGCGGGCGGGTTGGGTGCGCCGGGCAGAAGTGGCTGTGCTGTCGCAGATGCGGCGGGCTTTTGCACGGATTGTGGCCGAAGAGGGCTTTGTGACGACGGATGGATCGCTGGGCGTGCTGGCCACTGGGTCTCTGGATGCGGAGACGGTGCGGGGGCTGCTGCGGGCGGCGCCGGCGGGGACGTGGGAGCTGGTGGCGCATCCTGGGTATAACGACGCGGAGCTGGCGCTGGTGCGGACACGGCTGCGCGAGTCGCGCGTGGTGGAGCAGGAGGCGCTGCGCGCGGTGGCGGAGTGCGCCGGTGTGGAGCTGGCGCGATTTGCGGACCTGCCGGTGGACAGGCCCTAACCCGGGTATTGCATCTTCGCGGGGAGCGGGGACGTCCAACTAAAGGTGTTCTCCGCGGGCGTGGGGCAATCCGCGGCGAGTTCTACAAAAAATCTCTCTAGAAAAGAAGGCATCATGCGCATCGGGATTACGTGTTACCCGACCTATGGCGGTTCGGGAGTGGTGGCGACGGAGCTGGGCATTGAACTGGCGGCTCTGGGTCACGAGGTGCACTTCATCTCCTACTCGCAACCCTTTCGGTTGAACGGGCGGGAGGAAGGCATCTTTTACCACGAGGTTCCGGTGTCGAACTATCCGCTGTTTGAGTTTCCTCCGTATGATCTGGCGCTGGCCTCGCGGATGGCGGAGGTAGCGGAGTTTTATGCGCTGGACCTGCTGCACGTGCACTATGCCATACCGCACTCCGTGAGCGCGCTGCTGGCGCGGCAGATGCTGGCGGCGCAGGGGCGCAGGCTGCCGTTTGTGACCACGCTGCACGGCACGGACATTACGCTGGTGGGGCTGGACCGCAGCTATCTGCCGATTACGCGACACGCAATCAAGGAGAGCGATGGCGTGACGAGCATCTCGCGCTACCTGAAGGAAAAGACGATGGAGGACTTCAAGGTAGACCGGACGATTGAGGTGATTGAGAACTTTGTGAACTGCGATGTGTACACGCCGCTGAAGGACGAGGAGGCGCGTGCGCGTGCGCGAGCCAGGCTGGCCAGGCCGGATGAGGCGATCCTGATGCACCTGTCCAACTTCAGGCCGGTGAAGCGGGTGACGGACGCGGTGAAGGTGTTTGCGCAGGTGGCGCGGGAGATTCCAGCGCAACTGGTGCTGGTGGGCGACGGGCCGGACCGCTCGGCCGCGGAGTGGCTGGCGCACGACCTGGGCATCCATGGGCGCATTCACTTTCTAGGCAAGCAGGACCGGGTGAACGAACTGCTGCCGCTGGCGGACGTGTTGCTGCTGCCGAGCGAATTGGAGAGCTTTGGGCTGGCGGCGCTGGAGTCGATGGCATGCAAGGTGCCCCCGGTGGCCACGCGGGTGGGCGGCGTGCCGGAACTGGTAGACGACGGGGTGACCGGGCTGCTCTACAACGTGGGCGATGTGGATGGCATGGCGCAGGGCGTCCTGAGCCTGTTGCACGACCGCGCGCGGCTGGAGGAGATGCGCTGCGCAGCGCGCAGGACGGCGCAGCAGCGGTTCTGCGCGTCGCTGGTGGTGCCGCATTATGTGCGCTACTACGAACAGGTGCTAGGCGCAGCGGGCTGAACGCGGAGCGGGAAGCGGGCGCGCACCTCATACTCGGCGCCTGCGGGCAACAGGTGACTCTCATAGAGCAGAAATTCATGCGCGGTGAAGCCGGGCAGGGTGGGCGTGTGCGCGATGTAGGGCTCAAGCGCGCGGAGCGTGCGCAGGCGGTCAGGACCTTTGGCGCGGGCCAGGGTGATGTGCGGATGGTAGGGGCGCGCGTCAGGTACGAACCCGCACTGAGCCACGGCGGCGGCGACGAGGCTTTGCAGGGCGGCGAGTGGGGGCGTGGGCGCAATGGCAGTGTGGAAGACGCCGGCGCGGTCGAAGATGCCGGGCTTATCGAGATGGATTGCGATGGGCGCATGACGCACGGCGGCCAGGTGGATGAGGAGCTGATCGTACTGCGGCGGCGTGGCGGCGCCGAGGAACTCCAGCGTGATGTGCCAGGAGGCGGGTGCGGTCCAGCGGAGGTCTTTGGCATGCGGGCGCAGACGGCAGACGAGCGCTTCCAGAGCGGAGCTGGCAGCGGAGCCGAGCGGGATGCCGACGAAGAGACGCATACGGGGATAGTGTAGTCCGGCTCACTTGGCGCGCGATGGCATGGCGCAGCTACAATGGCGCGCATGAAACCGCAGACTCTGACACGACGCGAGTTTTTGGAGGCAACGGCCGCAGCAGGCTCCGGTGCGGCGCTGGCGCATGTGACGCCGGGCCGATTGTGGGGCGAGGCGAGCGCAGGAAATGGCGACGACGGGGCTCCAGCATGGGCTACGCGGCCGATGCGCTGGTTCCAGCTGACGCTGGTGGAGGACGACCCAGGTCACTACGATCCAGGGTTCTGGCTGGACTACTTCAAGCGGACGTGCTCAGAGGGCGTGTGCCTGAGTGGCGGCGGGTGCGTGGCCTACTATCCGACGCAGGTTCCGTTTCACCACCGCAGCAAGTGGCTTGGCGATCGCGACGTGCTGGGCGAGCTGATCGCGGGTTGCCGCAAGATGGACATGTCGGTGCTGGTACGCACCGATCCGCATGCGACGTATGACGACGTGAAGGCAGCGCATCCGGACTGGATTGCCGTGGATGTGGAAGGCAGGCCGCGGCGCCACTGGGCTTCGCCGAATATGTGGCTGACCTGCGCCTATGGACCGTACAACTTTGAGTTCATGACGGCCGTGCACAAGGAGATCATGACGCGCTATCGCGTGGACGGTCTCTTTCATAACCGTTGGGACGGCAACGGCATCTGCTATTGCGTCCATTGCGTGGAGAGCTTCAAGAAGGCTACGGGGATGCTACTGCCGCGCGCGGTGAACCATGAGGATGCCGCGTATCAGGCGTGGATGGGGTGGCGGCAGGCACGGTTGCTGAGCCTGGTTGATCTGTGGAACACGACGATTCGCGCGGTGAATCCGGAGTCGGCGTCGATTCCGAACAATGGCGGCGGCGCTCTGAACTCGCTGGACGATGTGGAGATGGCGCGGCGCATGCCGATGCAGGTGGCCGACCGTCAGGGACGCAGCGGACTGGCAGCGCCGTGGTTCATCGGCAAGACGGCGAAGGAGTGCCGGGCCACCATGGGCACGAAGCCGGTGATCGGCCTGTTTGGCGTGGGCCTGGAGGAGCGCTACCGCTGGAAGGACAGCGTAACCAGCGACGCGGAGATTCGCATCTGGACGATGGAGGCGATTGCCAACGGAATGCGGCCGTGGTGCAGCAAGTTCAGCGGCACGCTGCATGACGAGCGCTGGCTGAAAGGCGTGGAAGAACTGCTGGTGTGGACGGCCGAGAACAGCAAATATCTGCGGCAGCAGCGGGCGCTGGCGCGGGTGGCGGTGGTGTATTCGCAGCAGACGGCCTGGTGGTATGGCGGCCCGCAGGCGCGGGCCAGGGTGGAGGACTACGCGCTGGGCTGGTGCCAGGCGCTGGTGGAGTCGCGTGTACCGTTTGAGATGGTGCACGACGAGCTGCTGGATGCGGACCACCTGGCGGCGTACAAGACGCTGATTCTGCCGAATATTGCAGCGCTCAGCGAGGCGCAGTGCGCGCAGTTGCGGGCATTTGTGGCGCGCGGCGGCAGCGTGATCGCCACGTATGAGACGAGCCTCTATGACGAGCGTGGCGTGCGGCGCAAAAACCTGGGACTGGCTGACCTGTTTGGCGTGGACTGGACGGGCAAGCAGGAAGGGCCGATGCAGAACTCGTATATCCGGCTGGAGCACGAGGCGCTGCCACACTCGCCGCTGTTTGCGGGGCTCGAGGATGCGCCGCGCGTGATCAACGGCGTGCAACGGCTGGAGGTGACGCCGCGGCAGCGGTTTGCCGAGACGCCGTTTACGCTGATTCCGAGCTATCCGGACCTACCGATGGAAGAGGTGTATCCGCGCGTGCCGAGGACAGACATTTCGTGCTTGTATCTGCGCCAGGCGGGCGGGCGCGTGGCGTATTTCCCCTTCGACATCGACCGCACCTTCTGGGAGGTGTTGAACGCGGATCACCTGAAGATGATGCGCAACACGCTGCGCTGGGCCATCAACGAGCCTGCGCAGGTGGAGGTGGAAGGACCGGGGCTGCTGGATGTGACGGCGTGGCGTTGCGAGGGGGCGATCACCGTGCATCTTGTAAACCTGACGAATCCGATGACGATGAAGGGGCCGTACCGGGATTTCTTTCCGATAGGAGCGCAGACGGTGCGGCTGCGTGTGCCGGAGGCGCTAGGTGCGAAGCAGGCCCGGCTGCTGGCGGCGGGCACGACAGTGGCCGTGGAACGGGAAGGAGATGCCCTGAAGCTGACGGTGCCATCGATACTGGACCACGAGGTGGTGGCGATCGAGGTGTGACACAGTCTTGGGCGGTTCGCGCAGCAGCAGCGCGAACCGCGCAGGATAGGGCGTCTATCGCATTGGCTCGCTGTGATGGGCGGCGAGCTGCTCGGAGACGGGCAGGCCGCCGGCGCGCAGAATGCCGGGAACGTCGAAGTGCGCGAGGTAGTCGGCGGCGGTGAGCATCTGGGGCACATCTTCAAGATGCAGTGTGACGGGCGAGCTGCTGACGGCGGCGGCGAAGGTGGCCCAGAGCGCCGCGTCGCCGTGGGCATAGAGAGCGATGTTGGCGTGGCCGTGGGCATGAGCCCAGGCGATGGCGGTGAGGATGTCCTGCACGCGGCCCTGATCGTCGGTGACGTTGTAGGGCACGAACAGCGGATCATCGGCGCCAAGGTTGTTGCGCTGCTCGAGCTGGGCATCGGAGATGCTGGCCGGCGGTACGGTTGGCATGGGCTCGATGTGGCCGCGCGGGGCGAGGGCGGCACCGGTCTGGAAGACATCCAGAAGCAGAAGCGCGTGATGCTGCCTGCGCAACTGGGTCACGAGCGGACTGGCGAGCGCGGCGGCGGAGCCGTGGGCATCGATGACGATGGCGAGATCACCCTTGCCGGGCAGGTAGAGTCCGGGGAGGCGATCGTGCGCGGCGGGACGGCTGAGCGTGATGGCGCTGCCATGCTGCTCGGCGAGGACCTCGGCAGGGTTCTCGGCAGCCAGCGTCTGGAGCAGGCGGGCGCGGAGGAAGGCATCGCTTTGCGATTGCCGGTTCTGCGCGTCGGCCATGGAGCGCCAGGCGCGGAAGAGGCCATCGAGATCGAGCGCGTTGGAGGGAAGAGCGCGGTTGGAGAGGACCAGCATGTCCTGCAACATGGGTACGGAGATGTTGTGTTCCTTCAACTCGCGCGGGTTGCTAAGGCCGGGGTTGACCTGGGCAAAGAAGCGGTAGACGGCCTCGCGACTGTCCTGGTTGAAGTTGTGCACGGCTTTGTATTGGACCGTGCTGAGGGTGTCGCCGGGGCCGAAGAGCTGGTAGATGCGCTTGATGGCGGGGTATTCGACGCGGGGCATGTTACGCGTCCAGTCCGTGGTGTCCGAGACGAGCAACATGGGCCGCGGGCCGAAGGTAGCGGCGAGCTCCACGTTACTGGCGCCGATGCGCAGGCCGGGCGCGTTCTCGCAGAGGTCGCCGCCCTGCATGATGGAGGAGACCATGTTGACGGGCGCGGCAAACTGCACACGGTTATCGACGGCGGTAAGCGTGAAGGTCTGGGTAGCACCGCCAGAGGCGCCGGTCATGCCGATGCGTGTTGTGTCCACATCGGGCAGCGAGGTGAGGAAGTCGAGGGCGCGGATGGAATCCCAGAGCTGGAGGCCGAAGGGGCCGAAGGACCAGAGAGACATCTCAGGGCTGCCGAAGCGGTGCGGGACCTGCAGGGTGTCGGTGTAGCCCACCATGTCATACGCGAAGACGACGTAGCCCTGGCGGGCGAGGCTGATGCCGAGTGCGGGGCCGGAGTCGACGGACTCGTTCTCAAGACGGCCATAGGGCCAGTGGCCGTGAGGATTGAGGATGCCGGGATGCCTGCCGGAGCTGTTGACTGGGCGATAGAGATTGCCGCCGAGATAGAAGCCGGGGAAGGTTTCGAGGAGCACCTTCTCAATGGTGTAGCCCTTGCCCTCAATCCTGCCGAAGACCTGCGCGTGGAGCGGCGTTTTGGGCGGCAGCGGCGAGAGGCCAGCGGCGACCAGCACCTGGTTGCGGAGAAAAGCGCGACGCGCCTGCCAGGCGGAGAGGCTGGCGAAGGCGGGGAGCGGCATCTGCGAGTGCGTGGTGAGGATCTGC
>DAIDGZ010000028.1 GCA_027452125.1 Acidobacteriaceae bacterium | reverse complement strand
CCCGACACAATCAGGATTTTCGACCTGTGCGATTGCCCAAAAAATGCGCCGCCGGAAGCCTCCGGCGGCGCTAGTTGCAGATGGAGCAGTGCGGATACCAGTTACCAGGTGATGCGGCCGGAGAGCTGAACGTCGCGCGGGTTGTTGGCCACGCTGGTCAATTCTCCAAAACCGCTTTTGTTGGCCACTGCATCCGGCGCATTCCACACCACGTGGTTGGTCGCGTTCAGCATGTCGGCTTCAAACTGGAACTTCCACTCGTGATAAATCGCGAAGGTGCGGCGCAAGCCGAGGTCCACGTTGTAGGCTCCCATCCCGCGCAGTCCCAGCGCCCCCACGCGCGGCGCGTTGCCCGGCACATAGAGATCGGGTCCATTGCCAACGTTGTTGGCCTGCCCAACCACCGTTCCGTAATTCGCCGTATTGCCGGCGGTACGTACGGTAAACGCAGCCGGGTTAATGTACTGCACGTTGCCGAAGTAGTTGGGCGATCCCGGAGCTGCGGTCAGATGCTTCCCGTAACCACCGCTGATGCGGCCCTTCTGACCCGGAACGATGCTGGGCATGCACTGGTTGAGGATTCCAGCGCCGCCGCAGCCCGATCCAGTCACGGCAATCGGTGCCCCCGAGTGGTAGTAGCTGATGCCGGAGAGCGTCCAGTCGCTGGCAATGGCCCGCCAGGCTAGGTTATCGCCACCGAAGTGTCCCCTGCCCGCAGGCAGTTGGTACACCACCGTGGCGGTCAGGTTTTGCGGAATGTCGCCCTGCGAGATCGAGCGATCAAGCCGCGGGTTGTCTCCCACGCGGAAGGTGCCCAGGTCATCGATCGACTTCGAGTAGGTGTAGTTGAGCATGAAGTTCAGGCCGTGCGCCGGACGCTGCTTCAGCGTGATCTCCAGTGCATTCCAGTTCTCATTGCCCACAAAGCTGGTGGTATCGCTCACGCCGGTAAACTGCGGGAACGCCGTGTAGTACTGGTTGACCGTGTTGCTGGAATAGTACGTGGCCGACGTGTACGGGTTGGGTGGCGTGAATCCCGCGCTCTGGGCAAGAGCCAGATTCGCGGCCGTTGCCTTCTGCGTCAGCAGCGGCGCCGTGCAAGCTGCGCCTGAGCAGGGGACGGCGGCGTTTCCGACGACGTTATACCCGGCCAGTGCCGCCATGGATTCAGGCAGTTCGTTGTTCCGTGAGCCAATTGCCTTGGACACTTGGATAAAGTGGCCTTCGCTGCCTACGTAGCTCACGCTCAGAGACATGTCGTTGGTCAACTGGCGCTCAAAGCCCAGCGTCCAGTTGATGTACTCCGGTGTCCGGGCGCCCAGAGCGGGATCCCAGTAGGTCATGCCAGCGCCGCCGGCATTCTTAAGCGTTGAGGTGTTGGTTGTGCCGAACTCAGCCAGGCTGGTTCCGCCGGCAGGCGGCGCCGGAGCGGCAACCGAACCAGTCCAGCCGCAGGGCACGCCATCATTATTGTTGGCGCCGCACGTTGAGTTATCCCAGTAGAACGACGGCGCGCCGCTGATGCCTGCGGGAGCCGAAGCCGAAGGAGCCAGGCCTACCGTCGAGGGAGACCCCGACTGGCTGCCGCTCGTCCAGTCTCCGCGTGCAAAGGCCAGGCCGTAGCTGGCGCGCAGAACCGTCTTCGAGTCGTAGGCGTAGGACAGTCCAATGCGCGGGGCAATATTCCGGTAGAAGGTCGACGAGGGCGAACTCTTGCCGGAGTAGTAGTTCCCTGATCCGCTGCCCGCGAACTCCAGCGTGCCCAGGTTGCCGGTCACGGAGTTCTGGCCCGTCGGATTCAGCCACGTAAACAGGTTGTGCACCTCATGGATCGGCGGGAAGATATCCCAGCGCAAGCCGGCGTTGATGGTGAGCTTGGGGGTGAACCGGTAGTCATCCTGCACCCAGAAGGAGGGATTCAGCCAGCGCGACCCAAGTCCCGGGATTCCCACCTCAACCGAACTGGACCCCACGGCGCCCAGCATGTAGCTGGCTACCGCCGAACCTGTCGAGGAGTTGAGATTGGTGCTGGTGGTGAAGTCAGCGGTCTGCGTGTTGGAGAAGGTGTAGCTCAGCGGCGAAGAATCGGTCAGATTTCTCCGGTAGTTGAACTGCACCTCGACTAGCTGTCCACCGAACGTCCAGTTGTGCTTGCCATGCTGCCACTGCACGTTGTCCGTCAGGGTGTACGTATTGTTGGTCTTGTCATTCCAGCTATAGCCACCCTCCTTCACCGGGGTGTCCTGACCGCCGCTGAAGTTGATGCCCGGGAAGCCAATGCTCGCCTGCCCGGCCGGCGTTCCCGCCAGGCCCGTGCTGGAAGCAGCGTAGATAGCCGCCTGGTTGGGAGTCACTGACAGACTGGTGTAACGCCCAAATGCCAGCGCGAACTGGTTCACCATGTTGGGCGTGATCTCCCAGGTGTCCTTCAGAATATCCACCGTCGTCTTGGGCGCATAAGCCTGTGCCGTGTTGAACGGAGGTCCAAGCTGATTGGCTGCGCCGCCCGCGTTGGGGCCCGTGCTGGCCTGACGGCCGAAGGCAATGATCAGGCTCAGTTGGTTCGAGGGGCTCATGTCGTAGTCGATACGGCCCGACTCATACCAGTTGTACAGGCCCGAACCATATCCGGTGATGATGTTGTTGGAGTAGCTGTTCTGGCTGGCCTGCTTCTCATAGGGCAGCATGAACTTGTTGATGTAGGCAGCTGCCGATGAAAAGCGGCTGGCCGGGATCTGATCGTTGGCAAACTGCGTGCGCGAGCAGGGTACGCTGCTGCCGTTGCAGTTCGGGGTCTGTGATGCCGGATCGTAGATGTGATACCCGGGATTTGCCGCCGCATACCCTGAAAAATCCGCGTAGCCCAGAGACTGTCCGCTGGCGGTGTAGCCCAGCATCGCGGCCGTGGGGATCGTCTGAGCCTTGGCGCGAGGTCCGAGCGATTCGCGGTACTCGCCCCAGTTGTCGAAAAGAAACAGTTTGTTCTTGATCACGGGACCGCCAATGGCAATACCGTATTCGTTCATATGCTCCACAGGCTTGATGCCGCCCGGTACGCACGAACTGGAAGCCGGCGAACCGAAGACGCACTGGGTTGGCGCGCCGCCGTCCTTCGGGATAATCGTCGTGGGAACCTTGCTCGTGAACGGCCACGCATCCAGTGCCGTGTTGCGCAGATACTCGTACACCGATCCGTGGATCTGGTTGCCGCCCTGCTTAATGGAGTAGTTCTGGACACCCTCGCCGCCGTATTCCGCCGAGTAGCCCGTGGTCTGCACCTGGAACTGATCGATCGAGTCCACGCCAAAGGCGGTCCAGGTGAAACGCGGATCGCCGATACCATCCGCCTCAGGAAGGTTGATACCGTCGATGTAGATCTCGGAAACACCGCCCTTGGGATTGCCGCCATTCACAGCGGGCGAGGCATCCGTGCTGTTGCCGCTGCCCACAAATGTGGCCGAAACGCCGGGCATCAAATACGCAAAGTCCGTGGCGCGCCGCTGGTCGCCGCTGCCCCCCTGCCCCATCTCCAACGGCAGGCTCGAATACATCTCATTGTCCATCGCCGCGCCCAGGGTCGCATCCGTCGTATCCAGCACCGGAGGCGCCGTGGTCACGGTTACCGTCTGCTGCTCGGTGCCTACCGACAGCCGCGCATTCACGGAAATCGTTGCCAGAGCATTGACGTTGATGTTTTTCTGCTCGTACGCTTGGAAGCCCTTCGCTTCAATCTTCACCGAGTACACACCCGGCGTCAGGGGCGTCACGTTGTAGTAACCAGCGGTCGTCGTCTTGCGCGTCGTGCTGGTATTGGTGGAGTTGGAAGTCACCGTAACCGACGCGTTCGGCACCACCGCTCCCGTTGCGTCCGTCACTGTGCCGGCAATTGCGCCAGTGCCTGCCATCTGCGCCTTCACACCAAAAGGAACCGCAAGGGCCAAAAGCAAAAGCCCCAACCAGCTCCACTTGGTGAATTGAAAGTCAGATGCGTTTGCTGGCCTACAGGCGCGCATGCGTCTGTACCCATGAAAATGCCTCATCATTTTCTCCTTAACTATCTGTGTTTTGATGAATTGAAACTCCCGGCCACGTTCTTGCGATCTAACTATCCGAAGCCAGGAGGTCTGACCTCTTTTTAGAGTGGCTCCAGTTTTCTATAACCGAGCAGCAACTGTCAACTGCAAAATCGATAAAACGCACTAGATACGTCGTCTGCTCCTCGCAGACCACTATGCGGAACAATCACGCCAATGTACAGTCAAACTTGATTTTCCCTCATGGCCATAGAACTGGCTACGTTGCAACATTCAGTTGCAGGTCAGACCTTACTCTATCCACCGCCAAATCCAGGCCACATCGCATTTCGCTTCCGGATGCGCCGCTCTCGCCCGCGTGAGTCCGCTGCGGAAGCAGCGCTCCCTCCACTCCCGGGGCCGCCCTCAATCCATCCTGAAAACCGAGAATAAACTCTGTATTTAGTGATTTACATCACAGTAGACCTGCCCTTTATCCTTTTATGGTGAGTAACGAGATGTTCCTCCTCTGGCTACGAGTTGCGGCAATTCTCTACGCTACGGCCTGCGCCGCCGTCTTCCCTGCCGTGCTCTACGACCAGCTCCGCTGGCGCAAGATCTGCGTTCATCTGGGCGGCATGGCCTTCTTCTTTCATTTCGTCTCCGTCGTGGAAATGCTGGTCCTGGCGCACCGTTGGATGCCCGTTCATGTCTACGAGATCGAGTCCCTGCTTGGCTTTGCCTTCGCCGGACTCTTCTTTCTGGTCTGGTGGATCTACGACGCCATCTCGCTTGGAATCTTTGCTTTACCGGCCACATTCTTTCTGGTGCTCTTCCCCTCGCTGGGGCCGGGCCATTACGTCTTCCCCTCGGAAGGGGTACGCACAAGCTGGCTGGTTGCCCACATTATTGCCCTCATGCTGGCCTACGCTGCGCTCTGCTTCAGCCTGCTGGCCAGCCTGATGTACCTCGTCCAGGAGCGCCGCATCAAGAGCAAGCTCACCGCCCGCGAAAGCTCCCGCTGGCTCCCGCTGGAATGGCTGCCGCCGCTGGATACCCTGGAACGGCTCGCGCTCGCCACGCTTGAGTTCGGCTTTCCCTGCATGACGGTAGGCCTGGTGATCGGCTCCGTTCTGGTGCAGGAAACAACGGTCGGAGCAGCCTTTTTCCTCGACCCCAAGATCGTCGCATCCTTCGTTAGCTGGATCGTCTACGTACTTCTGCTGCTGATCCGCCGCAGTGCCGGACTGCGCGGCCGCAAGGCAGCCTACGTCTCCGGCGCGGTCCTGGTCATCATGATGGCCGTCTGGATTGCCAATTTCTTCAGCCAGGTACACAGGTTCGGTCCGCGATGACTCTCACACTCATCGGCGTAAATCACAAGACCGCGCCCATCGCCTTGCGTGAGCGAGTCGCCATCGGGCGCGATGAGCTGCCCGAGACCACGCGCGCACTCGCCTCCCAGCCCGGCGTCACCGAGTGCATGATCGTCTCCACCTGCAACCGGGTTGAGTTGCTCGCCGCGGTCGAAGGAGAGGATATCCGGCTCACCGATTTTCTCTCGGACCACTTCGGGCTGGACCCGGCAGAGATTGCTCCGCACCTCTATGAGTATCGTGACCGCGATGCCGTGAATCACCTCTTCCGTGTCGCCGCCAGCCTGGACTCCATGGTGGTCGGCGAACCTCAGATTCTCGGCCAGGTAAAAGAAGCATTCGCCGTCGCGCGTGCCGCCGGCACGGTTTCAGGACAATTGGAGCACCTGCTGCAAAGCGCCTTTTCCGCTGCCAAAAAAGCCCGTAGCGAAACTGGGATCGGTTCCAACTCCGTTTCCATCGCCTCGGTTGCCGTCGATCTGGCCCGCAAAATCTTCGGTTCCCTGCAGGGACGCACCGTCTTCCTGGTAGGCGCCGGCAAGATGACCGAACTGGCCGCGCGCCACCTGGTCCAGCAGGGCGCCGGAACCATCCTCGTGAGCAACCGCACCATCGAGCGCGCTACCCGCATGGCGGAGCAGTTCAACGGACGCGTCATTCCCTTCGAGCAGCTCCATGACATGGCCAGCGAAGCGGATATTGTCATCAGTTCTACCGGTGCGCCGCATGCCATCTTCCGCCCCGAACACGGGCAAGCGTTTCTCCATCGCCGCCGCAACCGGCCCATGTTCTTCATCGACATCGCCGTGCCCCGCGACGTGGACCCGGCGATGAACAAGCTGGACGGCATCTTTGTCTACGATATCGACGACCTGCAGCAGGTGGCCGCCGCTCACATCGCCGAGCGCACCCGCGAGGCCGGCGATGCCGAGTCGTTGATTGCCGCCGAAGTTGAGCGTTTCCAGCAGAAGCAGCGCACTGTGAACGTCGCTCCCGCCATTGTTGCCCTGCAACGCCATGCCGAAGAGATTCGCCAGTCGGAGATCCGCCGCATGCATGCGCGCCTGGGCACGCTGACGCCGGAGCAGCAGGCCGCTGTGGAAGCGCTCACCCGCGGGCTGGTCAACAAGTTTCTTCATCCACCCATGCAGGCCCTCAAGCAGGCTGCCCGCGAGGGTGACTCCGTCCGCCTCGATACGCTCTGCGATGTCTGGTCTGTCTCCGTCCCGGCGCCTGTACAACCGGCAACGAACGACGCCTCCCAACCGGCAGAAACCAAAGCCGAAACCGAAACACACGCCGAGGCTCACTCATGAAGTTGCGCATTGGGAGCCGTGGCTCCCAGCTTGCTCTTTGGCAGGCCAATCATATCGCCGGGCTGCTCCGCGGCCAGGGTCACGAGGTCGAAATCGAGATCATCAAGACCACCGGCGCCCGTCTGCAAGAGGTGCCCTTTGCCCAGGTTGGCTCCAAGGGGATGTTTACCAAGGAGATTGAGGAGGCCCTGGCGGCCGGCACGGTCGACCTGGCCGTCCACTCGCTGAAGGACCTGCCCACCGAGCTGCCGGAACCTTTTGCGCTGGCAGCGACCCCGCCGCGCGTCGATCCCCGGGATGTATTTGTCTCCCCGCATTTTGCCCACCTTGCCGACCTTCCCCAGGGCGCGCGCGTGGGAACCAGCAGCCAGCGCCGCCGCGCGCAGCTCAAGGCGCTTCGGCCGGATATCGATGCCGTCGAGTTCCGCGGCAATGTAGACACCCGCCTGCGCAAGCTGGGCGAGGGGCAAGTGGACGCAATTCTGCTGGCCGCCGCCGGGCTTGACCGCCTGGGCCGGGCCGACTGGGTAAAGCAGCGGCTCGATCCTCAGCAGTTCTGTCCGGCTGCCGGGCAGGGCTCGCTGGGAATCGAGACGCGCAAGGGGGACGAAGCCACGCTCTCCGCAGTTGCTTTCCTCGACGATCCGGATACCCGCTATGCCGTCACCGCCGAGCGCGCGGCTCTTGCCGCCCTGGGTGGAGGATGTCAGGTTCCGATCGGCGTACACTGCCGCCCTGCTCACTCTGCGGTATCGGGCGCTGATCTGGTAGAGATTCTTGCCGTGGTCGCAGCGCCGGCCACCGGGCAGGTGGTCCGGATTCAGCATCAGGCGGACCGGGCAACCACCGATCCAGCCGCACTGGGACAGCTTGCAGCTCACATGCTGCTCGATGCCGGCGCCGGGCCGTTGCTGGCCTCGCCCGATGGGGACGCACAGTGAGCCAGCCTCTGGCAGGCCGGCGCATCCTCGTCACCCGCTCCGCGCAGCAGGTCGGCAAGCTCAGTGATGGATTGCGCGCGCTGGGCGCTGAGCCGGTCGAGGTTCCCGTGCTGGAGATCCGTCCACCGCTCAGCCTGGATGGCCTGGACCAGGCCCTGCGCATGCTCTTCCGCTACGATTGGCTGATCCTCACCAGTGCCAATACCGTGCGGGCCATAATGGGGCGCGCGGCGGCGCTGGGATTTGAACTCACCCAGCCCCGCTCACTCAAGGTGGCTGCTGTGGGTGAAGCCACGGCGGCGGCAGCGCGCAAGGCCGGCTTCACCGTGGCGCTGGTACCGGAAAAGTACGTCGGCGAGAGCCTGGTGCATAGCCTGGCAGGACGCGCGGCAGGACTGCGTATTCTGCTGGCGCGGGCAGCCGTGGCCCGCGATGTCATCCCCGATGCCCTGCGCGCAGCCGGAGCAACGGTCGACGTGGTGGATGCCTATCGTAACGAAATTCCAGAGAGCGCTCCGGTCCTTCTGCGCGAGGCGTTGGATGGACACATGGATGCAGCCACCTTCACCAGTTCGTCAAGCGTCACACACCTCGCCGAGGCGGCACGGAAAGCCCGCGTCGTCTTCCCCTTCAAGGGGGTTCCAGCGGTTTCGATTGGGCCAATCACCAGCCAGACGCTCCGCGAGCTGGGCTGGCAACCGGCAATGGAAGCCAGTCCCTGCGATATTCCCGGGCTGATTGCTGCGGTCTGCGCGCTCTGGCCTCAGGACTGATCTCATCAAGCCAAATCAGAAAACCTGCATCTCCTGCACTTCTCTCAGAACGCTGCGGTCACCACGGCAAGCAACTCCTCCGCTGTAAGGGGCAGCGGATTGGCCTGCATGCTGCTGGCGCGGGCAGCGTTCTCCACGACGCCGGGCAGATCCGCTTCGACGATTCCCCAGGTGCGCAGCGGCGGCACTTCAAGCTCGGCGCAGAGCGCGCGAACCCAGTCCATTCCCTCTTCTGCGCTCGCCTGGCTGTTACCGGTCAGCAGGCGGGCTATGGCCGTGTAACGCTCCAGAGCCGGATGCTGTGGGGCACGGGCGCGCAGGGCGGCAAGATTGGCAGCCATCCCGTGCGGCAGCAGAGCCGCGCACAGGGCGCCGTGGGGTGCCTTCCACGAGCCGCCGAGTGGCGCGGCAAAGCCATGCACCACGCCAAGCCCAGCATTCGCCAGGGCCAGTCCGCCAAACAGGCTGGCCAGGGCCATGCCATGCCGCGCCTTCCGGTCCGCGCCGTCGTGGAAGGCGCGGCGCAGCGATGCGGTAGCGTAGCCCATGCCGGCAACGCAAATGGCGTCCGTCAGCGGGTTCGCGCGAGCGCTCACATAGGGCTCGATCAGCTGGGTCAGCGCGTCCAGACCGGTGGCTGCGGTCATGGCGGGCGGCAAAGCGTACGTGAGCTCGGGATCGATGAGCGCAATGCGCGGCAGCATCAGCGGACTCCGCAGACTCGCCTTGACGCCATGTTCCGTCGAGGCGATGACCGCGTTCCGGGTGACCTCGCTGCCGGTGCCTGCGGTAGTGGGCACGGCGATAAAAGGCAGTGGCAGCGCGGTAAGGGCGCTTCCCTTGCCCACCACCTCCAGAAAGTCCAGTGGCTCGCCGCCGTTGGTAGCCAGGATAGCGATGGCCTTGCCCGCATCGATGGCGCTGCCGCCGCCGATCGCCACAACGACATCGCACCCGGCCTGCCGCGCATGCTCAGCGCCCCGGCGCACCAGTTCGACCGTAGGCTCGCCAGCCACAGGGAACACCTCCGCGGAGAGCGCTGCGATGAGCGAGGCGGCGCGCTCAGTTGAGGCGCCGGTGACGACCAGCGGCCGTGCGCCGAGGCCGCGCACAAGATCCGGAAGGGTGGCTGCTGTGCCCTCGCCAAAGACAATGCGGGTTGCCGTGGCAAACTCGAAGCCCATCGTTTACCAGCCCTCGGGCGCAGGACACACAGCGTTGAATTTCACGCTCTGGCGCGGCTCGGCCATCATCGGCGCAACCGCGTCGCGCCACTTGGCGTAGTGTGCGGTTTCCTTGTGCGCAGCAGGCGCCTCCGGCGTGCGATAGACCTCGACGAGCACGAAGCGGGTGGCGTCGTCCTGCTGCTGAACCACGTCAAAGCGGGCGATGCCCGGCTCATGGATGCTGGCCTCGGCGTTCTCGATGGTGGCCTGCATGAACTCCGCGACCGACTCGGGCTTGACGTGCACGTGCACGTGAACAATCAGCATGGGACTTGCCTCCGTACCTATCCTAATCGCCCGGTGCATGGTCGCGATTGTCACTTCCCGGATGCCAGGAAACGAAACCGCCTCCTCCGGCTACAGTAGAGATATGCGACAAAAAATGAGGCCGGAGAGTGTGGCGCGACGCGCTGCCGCGGTCTTGTGGGTATGCCTGCTGGGCTGCCTGGCAGCGAACGCGCAGAGTTTGAAGCCACGGGTGATCGTGTTTGTCCATGGACTGCACGGCGACCGCGATTCGTGGCGCGCGGCCAACGGCGCCTACTGGCCGCAGATGATCCAGAGCGATCCGCAGTTCCGGAACTCCGACGTCGTAGTGGCCCAGTATCCAACGCCCACGCTTCACGGCCGCCTCTCCACCGTGCAGCTTGCGGAGTTTCTGTGGAACCAGTTGCAGCAGCAGCACGTCTGGGAACACCAGGATGTAGTCTTCATCGCGCACAGCCTGGGCGGCATTGTGACCGAGCAGATGCTCCTCAACCACCCGGACAGCGCCGCGCGGGTGCCGTTCATCGTCTCCTATGCCACGCCGCACGAGGGCTCGTTCGTGGCCAACCTGGCACGCGTCTACGATAGCGATCCCTTGCTCACCGACCTGCGCGCCAGTAACGACAACAACTTCCTGATTGACCTGGAGCAGCGCTGGAGAAGCTCGGCAACCACGGCCCGTATCCACCGCTACTGCGCCTTTGAGGCCCTGGATACGCCTGCCGGCGCGGGCATCGGCCGCTACCTGCGGGCTCGGACACGGGTGGTGAGCTACTACAGCGCCACCTACGGATGCGACGCGGATACGCCACCGCAGAAGATCGTCGCCAACCACATCGACATTGTGAAGCCCGGCAGCCGCTCAGCGGATGCCTACACCTTCTTTGCCCGCATGTACCGCAAGAATCCGATCATCGACACGGTTCAGACGGTGCGTGACAACAAGGTCCCAGGGCTGAATGTCGATTGCAACCGCACGCAAGCGAACGACGATCTGCAGGTGCCCATCGCTCTGGACCCGGCACTGCATGAGCAACTGCTCTCCGCCGTAGCCGAGTACGCGGATATCGACAAGATTCGCATCGTGTCGCAGCCGGTGGTGACGAGAATCGATCCCAGCGGCATCGCGCACGTTGCCTACGCGTTCAAGGGACAGGGACGCGGCCTGCTGCTGGGTTGCCCTGCCGGCCATGCGTCCATCCTGGTCCACTTCACGATTCGTAGCCAGGTAGTGATTGGGAATTAGGGCAGACGCCTGCGCAGAGGGGGCAGGCGCCTGTTACGCGCACCAAATCTTAGGCCGCCGGGCGGGGCCAGCGAGCGATCACCGTCGTGCCGATCCCGCCGCGCGGACGGAACTCACCCTTGATCTCAGCCCAGACTGGGTCGCAGGCCTTCACTACATCTTCCAGAACCTGGTTGACGATGTTTTCCTGAAAGATGCCCAGATTGCGGTAGCAGAAGAGATATTCCTTCAACGACTTCAGCTCCAGGCAGCGCTCGCGGGGCATGTAGCGGATGATGAGCGTGCCGAAGTCGGGCAGGCCGGTCTTGGGGCAGACGGAGGTAAGCTCGGGATCGTCAATGAGAATCTCGTAGCCGGGAAACTGGTTCTGCCAGGTCTCAATGGCGGGGAAGGCAAAGTCCAGGCCGGCCTTGGCATGCTGATCGGTATAGCGGGGTTCAAGTGCCATGCTCCTATTGTACGGGCGGGGTGGGTGGCGGTGAAATGAGACGCGGAATCAGAAATTTATGCTTCTTAAGGGCCTGATTTTGAGTCTTATATACTGACTTTGGTTAACTGAATGGCTGAACGAGATACGCAAAAGAGCCGCGTGTGGTTATGGATGGGCACTGGAGTGGTGCTGGTCGCCGTTTTCTTCTCGGCGCGGTACTGGCTGCGGGGCAAGCTGACGGTGCGCATTGCGCAGGCAACGCAGGGTGTACTGGTCAACACGGTAAGCACCAACGGGCATATTGAGCCGGTGGCGAACTACGCCTTTTATAGTCCGCTGGCGACGACGGTCAAGGCTGTCTACGTGCAGCCGGGCGACAAGGTGCCGGCAGGTAAGCTGCTGATGCAACTGGACGATGTGGAGGCGCGGGCGCAGGTGGCCCGGGCCGAGAGCGGCGTCAAGTCGGCCCAGGCCGCGCTCGATGCCATCACCCATAACGGCACCCAGGAACAGCGGCAGGCCTCGGCGGCTGAGCTGGCGCGGGGACGGCTGCAGGTGACCCAGGCAGAGCATAACCTCGCGGCGCTGGAAAAACTGGCTGCCTCGGGCGCCGCATCGGCCAGCGAGGTGTCCACGGCAAAGATGCGCTTGCAGGCGGCCCAGATGGCAGTGCAGGCCACGCAGCAAACGGCCGGCAATCGCTATTCGCCCGACGAAGTAAATCAGGCCCGCGCCACCCTGGCCGAGGCGGAAGCTAACCTTCAGGCCGCCCGCGAAGTGCTGAACAAGACCCAGATTCGCGCGCCGATCGCCGGAACCGTCTACAACCTGAACGTGGCAGCCACCGAATTTGCCGAAGCGGGCAAGCAACTGCTCGAGTTGGCTGACCTGCAACATGAGCGCGTGCGCGCCTACTTTGACGAGCCGGACATCGGACGCATCCGCGTCGGTGAGACCGCCCTGATCAAGTGGGACGCCATGCCGGGACGCGAGTGGCACGGGCACGTTGTGCGCACACCCATCACGGTGGCCACCTATGGCACGCGCACCGTGGGCGACGTGCTCATCGCCTTTGACGACAACTCCGATGGCCTGCTGCCGGATACCAACGTTACGGTAACGGTGACCATTGAGAGCGAACCGAACGCGCTGAGCGTTCCCCGCGAGGCGCTGCACTCAGAAGACGCCCAGTTCTACGTGTACAAGGTGGTGGGCGATGAACTGGTGCGTACCCCTGTGACGACGGGCATTATTAATTTGACCCAGGTAGCCATTCTCTCTGGTCTGCATCCGGGAGACTGGGTGGCAACAGGGACGCTCAACGGGCAGCCGCTGCAGGAAGGCATGCCCATCAAGGCGGTACGGTGAGACGAACTCCCAAGCCAGCATGGAGCGTCGCGGCCGCTGTGCTGTGCGCGGCCGTCGGGCTGCGCGCGCAAAGCCCGACTCCGGCGCAGGCGCGGACTGCCCTGCTCAACGGCCAGGCGGATCACGCGCTGGCCCTGCTCCAGGAGCTTCCCCGGACCGCCGAGACCAGCAATCTCCAATGCCGTGTCTACCTGACCTTGCAGCAGTGGAATGCCGCGGCGGATGCCTGTGAGCAGGCGGTGCGGCTGGACGGACAGAACTCCGGCTACCACCTGTGGCTGGGTCGGGCATTAGGCGAAAAGGCCGACCGCGCTTCATTCCTGAGCGCCTATTCCCTGGGCAAGCGGGTGCGTCAGGAGTTTGAGCGCGCGGTGCAGCTTAACCCGCGCAACGCCGAGGCACTGTCGGATCTGGGAGAGTTTGACAAGGACGCGCCGAGCATCGTTGGCGGCGGCCTGGACAAGGCTGAGGCAGTGGCCCGGCAACTGGATGGCGTGGATCGCGCCCGCGCCGACGAACTGCGAGGAGCCATTGCCGAGCAGCAGAAGGACTATGACGCCGCCGATCAAGCATTGAAGAAGGCTGCTGCGGAGGATGCGCATCCGGCCTTTGCCTGGTCCGTGCTGGCCAGCTTTTGCGCGCGGCACAGCCGCTGGGAAGAGCTGGATTGGGCGATCCGCAATCTGAATGACGCAGCGGCGCGGGACAAAAGCGCTGGCGTAGCTCTGTATGACGGCGCGGGCGTGCTGATCCGGGTGAAGCGCAATCCGGCGCTGGCCATCAAGATGCTGGAAGAGTATCTTGCCAGCCCGTCCAAAACCGATGAAGCGCCGGCATTTGAAGCGCTGGTGCGTCTGGCGCGGCTGAAGGCGCAAATGGGCGATGCAGCAGGCGCTGAGAAAGACCGGCAGGCAGCGCTGGCGCTGGCGCAAGAGTACAAACCGGCGCAGCAACCGATTCACTAAGGCAAGGCAGACAACTTGGTAACGAGAGACAATTCGCGCAGAAGATGGGCGCTGCTGGCGCTGGCTGTGGCGGCAATCGCCGCCCCTGGAATGGCTGTGGCCCAGGTATCGCTGGGCACCGTGGTGGCGCTGGCGCAGAAAAACAGCACCAAAGTGCGGATTGCCGAGGCCGATGTGCGCAAGGCGCAGGCCGTGCTCTCGCAGACCAAGGATGTGCTTGTGCCGTCGGTCGACTTCCAGACCGGGCTGCCAACATTTCCTGAGGTCGGATTTACAGGCACGCCTCCCTCCATCTGGTCGGCTACCGTGCAATCGCTGGTCTTTGGCATCCCGCAGAAGCGCTACATCGATTCAGCGCAGAAAGGCCTCCAGGCGGCAAAAAAGGGCCTGGCCGACGCGCAGGAACAAGTCGCGCTGGATGCCTCAACTGCCTACATCGAGCTCGACACGCTGCACAGAGAGTTGATCGCCGCCCAGCAGGAGCAGCAGGACGCGCAGCGCCTGGTGCAGATTGAGCAGGAGCGCGCCGAGGCCGGCGTGGACCCGCTGAGCGACGTGCTCCAGGCCAGGCTCACCGCGGCGCAAACCCGGCTGAAACTCATTCACATCCAGAGCCGTTCAGGCGCGTTAGCCAGCCAGCTTGCCGCCTTGACCGGGCTACCCGCCGCGACCATCAGCACAGACCCTGCGAGCATCCCGGAGATTCCCCAACTCAACGGCAAGATACATGTGCGGCCGCTGCCTGGAATCGAGTCGGCGAACTTGCTGGCCTTGTCAAAGCAACTGTCCGCGCGGGGCGACGAACAGCTCAACTACCTGCCCCAGTTGAGCTTCTTTGCGCAGTACAACCGCAATACCACGCTGTTGAACAGCGTCAACGACTACTTCCGCAAAGCTCTGCCCGCGAATAACTTCAGCTCCGGCATCTCGATCGACGTGCCAATCTTCAACTTTGTGCGCCGCGCCAAGGCGCGGGAGTCCGCTGCCGAAGCGCTGCGGGCTAGGGTGGAAGCAGAGCAGGCTCGGCGCCAGAACGACGTTCAGATTGCCGATCTGTCAGGGCAGCTTCAGGAACTGGACGCGATGGCGGAGATTGCCGGCCTGAAACAGCAGATTGCCGCCGAGCAACTGAAGACAGTGGAAACCCAACTGAACTCAGGCAGCGGCGCTGGCGCAGGTCCCAATGCGCAGCCGCAACCCAGCCCCAAGCTGATGCAGCTTGCCCGGATCGACGAACGCGAAAAGTACGAAGATGAGCTGAGCGCGGGCCTGGACCTGACCAAGGCGCGGTTGGGCCTGCTGCGTGCCACCGGCCACCTGCAGGACTGGTTGAATGAATTGCAGGGAAAATAGCCCTGCGCCAGCGCATCTGAGCGGAACGGTACTTGCGCCGTAAATTTTCCGCTCGCATCGTGCCTGCCGAATCTCTCTGGAGAAGCATCTCAAGCTCCTTTGTTTGCAACAGCTCAGCCGGTACGATTGGCAGGAATGTCCGTTGACTACCGCCCGTCCCGGAACCTGAAAGAAAACCCTTCAGGAAACTGCCTGAATGTTAGAATTGAAGGGATGTCTATGCCCCTGAAGACCCTTTTTCTGAACCCGCCCTCGTTTGAAAACTTTGACGGTGGCGCAAGCTCGCGCTGGCCTGCCACGCGCGAAATCGAGTCCTACTGGTATCCCGTGTGGCTCACCTACCCAGCCGGCATGCTGGAGGGTTCGCGCCTTCTGGATGCGCCCCCGCACCACGTCTCCGCCGAGGAGACCATCGAGATCTGCAAGGACTACGAGTTCCTCGTCCTGTTCACCTCGACCGTGGGCTGGGAGGGCGATCAGCGCCTGGCAGAGACCATCAGGACCAAGTACCCGAACATCAAGGTCGCCTTTGTCGGCCCGCCGGTGACCACCGATCCCGACCGTGCGCTCAACGAGTGCTGGGCGCTGGACTTCATCTGCCGCCGCGAGTTCGACTATTCCGTCGTCGAGTTTGCCCAGGGCAAGCCGCTCGCCGAGATTCTGGGCATCAGCTACAAAAAAGACGGCCAGATCGTGCACAATCCTGACCGCCCGCAGGTCGAGGATCTGGATGCCATGCCCTGGGCCACAAAGATCTACAAGCGGGATCTGGACGTCACAAAGTACAACGTCCCTTTCCTGCTGCATCCCTACATCGCGCTCTACTCCACGCGCGGCTGCCCCGCCCAGTGCACCTTCTGCCTGTGGCCGCAGACGCTCAGCGGCCATGCCTGGCGCAAGCGCTCCTCTGACGACGTGGCAGCGGAGATGAAGTGGGCCAAGGAGAACTTCCCCGAGGTCAAGGAGTTCTTCTTCGACGACGACACCTTCAACATCCAGAAGGCGCGCACCATTGAGCTGTGCGCCAAGCTCAAGCCCCTGGGCCTTACCTGGAGCTGCACCTCGCGCGTCACCACGGACTACGAGACGCTGAAGGCCATGCGCGAGGCTGGCTGCCGCCTGCTCATCGTGGGCTTCGAGTCCGGCGATCCGCAGATCCTCAAGAACATCAAGAAGGGCGCCACAGTGGAGCGCGCGCGGCAGTTTGCCAAGGATTGCCACGATCTCGGCCTGACCATCCACGCCGACTTCATCCTCGGCCTGCCCGGCGAAACCAAAGAGTCGATCCGCAACACTATCAACTTTGCCAAGAGCCTGGACTGCGAGACCATCCAGGTGTCAGTGGCGCACGCCTACCCGGGCACGGAGTTCTACGAGTTCGCCAAAACCAACGGCTTCATCACCAACGAGAAGATGGAAGACGGCGGCGGCCACCAGATGGCGCACATCGAGTATCCCGGCCTGCCCACGGACTACGTCATGGAGATGGTGCACAAGTTCTATGACGAATACTACTTCCGGCCCAAGGCCGCCTTCCGTGTCATCTGGAAGGCCATCGTCAACCGCGACATCCCGCGCCTCTACGTCGAAGCCAAGTCCTTCCTCAAACTGCGCGCGCAGCGCAACAAGATGGTGAAGGAAGCGCGCAGCCAGCAGGCGCAGGCCAACGCGTAGTTTCACAACAGCTCAATCCGCGAGGGCGGCGCACTGGCGTCCGCCCTCGTTTTCTTTTGGCCTTCTATACTGGATACAAGATTCCCGATGGCACATCACAGGCTTACGCCGCAGCAGTACTTCATTCTGGCCCTGGTCGCGCTGTGCGCGCCGCTCGGCGACACCTGCCTGTCGCGCGGCATGACAGCGCTGCCGGCAATTACGCTCGCGCATCCGGGTACCCTGGTTGCCGCGGTCTTCACGCCCTGGATTGCCGTGGGCATCGCACTGCTGATCGGCTTTTTTGCCAGCTACCTGACGGCGCTGTCCTGGGCCGACCTCACCTTCGTCCTCCCGGCCACCGCCTTTGGCAACGTAATCGTCGCGCTGCTGGCCAGGTTCTGGCTGCAAGAGCCAATCAGCCTCGAACGCTGGGCGGGCATCGTGCTCATCACCGTCGGCGTCGGCTTTGTAGCGCAGGGGCCCTCCCGCACCGAACACCCGTCAAAAGTAGCCGTAGAGGAGGCGCAGGTATGACCATCCTTCCCTCCCCTGCCTCGCATCCGGGCTTCTGGTCTGCCGCTGGCATGATTGCAGCCATCGTGCTCAGTTCCACCACCGGCGAGGTGCTCACCGCCGCAGCCATGAAGTCCATCGGCGACCTCGACGACATTCGCGCCCACAGTGGCATGAAAGGCGCGATTCGCGCCGTAGTCACCTGCCCGCTCTTCTTTGCAGGCGTGTTCTTCCTCGCCCTGGCCTTCTTCGCGCTACTCTTGGCGCTGAATCACATGGACCTGAGCCTTGTGGCTCCAGCCTCGGCCTCGCTCACGCTCGTGACCAATGCAATCGCCGGCAAAATCTTTCTCAAGGAAAACGTAGACCGCCGCCGCTGGACCTCGGCCGTGCTGGTGTGCATCGGGGTCTATCTGCTGGCGCATTAAAAAAGCTAGTTCTTCTGTGCTTGTCTCAGTCGTTCCCGCATGAGCGACGGCAATACGCAAGCGAAAGAGAACGAAAATAAACCCAGAATCTCAAGAACACCAGCAAGCTTCTAGTAGCTAGAAGCTACAAGCTTCATCAGCCCCTTCGGCTTCAGGTCAGCGTCCAGAAAGCTGCGTGGAGCGTCAATCTTCCGGCACAACGCCTCCGCGGCAAGATGCCCGCTGCGCGCGCCGCTCTCCATCGTCGAAGGCCAGCCCGTGGCAGCCCAGTCGCCTGCGATGAAGAGATGGGGCCACGGCGAGACGGCGCCGGGACGATAGGCATCGATGCCCGGCGGCACGCCGAAGGTTGCACGAACTTCCTTGACCAGCGCGACCTTCTCCAGCTTCGCCTCTCTCACTCTCGGGAAGAACTCGGCCAGTTCAGCAAGCGATTGTCGGATTGCTTCCTCGCGCGGGAGCGCCGCAAAGGCCCGTGTCGCGCTCACCACCAGCTCGATGTAGTGGCCGCCGCGCGCGGGCTGCAGGCGCGACTGGTTATACATCCAGTGAATCTCGCGATCGAGCAGCACAGCATGCTCCAGATCGGTGATCGAGCAGTCAAACCAGAGATGCACACTGCAAATCGGCCAGTGCTCGTGGCGCTCGATCTGTGCGGCCAGCGCGTCGGCTCCAGCCACAGACGGCAGGCTGGGCAGCAGCTTCTGTAATCCTTCAAATGGCAGTGCCACGATGACAAAGTCGGAGAGCAAATCGCCCGCGCGTGTGCGCACCGTCCACTGCCCTTCTGCCTCGTTCCACGTTGCCGCGTCCACATGCGCGTTCAGGTGCACACTGCCGCCGCGCTGCGCCAGGAACTCCGGCACCGGCGCGTACAAATCGCTCAGCGGCACAGTGCTCATGCCCATGCTGCCCGCCTCGGCGGAGTTCATGAACAGTTCGCGAATCACCTTCGCCGCATAGGGCAGCGCAATCGTGTCAATCTCCGCATTCAGCGCGCTGGCGATCACCAGCCGCCAGAAGCGGTCAAGGGCGCCGCGCGTCTGGCCGTGGCGGCGCAGCCAATCCCCCAGCGACTCGGTGGAGGAGGCTTTCAGATCAATTCTGAGCAGGGCGGAAAACGCGCGGGCCAGGGCCAGTTTGTCGGCCAGGCTGAAGGCATGCGCGGTCATCAGCTTGGGAAAACCGTGCAGCGGCGCGGGCAAGGCCGAAGGCCCAAGCCGCGAGCGCCGCCCGCCCGGTTCGATCATCACCATGTCGCGGGTCCAGTGGATGCGCTCCGCAACGCCGATGCGGCGATAGAAGCCGATCAAATTAGTGCAGCAGCCAAAGAGCACGTGCTGACAGTTGTCGATGACCTCGTTGACGCCGGGATGCAGATAGGAACTGGCCCGGCCGCCCAGATAGCCGCGGCGCTCCACAAGCTGCACGCGCAGGCCCGCCTCGGCCAGGGCGCAGGCGGCGCTCATGCCGGCCACACCGGCGCCGATCACGGTAACAGTGGAACGTGCGAATTGAGGATCGTGACTCATCGATGCGTGCAGCCTCAAACTCTACCCGGGGAGAATGCGTGCCGCCGCCATGCGCGCCATACCTGCCGCAAGAATACCGAGCTTCTGCGCAAGTGGCACGCTGGCGCGCTCGCTGAAGACATCGTAGTGCGCGCCGCGGATGCGTTTCAGCAGCGCGTGGTAGATGGTGACCAGCACCCACAACGCGGGGCGGCTCTCCCGGTCGATAAGCGGCAGCAGTGTGCGCGCGGAGCGGTAGTAGTCCTCTGCGCGCTGCGCGATCTCCGCCAGCAGCGCTCGCTCCTGCGCGGTGGGCGGGGCTCCGGGCGCACGATGCAGCAGCGCATCCAATGCCACCCCATGCGCGGCCAGATCCTCCAGCGGCAGATAGACCCTGTTGCGTTCGGCATCTTCCCGCACATCGCGCAGGATGTTGGTGAGCTGAAACGCGATGCCGGTCTCTTCGGCCAGCTTCTCCGCTCGCGGATCGCTGTATCCAAAGATGTGGATGCAGACCAGGCCCACCACCGATGCCACCAGATAGCAGTAGCGATACAGATCGGCAAATGTGGCGTAGGTATCCGGCGTGTCGCGCGTGGGCTCGTCCAGGTCCATGGCTACGCCCTCCACCAGTTCATCGAGCAGACGCAGCGGAATCGCGAAGCGCTGGATGGCGTCGCGCACAGCCACGAAAACTGGATCGCTGGTGGGCGCGCCATGGGCAGCCTCACGCCAGGCAGCCATCCAACCGTTCAGGTTGTTGCGGCGCTCTGTGCGCGACAGGTTCTCGTCGTCTGAGATGTCGTCCGCCCGGCGCATAAACGCGTAAATAGCGCAGATGGCGTTACGGCGCGGCGCGGGCAGGGCGACAAAGGCGTAATAGAAATTCTTCGCCTCGCGCTTGGCTATGGCGCGGCAGACCGCGTAGGCACGGTCGAGACTCGGCGTTGCGGACGGATCGAGTGGCGTCAAGCAGCCTTCCCCGTGGGTCGTGGGCCAAGGCGGAGAAACGGCAGCGCCTTGCCGCTCAGGGCGCGCAGAGCCAGCGCCAGCTTGGTGCGCTTGCCGATAGCCGGGCGGGCGCTCAGCACGTCGTAGTTGCGCTGCTCAATGGCCCGCAGAATCTCCAGACCGCCCCGGCTGAAGAGGTCGAGATCAATCGCCAGTTCACGGCTGACCATGCCGATGAGCGGTAGCCCCTGCTCAAAGAGCGCACGGGCGTAGTCCACCTGGTGGCGCAGCAGTGCGCGAAACTCCGGAGTAGCGACGCCCCCGGCAACAGTCTGGTCGGTCACGCCGAAGCGGCGCATATCCTCCTGCGGCAGATAGACGCGCCCCTTGGCGTAGTCCACGCGCACATCCTGCCAGAAGTTCGCCAGTTGCAGCGCAGAGCAGGTAGCGTCGGAAAGCCGGAAACGCTCCTCGCGAACCGCGCCCTCGCCTGCCTCGCCACAGGCATAGAGCACCAGGCGGCCGACGGGATTGGCGGAGTAGCGGCAGTAGTTCAGCACCTGCTGCATCGTCTCGAAGTGGGTCACCGTCTGGTCCTGGCGGAAGGCCACAAGCAGATCGGCAAAGGGCTCCTTGGGGATAGCGCAGGCGCGGATCGTCTCAGCCAGCGCCACAAACACTGGATGACGCGCGCGGCCCTCGTAACAGGCATCCAGTTCATGGCCCCACAGATCGAGCAGCGCCAGGGACTGCGCCGTATCCCCCACCTCGTCTCCCAGATCGTCGGAGACACGGCAGTAGGCGTAGATGGCGTGGAAGTGAGGGCGCAAAGCCGCGGGCAGAAACCACGAAGCCACATGGAAGTTCTCGTAATGCGACTCCGCAAGCTCCTTGCACCAGGCGCGCGCCTCGGCCAGCGAGGGCGCCGCCTCGGGAATCCGATAGGTGGACGGCAGCGCAGCCCAGCCACGGGCAATCAGGGCTTCTTTCTCCGGTTGGCTGGCGATCGTCGCGGTCATCTGGCTTATCCCTTCCCTTGTCTCTTCCCTTGTCTTTTCCCTTGTCCAGTTTAGTGGCTCAGGCGGGCAGCGCGCGAGAGTGTACACGACGAACACAAAAGACGGCCTGTAGGTGTGGTAGGATTCGTTCACCATGTCCCAGATGGAAGGGAAGCTTCCCAGCCCAACCGAACCTGCAAATGCCCCAGAATTCGCGGCCGCGGAACCGGCTCAGCCAATATCCTCGCCGGCGCGGCCCGCTCCGTACGCGGATCAAAAACGCACCCGGCTGGATTTTGCACTTGCCGCCGGCGTATGCATTCTGGCGCTGATCTTCTGGCTCTGGGACCACAAACCGATACCTGGTGATGTGCTGCCACCGCCGAGTCCACAGTTGACAACCCCGCAACCCAGCGCCGCGGATATTCTCAACAATCAGGGAACGCAACTCTTCCGCGCAGGCAACTACGCCAGCGCGGCGATCCTGTTCCGCAAGGCGATTGCCGCCGATCCCCAGGGGGCCCTGGGTTACTGCAATCTCGGAGCGGCCTTGATCCCGCAGCACAAGTACGACGAAGCCATCGCACTGCTGCAACACGCTCTGGTCCTCGATCCTGATTTGCTGCTGGCACGAAACAACCTGAAGTGGGCGCAGGACGAAAAGGCCAAGCAGAAGCCATGACCATGGATCTCACTCCACCTGCATTTGCTTCATGGCAAAAGCCAATTCGCCACGCCCTGAACGCAATCGAGATCGCCGGGGCGGCCATGGCACTGGTGGCCATGACATTCCTGGGGCTTCGCGCCGCGCTTCGCCTCGAACTCCGCTGGGATACGTTCAGCTATCACCTGCCCTTTGCCGCAATGCATGCGCGCATGCACATCCCTTATCAACTGCCGCCGCTGCTGCACGCGTACTACCAGGGCTTTCCGCCGCTTCCGGAGTTTGTGCAGGGGCTGCTGTGGCGGGTGACCGGCACAGTGCATGCCACGGGCGTGGTGAACTATCTTGCGCTGTGCCTCTTCCTTTTCTTCGCCGCCACACAGCTTCACGCGCGGCTGTGGCTGGCCACTGTACTCTCGCTCACCGCACCGCTCGTGCTCATTCACGCGGCATCCAGCTACAACGATCTGTTTACCAACGCGCTGCTGGCCATCGCTGTCACTGCTGTGCTGGATATGCTCCTCTTCGACCGCTGGGCAGACCGAAGGCTGCTGGTATGGGCATTGCTCGGGGCAGTCGGCGCCGCCTGGTCCAAGTTCACCGTGTTGCCGATTGTCCTCATTGCCTTTGCCATTCTGTTCACGGCCCACCTGTGCGCCCGCAAACAGAATCGGCGCCGCACCATGCTTTTCTGGATCTCGATTGCCCTGTTTGTCGCGCTGCTGCCCTGCATCAAGAACTGGGCGTTCTATGGAAATCCGACCTGGCCCTACGGCTTCACGGCGCTCAAGACTCACTTCCCTTCCATGCTCGACACCCGCACGGTAGGCCAGGATCAGGCGCCGCCGCCGCTGCGCGGAGTGAGCCAGCCCGAACGCTTTTTCCGTTCGCTTTTTGAGGTTGATCACCCCACCAGCTACTCCTATCGCGAACGCTGGATCATCGACCAGGGCAACGCCTTCATTGCCTTTCGCTCTGGTGGCTTCTGGGCAGTCAGCGTAGTCACTACGGCCTTCGCGGCAATTCTGCTCGGCTTTCTCTCTGCGCCCCGCCACGGCCTGGTGATCGCCGGGGCAATCGCCCTCTTCTGGGGATTGCTGGCGATCACACCGCAGTCCCACGAGCTTCGCTACTATCTTTTCCTTCCCCTGACCATCGGCACCCTGATCGCGATTCTGGCTCCGCGCGTAGTCCGGCACTACCCGGCCACGGTGCTCGTCCTGCTGGTGATCATCCTGGGGCAGTTTGTGTGGGTGAGCAAAATCAACCGCGACTATTATCGCGTCGAGCGGGTGGGGCTGGAGCAGGCCGCGCAATACTACGCCGTGCGGCAGTACTGGTCGCAGCTTCAGCCCGGCAAAACATATTGCGCCGTTGGCTTTGCGCCCGCGGCCTTTCTGCTCACCGGGCCCACGCTCCATGAGTTCCACATCATTGATCGCAACTCAGTCGCGGACTGCCCGCCAAATACGCTGCTCCTGCAACGATAAGCGGCGCGCCACCGCATGCACTGACCCAGCAAAAATCCCCCGGCACCCCGGGGGATTTTTTGTATAAGGTTGTTCGGCTGCCAGCGCTCGGCTACGGCACGATCGCGGTCTTGATCTCCGTGCTGCGCTTCATCAGCTTCTCGAACACGCGGTTCAGCTCGTAGAGCTTCGCGTGTCCGGTGATGAAGGCGCTGGCCTGGAAGCGCCCGCTGGCAATCAGCGCCAGCGCCTCGCGACAGATGCTGGGCGTGTGGTGGAACGTGGCGCGCATGGTGATG
The DNA here is from genome assembly GCA_027452125.1 of Acidobacteriaceae bacterium. Lineage (GTDB taxonomy): Bacteria > Acidobacteriota > Terriglobia > Terriglobales > Acidobacteriaceae > Telmatobacter. The sequence continues at coordinate 5,297 of DAIDGZ010000028.1, read as the reverse complement.
TCGCTATAGTGAATGCGGTTGGTATCAAGCAGGACATGCGTGTTGGCGGCGCATCCACCAAAGAAGTTCACCGTACCGCCCTTGCGCACCAGTTCCAGCGCCTCTTGCCAGGTATCCGGCGTACCCACGGCCTCAATGGCAATGTCCACGCCGCGCTCGCCGGGTGTGAGCGCGCGCGCCTCGCGAATAGCCTTGCGTGCCGTAGTCGTCTGCACCACGTGGGTGGCGCCAAGCTGGCGCGCTGCTTCCACCTGGCCATCATGCTTGACCAGGGCGATGGTCTCGTAGCCCGCCAGGGCGGCAACATGCAGAATCATCAGCCCCAGCGGACCACCGCCGATCACGGCCACAATGTCGCCCTTCTGCGGCTGGGAGTCATGAAAGCCATGTACGGCGCAGGCCAGCGGCTCAGTCAGCGCTGCATGTTCCAGCGGGACGTTCTCCGGCACGCGCAGCGTATTCTTGGCCACAATGCGCGCCGGGATGCGGATGAACTCGGCGTAGGCGCCGTTGTTGAAGAGCAGGTCGTCGCAAAGGTTCTCCTGCCCGCGCTGGCAGTAATAGCAATCGCCGCAAGGGGCAGAGTTGAGTGCGACCACGCGGTCGCCCACTGCGAAACCGGAAACGCCCTCGCCCACTTCTTCCACGGTTCCCGCCAATTCATGACCGAACAGTGCCGGAGGCACGATCATGCGCGCATGATAGCCGCGCCGAAAAACCTTCAGATCGGTTCCGCAGGTGAGCGCGGCGCCCACGCGCACAATCAGCTCGCCGGCGGCGGCCTCGGGCACCGGCACCTGCTCGATGCGCACGTCTTCGCGGCCATGGAGAATCGCGGCGCGCATTGTGGCCCGGCCGTGCTCAATAGCCGTCTCCACGGTGACCCGGCCATGCTCCAGCGCCGCCTCCACCGTAACCCGGCCGTGCTGGATGGCGGTTTCCACCGTGGCTATTCCGTGTTCGATGGCGGTCTCCACCGTCGCCCGGCCGTGCTCGATAGCCGTTTCCACCGTGGCGCGGCCATGCTCCAGCGCAGTTTCCACTGTCATCTTGCCGCGTTTGATTGCGTCTTTTACCGTGGGTGCCATTGCTCGCTCCTACTGCGCTCCCGCGCCAGGCGCAGGCTCCATCATAATCTTCATTGAGCCGGGCTGTGGGTGCGATGCAATCTGGATGGCCTCCACCGCCTGTTCCAGCGGGAAACGGTGCGAGATCAGCCTGGTCAGATCGAAGCCATTGCGATAGCCCGCAAAAACCAGATCCGTGACTTCGTCCAAAAGCGGGGCCGAGCATGAGTATGAGCCAAGCAGCAGCTTTTCGTCCATACAAACCGCGGCGGGGTCAATCACCGCCTCGCTGTGCTGCGTCTGGGCAAAGAGCATCACCTTGCCGCCGGGACGCACGGCATCCATCGCCGTGCGAATCAGCGCGTTGCCGCCCACGGCCAGGATCACGGCATCCGCGCCGCGGCCCTCGGTTGCCGCTTTGACGCGCTCAACAACGTTTTCGTTGGCTGCATCAATCGGTTCGCTGAGGCCAAACCCGGCGGCAACGGCATGGCGCTCCGCATAGAGATCGCTGGTGAGCACGCGTGCGCCCGTGCGCAGCGCCAGGGCTGCATGCATAATGCCGATTGGTCCCTGACCGATCACAAGCACCGTCTCGTCAGCGGCCAGATTGAGCATCTTCACGCCCTTCAAAACCGTGTTGAGCGGCTCGACAAAGGAAGCCTGCTCGAAAGGGATGCCGTCGGGAATACGCACAACCCCGCGATTCGCCACAATCCAGTCCATCACCCGGATGTACTCGGAGAAACCGCCGCCCGACGGTTCAAAGCCGGCCGTGGCGCCCACTTGCTTGTAAACAGCGCACTGGGCATAGGTCTGCTTGCGGCAGTAGTAGCACTGCCCGCACGGAATATGGTGGTGCACCATCACGCGGTCTCCCACGGCAAACTCCGCGACGCCCGCGCCCACGCGCACAATCGTCCCGGCCATCTCATGACCGAAGATACGCGGAACCGAGTGCGAACCGGTGTGGATCTTCTTCAGATCGGTGCCGCAAATGCCGCACGTGGCAATCTTCACCAGCAGTTCGCCGGGACCGATCTCTGGCACGGGAATGGTCTCCACCCGCACATCGTTCACGCCGCGATACACGGCAGCTTGCATCGTAGCGGGAAGTAGCGGTTCAGTCCGGCTGTCAGTTTGTACGATTTGGGTGGCCATTCCGTTCTCTTATTGAGACTCTTTCATCCAGGAAATCACAGAGCGCTTGCGCCATGTTGCGCGCGGCCTTCTTACTATTTTCGCCCATCCGGAGGAGCGACAGCCAGTACCACGGGCGGGGGATTACATAAAAGATGAAGGAAGCCAGCCGAAAGGTTCCGGAAGATGAGATAAAACGATTGAAATCAGGAAGATTTTCGCTCAGTCCGTCGCTGACGCCCTTGATGCAATAGAACGGAATCGCGCGCATGGCGGCAAGACGGGCAATGGCCGCGGCCTCCATGTCCACCAGCGCGGCGTCGTAAGTCTCCGCCAGGCGGCGCTTCTCCGGCTCATCGGCCACACGCGGGCTGGTTACCAGCCAGGTATCCCCCGCCCCGGCATCGCAACGGAAACGCTCGCCGGTGCGGGCGTCAATCACTCCGGCCACGTTATGCGCGGAGCCGGGTGCAACATCGGAACGCAGAGCACCCACCCAGCCGATGGAAAACACCAGGTCAATGGGTCCGCCGTCTTCCAGAGCGGCAAAGGCGCGGGTGGCGGCCGCCTGGCCGGCTCCGGCGCAGGCAGCAATCCACTCCTCTTCCTCGTTCCGCTGCGCCCAGAAATCGATGCCGTTGCGGGTCGAGTGGGGCCAGCCACGAACAAGCGGTTTAAGCTCGCCGGGTAGCGCGGCAACGATGGCCACACGTGTCATGTGCGCACCTTTGCTGAAGCTGCTGGCGCATAGCCATGCGTCTGGAACCAATCAATCGCGGCGCGCATCGCAGGGTACACAGGGACCACGCGGAAGCCCAGTTCCTGCTGTGCCCGAGCGCTGGAAGCGAACATCTTCTTGCGGCCCATGCGTACCTCTTCCAGCGTGGCGCGCGGCTCCTTGCCGCGGATCCGGCCCGTGATCAGCTCCTCGAAGAAGGCGTAGGTTGCCGCAACTGCAAAGGGGATCTTCACCGTCGGCGAGGGGATGCCGGTGATCGCCGCCATCTTGTCCAGAATCTGCTTCAGCGTCAGGTTCTCGCCGCCCAGAATGTAGCGTCTGCCCGCCTGCCCGCCGGTAAGCGCCAGCACGTGGGCATGCGCCACCTCCGCCACATCCACCAGGTGCAAGCCGGTATCCACGTAGGCTGGAAACTTGCCATTGAGAAAGTCCACAAAGATGCGGCCCGTGGGCGTGGGCTTCGCATCGTTGGGACCAATCGGCGTGGTGGGGTTAAGAATGATGACCTGTTGCCCGGCCGTCGCTGCTTCTATGGCTTCCCGCTCGGCCAGGTATTTGGAGCGCTTGTAGTGCCCCACCATGTCGGCGATAGTGACCGGCGTGTCCTCATTGATCACGATGCCATCCGTGCGGAAGTGCATGGTGGCCACGCTGGAGGTGTAGACGACGCGGGGCACGCCGGCCTCCCGGGCCATCCGCAGCAACTCGCGCGTAGCATCCACATTGGCGCGGTACATCGCCGCCGGATCCGGAATCCACAAACGGTAGTCCGCAGCTACATGGACAACCGCATCGCACCCCTGGATCGCAGAGCGCAGGGACTCGGGGTTGAGCAGGTCGCCCGTATGGGCATCGCCGGGAATCCCTTCCAGATGAGCCAGATTGCTGCTTTTGCGGACAAGCAGGCGCAGCTCCGCTCCCTCCGCTGCAAGGGCTTTAGCAACGTGGTAACCGACAAATCCGGTGGCGCCGGTGAGGAAGATCTTCATAGCCTCTAATCTCTAAAGCCATCTTATCCTGCAGCGTCGTGTCACCGGCTTTGGAGGAAAACGTAGATCGAAGCTCAGATTGTAATGCAAATTTGCATTACAATCTAGAGCAGGGGTGATCGTATGCCTATCGTAAGTACAACCTCGCGGGGGCAGGTGACTCTGCGGAAGGAAATTTTGCAGCACGTAGGGATCAAACCCGGCGAGAAACTGGAGATCGAGCTGTTGCCCGGTGGCGAGTTCCGAGGCCGCGCCGTGCGAAAGAAGGGCAGGATCGAGAATGTTTTCGGCATGCTCGCTGACAAGACAGATGTGAAGCTCAGCATCGAAGAGATGGACGAGGCAATCGGTGAGGCCATCATTGCGGAGTTCAAACGAGGGATTCGGCGATGAAGATCATCGCGGATACGAATGTCCTTGTGCGCGCATTGCTCAATGACGACCCGGCGCAATGCTGGGCGGCTCGGCGTGCATTAAGTTCCGCAGATCAGGTCATCATCGGGCGGCACGCATTTTGCGAAATGGTCTGGGTGCTCCGCCAGCGCTACAAGATGCCAGGGACAGAGGTTATAAAAGCAGTTCTCGGTTATCTCGAAGCGGAGAACGTCGTCGCCGATGTTGCTGCTGTACAGGCCGGACTGACGGCAATGAAAGCAGGCGCCGACTTTGCCGATGGCATCATTGCCTATGAGGGCCGCTGGCTGGGCGGCGAGACGTTTGTGTCCTTCGATAAGAACGCAGTAGCGGCGCTTGAAAAACAAGGGGTGAGGAGCAGATTACTCGCTTGATATGGGAACGATCAGCGAGAAATCGTCTGCCACACCTTCGAGAATTGGAAACCGGCCATTCGCCTTCATCACTATTCTCTGACCTCTCTCGGTCCGATGGACGGCCTTAGGCAGCATTCCTGTTCTGTTCTCGTCCGCAGTTCGTGTTTTGCAGCAAGTGCACTTGGTGCAGCTTGCATCTCAGCTAGCCAAATTGCAGCAGTCTCTTCTTCTGCTTGTCTGGCGCGAATTTCACGTCTATCTCTCTACCCTCAGTTCGAGTCGAGCTATCTTATTGAGCGTTGCGGTATCCAAGATGCGCTATGAGAACACCTATCACTGTACCGACAAGCGCCAAAAGCGACCCAGTAATCTGGGGACTCATTACACTCCTCAACAATCCAATGGTGGATGCCTCAAGCTCAGACGCTACTCCAGTGCTTCCGGGTGCAGGGCGTACTTCTCGCCTGCGGCCTTCTTTTCGTTGTAGGCCTTCACCCAGTCTTCCCAGTGCTTTCCTGCCGCGCGATCCTTGCCCGTGAACTCCAGCCGGGCAATCTGGTTGTAGCCCACCTTCTGCTTGCTGTCCACATTC
>DAIDGZ010000027.1 GCA_027452125.1 Acidobacteriaceae bacterium | reverse complement strand
CAGCGTGTTAGGCGTGGCCATGACCCTGGCCGGCATCATCGGCTGGTTCCGCCAGATGTTTCCCGTGGAGAGCCATGAGATGGTTCCGCTGGTTGAGGAACAGGTTTCCATCGCCAGCGCGCGCCGCTTCATTGAGCAGTTGCCCATCCAGCCCGGCGACCGCAAGCTGCTCCCCGTGGAAACCTTCCAGTTCAGCACCGGCGTCAAGGGCGGCGTGGCCGGCGGCGTTGCGATGGTGGTGCCCGCCACGCTCTACAGCCTGATCAAGTACCACAGCCTGTGGTACGCCATGAATCTGATGGCCGCGGGCGGCTTCGTCAGTTGGGCAGGCCAGAGCGATGCATTCCTGGCGCAGTTCCACATCGAGGGCTTCCTCGCCGCGCTGGCCATCCATGCTACGGCCTCGCTGCTGGTGGGGCTTCTGTATGGCGCAGTGCTGCCCATGTTCCCCAAGTGGCCGGTGGTCACCGCGGGCTTCCTGGCGCCGATGATCTGGACTGGCCTGCTGTATTCGTCCCTGGGACTGATCAGCCCGATTCTCGAGCAGCGCATTGACTGGTACTGGTTCGTCCCCTCGCAGATCGCCTTCGGTCTGGTGGCTGGTTATTTCGTGAATCGCCATGCCAGAGTGCGCACCCGGCAGTTCCAATCGCTGCCCTTTGCTCTGCGCGCCGGTCTCCACGGCGGCGGCGGCCTGCACGACGAAACCCATGGTGAGGGCCAATAAGAATGAAGACAAGGCTCCTGGCTTCCCAGCTTTTCCTTCTTGGTACAGCATCGCTTCTGCTCAGCGGATGCGGACCCGCGCCCGGCTATCCCAAGCCCGGCCCTGAGGTCGCGCGTCCGGATGCGGTGGTCGACTTCCCCACCCTGTACAAGCAGAACTGCGCCGCCTGCCATGGCGACAATGGCCAGAACGGCGCTGCCCTGCCGTTGAACAACGCTGCGTACCTGGCGGTGGCTGGCGCGGACAATCTGCGCTCCATCACCTCCAAGGGCGTCCCCGGCACGCTCATGCCGGCCTTTGCGCAAAGCTCCGGCGGCATGCTCACCGACCGCCAGATCAATGCGCTGGTCGATGGCATGATGCACGCATGGGCGCGCCCTGCGGAGTTTGCCGGCGTCGCATTGCCGCCGTATGCCTCCACCACGCCGGGTGACCCCGCCGCAGGCCAGAAGGCCTACGTCGCGGCCTGCGCCCGCTGCCATGGGGACGATGGCTCCGGTGTCAAGACCGCTACGGGCCAGAAGCTGCCGCAGGGCGCCATCCCTCACTCGATTGTCGATCCAGCGTATCTCGCCCTGGTCAGCGATCAAAGCATCCGCAGCCTGGTCATCGCCGGCCGTCCGGACGAGGGCGTGCCCGACTGGCGCTCTTACATCACCGGCCCCGGCGCGCACGCGCTCAGCCCCACGGAGATTGACGACATCGTCGCCTGGGTGGCCTCGCATCGCGCGCAGGCCGCAGCGCCCATGACCAACGCCGTCGCGCCTCAGGCGCAGGGAAAGGAGACCCGATGAGCACACACGATGAGCACGGCATGCCGCCTCTTTCCGCAGAGGTCACCCCGGACGATCTCGCTCGCGCCGCAGCTCACTCGCGCCGCGCCTTTCTCTTCAAGCTATCGCTGGCGCTGAATGGCGTCGTGGGCGCTTTCATGGCCGTGCCGATCCTTGGCTACATCCTCGGACCCGCGCTGCGCAAGACGTCGAGCTACAACTTCTGGGTTGCGTTGGGATCGGTGACTGAGTTCCCGGCGGGACAGACGCGCATGGCCGAGTTCGTGAACCCCGTGACCGGCGTCTCCGATGGCATGACCGCCAAGGTCGCCTGCTGGGTGCGTCACATTGAAGACCAGAAGTTCCAGGTCTTCGCCATTAACTGCGCTCATCTGGGCTGCCCGGTGCGCTGGTTTGAGCAGTCGCGCCTCTTCCTCTGCCCCTGTCATGGCGGCGCGTATTACGAAGACGGTTCGCGTGCCTCCGGCCCGCCGGAGCGCGGTCTCTTTCAGTACGACTACACCATTGCCAACGGCAAGCTGATGATTCATGCCGGAGCCATGCCCACGCTGGCCAACGAGGCATGCAATCAGAAGAAGCCGCTGACCCAGATTCAGACGCCGGCCGTCGATGGCATGGCCGGCAGCGCAGGGAAGGAGGTCTAGCTGATGGCGAACGCAAAGAAGAACAACCCCTCCGTCGCAGGCAAGACACTGGCCTGGTTTGATCACCGCCTTGGTCTGCTCAAGCCCGCCATGGAAGCCGCCGAGCATCCTACGCCGGAACGCAGCGCGAGCTGGTGGTACGTCTTCGGCAGTGCGGCCACCGTGCTGCTGGTGCTGCAGGTGATGACCGGCATTCTGCTGGCGCTGGTCTACACACCCTCTGCGGCCGAGGCATGGAACAGCCTGCAATTCCTGAATCACAACGTCACGCTGGGCTGGTTCCTGCGCGCCATGCACGGATGGGGATCGGACTTCATGATCGCCATCGTGCTTATCCACCTGGTGCAGGTCTTCATGTTCGGCGCGTACAAGTTTCCCCGCGAACTCACCTGGATCGTAGGTGTCTTCCTGCTGGTGCTCACGCTGGGCATGGCCTTCACTGGTCAGGTGCTGCGTTTTGATCAGGACGCCTACTGGGGCCTGGGCATCGGCGCCTCCATCACCAGCCGCATTCCCTTCATCGGCGATCCCATGGTGCACATGCTCCTGGGCGGCCCCATCATCGGCGGCGCTACGCTCTCGCACTTCTTTGCCCTGCACGTCTTCGTGATCCCCGGCATCCTGCTGGCGCTGGTGGGCCTGCACGTATGGATGGTGCTGCGTCTTGGTATCAACGAGTGGCCCATGCCCGGCCGCATCGTCAACAAGGCTACCTACGAGCGCGAGTACCACGAAACCACTGAGAAGACCGGCATCCCCTTCGTCCCCGGCGCGGCCTGGAAGGACGCGGTCTTTGCCGCTGCCATCATCCTCTCCGTCATGGCCTGCGCCTGGTTCCTCGGACCGATTGGCCCCACCGGCCAGCCTGATCCCACCATCATCCAGACCTCCCCGCGGCCCGACTATGCCTTTCTGTGGCTCTTCGCCGTGCTGGCTTATCTGCCCCCGGAGCTGGAGACGCCCTTCATCTTCATCGCTCCCGCACTGGCCATCGGCGCCATGCTGGCTCTGCCCCTGCTCTTCGGCGAGGGAGAAAAGCACTGGTCGCGCCGCCCGGTTGCAGTGGTCATGGTCACCGTCATCGCGGTTGCGCTCGGTGTCTTCACCCACCTCGGCATGCACGAGCCGTGGAGCCCCGTTATGAATGCCTGGTCGGGCGATGCGATTCCCGCGGCCTACCTGAAGAACCGCTCACCGCTGGAGCGCCAGGGCGCGCTGGTGCTGCAGAACAAGCAGTGCCGCGACTGCCACGCGCTGGGCGGCGTCGGCGGACAGCGCGGTCCTGCCCTGGATGGCGTGGCCAACCGGCTCACCGAAGATCAGCTGATCCGTCAGGTATTGCAGGGTGGCGGCAATATGCCGGCCTACGGTAAAGCCCTCAGCCCCGCGGAAACGCATGCCCTGGTCTCTTTCCTGGAGACGCTGCGCGGCAAGGATGAACCGCCGGCAGAGGACTATTCCCGCAAGCTGGCCAACTCCGGCGCAATGCAGGTATCGCATGTGCCGGCTTATTTGAGCGTTCACTAAGCCAATGATCGACCCGATGCAAGCCGTGATGGACGACTGGGACATTCCTGTCGGTCTCACGGTGGGGATTGCGCTCAGCATGGTGGTGTACCTGCGCGGCTGGCTCGCGCTGCGCAGGACGCGCCCTCAGCAGTTCAACCGAACTCCCTTGCTCTTCTTCATGAGCGGCATGGTTCTGCTCTGGCTCGATCTTGGCTCTCCCATGGATCCCCTGGCCGACGCGCTGCTCAGTGCGCACATGATCGAGCACCTCATTCTCATGTCCGCGGTGCCGGTTCTCATCCTTTTTGGTCATCCCACGGTTCCCATGCTGCGTGGCCTGCCGGTGTTTCTGCGCAAGGGCATAGCCGCGCCCCTGCTGCGTTTTCGTCCGCTGCGCCGTTTTACGCACTGGCTGGTGAGGCCTGCCGTGGCCTGGCTGGCCATGAACATAACGCTGCTCCTCTGGCACGTGCCCGGCGCCTATGACTTCGCGCTGGAGAGCGAGGGCTGGCACGACTTTGAGCACATCTGCTTCCTCTTCACCGCACTGCTCTTCTGGTGGTGCATCATTCGTCCCTGGCCCGGGGCGCGCCGCCAGCTCGACTGGGGCATCCTGCTCTATCTGGTAGGCGCGGACTTCGTGAACACCGGCCTCTCCGCCTTTCTGGCCTTCTGTGGACGCCCCGTCTACTCGTACTACACCAGCAATCCCAATCCCTTCGGCATTCAACCGCTGCCCGACCAGATGATGGGCGCGGCCGTCATGTGGGTCATGGGCTCCATGATGTATCTCATCCCCGCCGGCCTCATCGTCTTCCAGATGCTGCAACCCAGCGCCAGCACCCGGGCCGCCGCGCAACGTGCCGCCTATCCAAGCCACACCGCTGCTGCCCAGCCTCGGACCTAGCCCATACGGCAAGCTCGTACGGTATGATCGTTCCGACGCGGCCAGCGCCTCCCCCTATGCGCTCAGCCGCCGCCGAGGTCCATGCGTGCTCTCCAGCCACCATATCGACGAACTGCGGAACGCCGTTGGAGCCGACAGCCTTATCACCTCGCCCGCGCAATTGCAGACCTATGAGTGCGATGGCCTCACCAACTTCCGCATCCTGCCCGGCGCCGTGGTGTTACCCCGTACCGCGCAGCAGGTGCAGGCCGTGGTGCGTTTCTGCGCACGTCACAAGATCCCCTTTGTCAGCCGCGGCGCCGGAACCGGTCTGAGCGGTGGCGCGTTGCCCGCAGAGGGCGGTATCGTCATCAGCCTGGCCCGCATGAATCGCATCCTCCACGTCGATCTCGCCAATCGTTACGTGGTCGTTGAGCCGGGCGTGATCAATCAGCATGTTACGCAGCGCGTGGCTCCGTATGGCTACTTTTACGCGCCTGATCCCTCGTCGCAATCGGTGTGCACCATCGGCGGCAACGTGGCAGAGAACTCCGGCGGCGCACACTGCCTCAAGTACGGCTTCACGGTGACGCATACGCTGGCGCTGGAAGTGGTTCTGCCCAACGGCGATCTCGTCGAACTCGGTTCTGCCGCACCGGATGCGCCGGGTTACGATCTTCCCGGAGTCTTCGTCGGTTCCGAGGGCACGCTGGGCGTGGCCACCCGGGTAACGCTGCGCATTGTGAAGCGCCCTGAGGTAGTGCAGACACTGCTCGCCGCTTTCGACACGCCGCAGGCCGCCGGGCAAACCGTCAGCGACATCATCGCCGCAGGCATGCTGCCCAGCGCGCTGGAGATCATGGACACGCTCTCCATCCAGGCTGCCGAAGCCGCCGTGCACGCGCACTATCCCATGTGCGGCGGCCTGCTGCTGGTCGAGTTGGATGGACCCGCCATTGAAGTGGAAGAGTTGATGCGCGAGGTGCGCGCGCTGTGCCAGAAGAATGGCTCCTGGGAGGTGCGCGTGGCCCAGTCGGACGAGGAGCGCGCCGTCATCTGGAAGGGTCGCAAGGCCGCCTTCGCCGCCATGGGCCGCATCTCGCCCAACTACATCGTGCAGGACGGCGTGATTCCCCGCACCGCGCTGCCTGAGGTGCTGGAAGAGATCGATCGCATGGCTACCGCAGTGGGCCTGCGCGTCGCCAATGTCTTTCACGCCGGCGATGGCAACCTGCATCCGCTGGTGCTCTACGATCGCACGATTCCCGGTCAGGAAGAGACGGCCATCGATCTCTCCTATCGCATCCTGCATCTGTGCGTGGATAAGGGCGGCTCCATCACCGGCGAGCACGGCGTGGGCAAAGAGAAGCAGCAGGCCCTGGGCTACATGTTCTCTGAGCCTGACCTGGCCACCATGCAGCTGGTGCGCTGCGCCTTCGATCCCGAGAGCCTGTCGAATCCCGACAAGGTCTTCCCGCGCCCACGCCTCTGCGCCGATCAGCCGGGCCCCTACAAGCCTCACCCGCTGGAGCAGGCGGGCATTGCGGAGATCTTCTGATGGCCATGGAAACCGCAGTGCCGTTGCAGCAGTTGACCGCTCAGCTCGCCGCGATTGCCGGCGCGGAGCATACGCATCTCCAGAATGCAGCCATCCTCGTTGCCCCGGCGAACACAGAACAGGTCTCCGCCATCCTGCGCCTCGCCAACGAGAATGCTCTGGCCGTGATGCCCATTGGCAGCGGCAGCAAGCAGGAGTGGGGCAATCCCATTGCGCCTGTGCTGCATCTCAGCCTGGCCCGTATGAACACAGTGCGCGAGCACGCCTGGCAGGATATGACCTGCACCGTGGAAGCCGGTTGCAGCTGGGCCAGCTTGCAGGCGGAGCTGGCTCGGCACGGTCAGCATGTGGCGCTCGATCCGCTATGGCCGGAGCAGGCTACC
>DAIDGZ010000026.1 GCA_027452125.1 Acidobacteriaceae bacterium | reverse complement strand
TCATCCCGCAGGTGGTAGCATCGTAACTGACCGATGCAAACGAAAAAACTGAAGATTATCCCTCTCGGCGGGCTGGGCGAGTTCGGCATGAACTGCCTGGCGCTGCGCTGGGAAGACGACATTATCGTGATTGACGCCGGGTTGATGTTCCCTGAGTCGGAACTGCTGGGCGTGGACATCGTGGTGCCGGACATCTCTTATCTAGTTGAGAACAAGGAGCATGTCCGGGCCATCATCCTGACTCACGGGCACGAGGATCACATTGGCGGCCTGCCGTGGATCCTGAGTGAACTGAAGGTGCCGGTGTATGCCACCGAGTTCACGCTGGCCTATGTGGAGGGCAAGCTCGAAGAGCATCGCATGCTCGACGAGACGGAACTGATCGAGATTGCGCCGCGAGAGAAGTTCACGCTGGGGCCGTTCACGATTGAGCCGATCCGCGTGACGCACTCGATGGTGGACTGTGTGGCCCTGGCCGTTGAGACGCCGGTGGGTGTGGTGATACATACCGGCGACTTCAAGATCGACCTTTCGCCGCTGGACGACCACGCCTTTGATCTGCACACGTTTGCCGAGTACGGCAAGCGCGGGGTGCTGGCGCTGCTGCAGGACTCCACCAACGTGGAGCGGCACGGCTACACGCCCAGCGAACGCGCGGTGATTCCGCGGCTGGACGAAGTGTTTTCGCAGACCCGGAAGAAGCTGTTCTTCAGCTGTTTCTCGTCGTCGATCTACCGTATCCGCATTGCCATGGACCTGGCGCGCAAACACGGGCGCAAGGTGGTGGTGGTGGGCCGCTCGATGATGGAGAGCACGGAGGTGGCAGAGGATCTGGGCTACATCGAGATTCCGCCAGGACTGGTGATCAATCCCGGCCAGGTGCGCGACTTTGCACCGGAGCAGCTGATGTTTCTGATCAGCGGCACCCAGGGCGAGCCGATGAGCGCGCTGAGCCGCGCGGCGGTGGACAACCACAAGCATGCGCGCATTGACGCGGGCGACACGGTGGTGCTGAGCTCGCGCATTATTCCCGGCAACGAGAAGAATATCTTCCGGGTGATTGACCACCTGAGCCGCCGCGAGGCGAACGTGATCTGCGACGACGGCTCGCAGGGGCTGATCCACGTAAGCGGGCACGGCAGCCAGGAGGAACAGCGTCTACTGATCAACCTGGTGCGACCGAAGTTCTTCATTCCGGTGCATGGAGACTACCGTTACCTGCGCAAGCATGCGCAGATTGCGATGGAGACCGGCGCGGTGGAGCACGCGATCGTGATTGAAGACGGCGACGTGCTGGAACTGGACAAGAACGACGCGCGGAAGAAGGACAAGGTGACCGCAGGCCGGGTGCTGATCGATTCCGGATCGAGCATCGACGTGGTGGAGGACCTTGTGATACGCGACAGGCGCATCCTGTCAGAAGACGGCATCGTGCTGGCAGTGGTGGGCATCAACAAGCGCACCGGCAAGGTGGAGCGGGCGCCGGAGCTGATGATGCGCGGCTTTGGCGGCGCGGACATCACGGAGAAAGCGCGCGAGACGGTGATGCGCACGCTGGACGGACTGAGCGCCGAGGAGAAGGCCGACTACGGCATGGTGAACGAGAAGGTGCGCGTAGAACTGAAACGGCTGATCCAGAAGAGCACCGGGCGCCGGCCGCTGATTATGCCGGTGGTTCTGGAGATCTGAGCTTTCTGGATCACGGCGCAGTTGCAGGCTGCAGTTCAAAGCGGCGGAGACCATGGGTCTCCGCCGCTTTGCGCTGATGGGGAAAGGCATCCGTTGCGCTAATCGCCGTGGGCTGACGCGGTGTGATGCATCGCGACCCCGGCTGGAGGCATTCTGGGCACCGTGCCCTCCGCCGCATCCCGTTTTGTGCCGCGTTTGGAGCGGGCTGCGGCGCGGCTGGCGGTGCGATGCGGTATGGCATGCTTGGCCAGGAATACCTGGTCGATCATGAGCCGTGCATTGCCAGTGAGATCGATGTAGCCGGCGTGGTTCTTTGCGCACAAGAGCTGCGAGGCCGGCGAGAAGAGCGGCGCAATCAGAACCGGCATTACCTGGCCCTCGACTGCGGGTGTGTTCCGGTTCAGGTCATCGAGAGCGGTCTCAATCTCATGGGGGGTGTCGCTGGCCAGCACCTTGCAGGCCAGTTGATGGCTGTGGCAGTAGACGTCAATCTCCGCAAGAATGTCGATGCCCGACGTGTGACCGGCAGTGTTGATCTGCATGTTGCGTATGCGGACGGCGGAGAGCTGGGCGAGCGCCGTCTTGAAGGCCAGCGCTGCGCGGGCATGCAGCTCGAGGCTGGCTTTGCTGGGATGAATCATGGTGCACCCGTCCTTCCTTCTGGTGGATCGTGAGTCCCTGATCTACAGGTTGGACGCAGCTCAATGCATTTCGGCTCTCTGCGTCCCGGTGCGAGTCCCGGTGCGAAGCGGTGAGGCGGGTGTGCCAGATGGCTTCACGCGTGCATCCCGCGGGCGCCTGAGTGGGCCGGGATGCGATTGCGCATCCGCGGATGCGTGGACGGCCTGGAGGCGAAAGGCATTCTTGCCGACGGGGATCATGTTGAGCGGGTGTGGGTGGCAGCCCGGATGCTGGTGAAAGACGCGGCATTTGAGCCAGGCTTTCAGGCGGGGATCGTGAATCTCAGGCCGGTTCTGCCAGAACTCCGGCGGCAGCGCACAGTCGATGAACAACTCGCCGAGCTGCAACTCCACGGCGGCAATCTGTTGCGGGAAGTAGCGGCGCACGTTGTGCTCGCCGATGAGAAGGGCGATATCTCCGCGCCCGCGGGCATGGGCTGTGACCAGCATGGCTCACCTCACTTGCTTGATGGCCCTGAACAACGCCGCGGAAGTACAGCAGGTGGCCCGCATTAAGCGTCCGAATGCGGTGACGGGAATCCGCCGTGCGGATCCTCTCTTTCGCATGCAACACCGACTGGAATGCTTATTTAAGAAGATCGTCGCCCAGTTTTGGCGCTGTGTCAAGCATGGGGAGGCGCAGGGAAGGGACTTTCCGGGAAGGATGCACGCGCATGGGGCAGGGAGGAGATGGCGCTTACATTGCGGCGGACAGATGCCGCCGCACGGGGCAGGAATTGAGTATGGGCAGCGGTTAGCGGAAGCGCCTGGAGGGCTCGTCGGAGAAGATCTGTCCGTCGCGGATGTGGACTACGCGGTGGGCGAACTCGGCGATATCGGCTTCGTGCGTGACCAGGACGATGGTGTTGCCCTTGGCGTGGAGCTGGTCAAAGAGGCCCATGATCTCCATGCCGGTTTTGGAGTCCAAGTTGCCGGTGGGCTCGTCGGCGAGGATGATGGAGGGGCTGTTGACGAGGGCTCGGGCGATGGCCACGCGCTGCCGCTGGCCACCGGAGAGCTCGTTGGGCTTGTGGTGCATGCGCTCTTCCAGGCCGACGTTAGCCAGCGCCTGGCGCGCGCGCTGGGTGCGCTCGGCCGAGGAGGTGCCGTTGTAGATCATGGGCAGCTCCACGTTGTGCAGGGCGGTGGCGCGGGCGAGCAGGTTGAAGGTCTGGAAGACGAAACCGATCTCTTTGTTGCGGATGCGGGCGAGCTGGTCGTCATCGAGCTCGCTGACCAACTGGCCATTCAGCCAGTAGCGGCCCTTGGTGGGTGTGTCCAGACAGCCGATGAGGTTCATCAGGGTGGACTTGCCGGAGCCGGAGGGGCCCATGATGGCGACGTACTCATTGTGGCGGATGCGCACGGAGATGCCGCGGAGGGCATGCACCTGCTGCTCGACGCCCATGTCATAGGTGCGCCAGAGGTCTTCGACGACGATCACGTCGCTGGAGGGCGGAGCCGAAGAGAGCGTGTCGTCCTGCGGAGCCAATGTGTTCATCGTCATCCGATTCTATTCCTTTCCGGCTTTTGCCGCCGTGGGTTCAACCCTGATACGCAAGCCGGTCCTCAGGAAGTTCCGCCTGAGAGGTCAGCAGGGGCGGATTTATCCCGTTTAAGCAGGGCACCGTCCTTGAGCGCGCGGAGGATTTTGTAGGGGCCGGTGACCACCTCATCGCCTGCGTTGAGGCCTTTGAGCACCTCGATGTTGGTGGCGCCGGTGATGCCTGTGGTGACGGGCACAAAGTGCGCCCGCAGGCGGCCACGGTCATCCTTGCGAGCCACGAAGACGCCCTGCACCGGTCCCTTGGTGTCGGCCGGGGCAGAGGCCGCCTGTACGCCGTTCTTACCCTTTGCGGCGTCCTGCGCGGTGTCATAGAGGGTGAGGGCCTGGATGGGCAGGGAGAGCACGTCGGACTTGTGCGCGGTGGTGATCTTGGCGGTGCAGGAGAGGCCTGGCTTCAGTTCGTCGTTGGGAGTATCGAGCGTGACGACCACTTTGAAGTCCTTGGCTTCCTCAGTTCCGGTGGTGGACTGCAGGGTGGCGACGCCGGTGGAGCGGAGGAGCGCCTGGTCGCCCACCAGGGTGACGTGTCCTTTGAATACCTTGCCGGGCAGGGCATCGATGGTGACATCGGCGGGCTGGCCGAGCTTCAGATTGATGATGTCGGTCTCATCCACTTTGACTTCAGCAGTGACTACGCTCATATCCGCGAGGGTCATGAGCGTGGAGCCTTCGGAGTTCTGGATGCCTTCGACCACGGTTTCGCCTTCGCGGATCGGCTCGTTGGTTACGATGCCGTCAAAGGGGGCGACGGCGATGGTGCGGTCGAGCATGTCCTTGTCGGCGCGGAGGGTGGCCACCTGCGTGTCCAGATGACCGCGGGCGGAGGCGGTCTGAGCCTTGGCCTGATTGAGCTGGGCCACAGCCTGCGCCACGGAGGCGACATCGAGGTCGTAGGCAGCCTTCTTGGCATCGTAGTCCTGCTTGGCCATGATGCCGTCTTTGTAAAGCGCCTGGGCGCGGACCCAGTCCAACTGTTTCTGCTCCAGGTCGGCCTTGGCATGGTCGAGATTGGCCTGGGCGGTTTTTTCAGCGGCGATGAAGGAGGAGATATCCGTGCGGGCGGCGGCGATGCTGGCCTGCTGGCCGTTGACGGTGGCCTGCTGCTGCACGTTCTCAATGGTGGCGACGACCTCGCCCTTTTTTACCTTGTCGCCTTCTTTTACATAGAGATGGGTGACGCGGCCCATGGCAGTGGCGCCGAGATTCACATAGGTCCTGGGCTTGATTTGCCCGGTGCCGCTGACGATGGTGGTGAGGTCCTGCCGTCCGATTTTGGTGATGAAGACCTTGGTGTAGCCGGACTGCTGTTTGTAAATAAAGAAAGCCACAAGCCCGGCAACGACCAGGACGGCGAGTGAGATCAAAAGAATCTTCTTCATGTGCGTGTGTGGCTGGCCCCTTTCCTTGAGTCTACGCAAGTTCGGAGAAGATGGTTCCCATGTGGAGCAGACTGCGGGTTCTGTGTGGCACGCACAGTACGAAATGCGGCAGTTCGTAGACGATCCGAGACGATGGTTCTATCTTATGACGGCGCAGAGAGGCGAAAGGATGAAAAAAGTCGACATCTTCTTTCCTCGCCGGGCGCCTTTCTCCTCATCACTTTACGGTGACCTTCGCGAGGGAGATGCGTCCAAACTGCGAGCGTCTTTGCGCGAAACCTTGCTCAGCCCAATGGGGACTCGTAAAATAAGGGATCGCAGGAGTATGGATGGCAATGGTGCTTAACGGTCGCAATATGCTGAGCGCCGCACTGGGGTGCGGCTTGTTCTTTATCCCTGCCGGAGCCTTCGCGGCCCGGCATCATTCCCCGGATTCGTCGGCAGCAGCACAGCAGCAGACCAGCGACCAGAGTCAGGATCAGGAATCGAATGACAACCCGCTTCACCGGCAGCTTTCAGACAAGCAGCGCTACCAGCAGCAGAAGCAGCTGCGACAGGAGTTGAAGGGGCCTTACAAGACCTGGCTGAACCAGGACGTGGCCTACATCATCTCCGACCAGGAGCGGAAGGCTTTTCTGAGCCTAAGCAACGATGAGGAGCGCGACGCCTTCATCGAGCAGTTCTGGCAGCGCCGGAATCCCAATCCGGATTCGCCGGACAATACCGCGCGTGAGGAGCACTACCGCCGGATTGCTTATGCGAATGAGCACTTTGCCGCGGGCAAGCCCGGCTGGAAGACCGATCGTGGCCGCATCTATATCGAATGGGGTCCGCCGGATTCCATTGATTCGCATCCCTCGGGCGGTTTGTACGACCGTACGCCTGAAGAGGGCGGCGGCACGACGACCACCTTCCCGTTTGAAGTGTGGCACTACCGCTATCTGCCCGGACTGGGCGAGAACGTGAATATCGAGTTTGTGGACACCTGCCAGTGCGGAGACTACCACTTCACGATTGATCGCAGCGAGAAGGACGCGCTGCTGCACGTGCCGGGCGCCGGCCTGACCACCTATGAGGAGATGAACCACAAGGATAAGTCCGACCGGTTCAAGGGCAACGGCGTGGAGAACCTGGGCGGCGGTCCGATGGGCGACTACGTGCAGGGCAAGGAGTTTGACCGTATCGAGATGGCGGCCAAGCTATTTGCTCCTCCGCCGGTGAAGTTCAAGGATCTGGACGCGTTTATTTCCGAGCACAAGCTGATCAGCGGCCCGATTCTGCCTTTCGATGTGCGCACCGACTTTGTGAAGGTGACCGAAGACATGGACCTGGTACCGGTGACGCTGCAGTTCAAGAACAGCGATATCACCTTTGTGACCAAGGACGGCGTCTCCAAGGGCGTGCTGAACATTCTGGGCCGCTTTACCACGATTACCGGCCGCACCGTGCAGACCTTTGAGGACACGGTGGAGGTGGATGAGCCGCAGGAGCTACTGCAGAAGGCGTTGAATGCCAAGCGGGTCTACTGGAAGGCGGTTCCCCTGCAGCCCGGACTTTACCGCCTGGATATCGCGGTAAAGGACGTGAACAACCCGAATCACATTGGCATCTTTGCCCGGGGCGTTGACGTGCCGGAGTATCACGACGAGAAGCTGGGCGCCTCTTCGCTGATTCTGGCCGACCAGATGTACCAGGTTCCCTCGCGGCAGATTGGCGGCGGCAACTTTGTGATCAACAATACGTTTGTTCGCCCGCGCGTGAGCGATGGCCCGAACAAGCCGGTGAGCTTCAACCGCGCCCAGGATCTGAACGTGTGGATGCAGGTGTACAACCTGGGCATCAATGAGGCCACCAAGAGCAACGATGCGATGGTCACGTATGAGATCTCCGATGCGGCTACCGGCGCGGTGATCCTGCAGAAGCAGATTCCGTCAAAGGATCTGGGGGCGCACAGCGACCAGTTGACCGTGGAAAAGACCCTGCCCATTGCAGGCCTTTCTCCGGGCAAGTACAAGGTGACGGTGAAGGTGGACGATACAATCTCAAAACAAGAGATTGCACAATCGGCACCTTTTGTCGTGGAATAGAGGGATAACCCGCGCGGAGTGGACCCGGACGTGAGATCCGGGGCGCCGCGCGGGAGGCTCTTTGAGGGGTGAGGATCCGCCAGGGGACGCGGCTGGAGTGTACACCTAGGATGAAACGCTTCGCCCAGTTCGCTTGTTTCGCCACACTGATTGCTTTGGCTGTCATGCCCGTCCACGGGGCGAGCCCGGCATCCGTTTCGGGATCGGTGCGCGATTCTGCGGGAGTGCCGCAGATTGGGGCCGAGGTGCAACTGCTGCGAGCCGACCTGAGCGTAGCCGCGGTGGTCTATACCAACAGCAAGGGCCGCTATTTCTTTCATTCTGTTCGTCCCGGGCATTATGGCGTGAAGGCGATGGGCGCATCCTATCTGCCTTCGCTGCGCGAGAATGTGCGGGTTCACTCCAGCACCGTCGTGAATCTCACGCTGAATACGCTGTACGAGGTGATGCAGTGGTTGCCCTCAGAGCCACGCACCGCGAAGACCCGCCAGGATGACTGGGACTGGACGCTGCGTTCGGCGGCAGACCGGCCGCTGCTGCGCTGGCTGGAAGATGGTCCGCTGGTGGTGGTGACCGATGGACCCGGCGCCCGGCCGAAGCTGAAGGCCCGCCTGATGGCTACCGGCCAGGAAGGCACCTTCGGCGAGAACGGGCAGCGCATCTCCGCCACGATTGAGGACACCCCTAAGAACAGCCGTGCGCTGCTGGCGCGCGTGGATTTTGCCCCCAATAGCGATGGCTGGATGGAGTCGATGCTGGGCTTCCGCCAGGACCTGGGCTTTGCCGGGGCCGTGCAATCGGTAGCGGCGATCGCCATTCATCCGCAGGTGAACGGCGCGGGCGGCCAGGGTGTGCAGGAGGCGGCCTTCCGCAACTCCAAGGCGATCAACCTGGGCGATACCCTGAACGCCGAGGTGGGCTCGGAAGCGGTGCTGGCGCGTTTTGCCGATCAGTCGGCCGGGATCATGATGGCCAATCTGCCGTTTGCCACGGTTGCCTGGCATAACGGACCCACCTCGGTCAGCTATCGCATGGCGACGACGATTGAGGGCGGGGAGCAGGGAAATGAGACGGAAGCGGGAACCTGGCTTCCGGAAGTGGCTACCCGCGGGCAGAATCTGGTGGTGGAGCGTGGGCTGCACCAGGAGGTTGCCTGGGAGCGCGAGACAGACAGTTCCGGCGTCTCCATTTCGATTTACAACGAACACATCGACGATCCGGTGATTGAAGCGGCCAGCCAGTTTGCCGCAGGCGAGGCGGCTCCTGAAGTGACGGGGGCGGCGCTGCTGGATACGGCGAGCGGCCTGCTGCGCGGCACGGCGCCGAGCTTCTCCTCAACGGGAATGAAGGCCAGCGTGGAGCATGATTTGCCGGGCGGGAACCGGGTGCGGCTCACCTACGCCAACGGCAATGCACTGGTGATTCCGGCAGCAGACCGGCCGACGGGGCTGATGCAGGCGCTGGCGTCGGCGCGTCCCCGCTACACGCAGATGTATGCACTGGCTCTCTCCGGTACGGTGGAGGGGACCAGGACGCATTGGCGTGCCACTTACCGCTGGCAGCCGGAGAATACCGTCACGACGGTTGCGCCGTTCTCCATGAACGCCTCCGAGCCCTACTTCAATGTGCATGTGCGGCAGCCGTTCCGCTTGGGCCGTGAGGGCGCCACCAGCTTTGAGGCGCTGCTGGACCTGGAGAATCTGCTGGCACAGGGGTATCAGCCGTACGTGCTGAGCGATGGGTCGGTGGTGATCTTTGCGCAGGGCCAGCGGGCCGTGCGCGGCGGCCTGGCGTTCTACTTCTAAGCCCGATCGGGGCACTGACTCCGGATCTTTTCCATAAATATTCTTTGTAATGTGTTGCGGTCGGCAATGAGGTTTGCCGCGGGGGCAGTGTGCGCTTTATAGTTCCCCCGAGGCTCTTTGCACATGCGAGTGACAACGTTTTCTGCCTTCGTGTCCAGCGTTCTGCTGGCGATGTTTGTTCTGCCTGCCGCGCGCGGTGTTGAAGCGCCGCGCCTGGAGAAGAAAGATGGCCGCTACGCGCTGATGGTGGAGGGCAAGCCCTACCTGGTTCTCGGGGGCCAGATTCACAACTCCAGCGCGTGGCCCAGCGAGCTGCCCCAGGTATGGGAGTCGATGGAGAAGCTGCACGCCAACACGATTGAGGCACCGGCGTACTGGGAGCAGGTGGAGCCGCAAGAGGGCCACTTCGACTTCAGCAACGTGGACGCGCTTGTGGAAGGAGCGCGGGCGCACCACCTGCACATGGTGGTGCTGTGGTTTGGCACATGGAAGAACGGCAATATGCAGTATGCGCCGGTGTGGGTGAAGACCCATCCGCAGCGCTTTCCGCGCGTGATCCGCAAGGATGGACAGCCGATCGACGTACTCTCCGCCGACTCGCGCGCCAACCTGGAAGCGGACAAGGCGGCGTTTGTCGCGCTGATGCGCCACCTGCAGCAGATCGATGGCGAGCAGCACACGATCCTCGCGGTGCAGGTGGAGAATGAGTCGGGCAACATTGGCAGCGTGCGGGATTTCTCTGCCGAGTCGAACCGGGAGTTTGCCGGCCAGGCGCCGGCTGACCTGCTGGCCGCGGCGCACAAAGAGCCGGGCACATGGAACCAGGTGTTTGGAGCGGACGCGGACGAGATCTTCCAGCTCTACCACCAGGCCAAGTACATCAACGAGATTGCGGCGGCAGGCAAGAAAGAGTTCAACATCCCGTATTACATCAATGTGTGGATCAGCTATCCGCCGGCAGAGCTGCCGCAGCGCCAGTTGCCGCTGCCGGGCATTCTCTATCCCAGCGGCGGTGCGGTGCAGGCGCACGTGGACTTGTGGAAGTCGCTGGCTCCTTCTCTCGACATGATCGGCCCGGACATCTACACCAGCGATCCTGCCCAGTATCTTTCGCTGATCGAGACGTATCACCGGCCGGACAATCCACTGTGGATTCCGGAGACCGGACGTTCCGATGACTTTGCGAAGTTCTTCTTTTCCGCGCTGGGCAGCGATGCGATCTGCTTCTCGCCGTTTGGCGTGGATCACTCCGGGTGGAACATCCTGGGCGATGCGCCATGGAGCGCACATGCGCGCAACTTCGCGCTGATCGCGCCGATGGATCGCGAGATTGCCCAACTGGAGTTTGAAGGCAAGGTGAAGACCAGCGTGGAAGAGCCCGGGCAGGCCGAGCAGGAGCTGGACTTCGGCGGCTGGCAGGCAACCGTGGGCTTCGGCTTTCCGCAGCCCGACGGACGCAAGGCGCCGGGCACCAAGGACGCGCACGGCGTGGCGCTGGTGGCGCAACTGGGGCCGGACGAGTTTCTGGTGACGGGGTTTGACGCCAGCGTGCGCTTCCACCTGCCGGGCAAGCCGCCCTTCATCCGTTCGCAGATTCTGACGGCGGAGGAGGGCAGCTACGTGAACGGCGTGTGGAAG
Organism: Acidobacteriaceae bacterium; assembly: GCA_027452125.1. GTDB lineage: Bacteria > Acidobacteriota > Terriglobia > Terriglobales > Acidobacteriaceae > Telmatobacter. The sequence continues at coordinate 23,027 of DAIDGZ010000026.1, read as the reverse complement.
ACGACGCGGCTATGGAATGGCGATGAGGTGGATCGCGGCCTTTGCTTCCACAAGGAGCCGCAGGTAGTTCGCGTGCGGATGGGCAGGTTTTAGAGCAGTGGGGAGAGGTGGGATGAATCCATTGGCAATGAGCCGCCGCGCGGCAATCAAGACGGGGCTGGCCGCGGCTGCGCTGGCACGGACGGCGGGAGGAGAACAGGTGACCGCACGCAAGGATCGCATTCATCAATCGGTGTGCCGTTGGTGCTACAAGCAGATGGAACTGGACGATCTGTGCCAGGCGGGCGCACAGATGGGACTGAAGGGCATCGACCTGCTGCAGCCCGAGGAGTACGATGTGCCGCGCAGGTATGGGCTGATCTGCACCATGGGCTATGCCGACGGGGGGACGATTCCGGATGCGCTGAATCGCGTGGAGAATCATGCGGCCATTGAGGCGGGATTCCGCAAGAATATTCCACTGGCAGCCAAGGCGGGCGTGCCCAATGTGATCACCTTCAGCGGAGTGCGGCGCGGCATGCCGGATGAGGAAGGCGCGCGGAATACGATTCTGGGCCTGAACCGCGTGAAGAAGATTGCCGAGGACCACGGCGTCACCATTTGCCTGGAACTGCTGAACAGCAAGGTGAATCACCCGGACTACATGGCCGACCATACGACGTGGGGCGTGCAGGTGATGGAGGCGGTGAACTCGCCCAACGTAAAGCTGCTGTACGACATCTACCACATGCAGATTATGGAGGGGGACCTGATCGCGACGATCCGCGCCAATATCCGGTGGATCGGGCACTTCCACACCGGCGGCGTGCCGGGACGGCATGAGCTGGACGACACGCAGGAAGTGCAGTGGGATGGGGTGATGCGAGCCATTGCCGGGACGGGTTACAAGGGCTATGTGGCGCATGAGTTTCTGCCCACGCGCGATGCCATGACCAGCCTGCGCGCGGCGGTGGATCTGTGCGACGTGTAAGGCGGTGAGCGCCGTGGGCGCCTGCTGCAACCGGACTTATTGATTCTTTGCGAACCAGGAAGGTTTATTTATCTCATGAAGACATTGCTTCTTACGGAATACAGCCACTTGTCGATTGCCGAGATGCCCGTGCCGGAGGTGGGCGCGGAAGAGGTGCTGGTGCGCGTGGAGGCCTGCGGCATCTGCGGCAGCGACGTACACGGCTACGACGGTTCGTCGGGGCGGAGGATTCCGCCGATTGTGATGGGCCATGAGGCGGCGGGCACCGTGGCGGCGGTGGGCGAGGCCGTGCATGGCTACGCGGCGGGCGAACGCGTGACCTTTGACTCGACGGTCTATTGTGGCGCCTGCGCGTACTGCGCGCGGGGGCAGATCAACCTGTGCGACAACCGGCAGGTGATCGGCGTCTCCTGCGGAGACTATCGGCGGCACGGAGCTTTTGCGGAGTACGTTGTGGTGCCGGAGCGCATTCTGTACAAGCTGCCGGAGTCGATCAGCTTTGCGGAGGCGGCGATGCTGGAGGCGGTCTCTGTAGGGCTGCACGGCGTGCGGGTGTCTGAGCCGAAGGGCGGGGAGACGGCGCTGGTGATTGGCGCGGGCATGATCGGGCTGCTGACACTGCAGGCGGCGCGCGCAGCAGGCTGTGCGCGGGTGATGATTGCCGACGTGGACGAGACACGGCTGAACCTGGCGAGGCAGGTGGGCGGCGACGAGATTCTGCACTGCTCCGGCGCGGAACTGGTGGCGGAGGTGCTGCGGCGCACCGGAGGCAAGGGCGTGGACCTGGCATACGAGGCTGTGGGCCGCAACGAGACGGTGGCAGCGGCGATTGACGCGACCCGCAAGGGCGGCACGGTATCGCTGATCGGCAACATTGCGCCGGAGGTGACGCTGCCGCTGCAGAAGGTGGTCACGCGGCAGATTCGACTGCAGGGTTCGTGCGCTTCGTCGGGCGAGTATCCGCAGGCCATCGAACTGATCGCCGATGTCAAGATCCAGGTGAAGCCGCTGATTACCGCGGTGGCCGCCCTGGAAGAGGGTCCGCGGTGGTTTGAGCGGCTGCACGCGCGCGAGCCGAACCTGATGAAGGTGATCCTGGCCCCTACGGCCCATTGAGGAAGAGCATGAGCGAGAACCTGTTTGATTTGACAGGCCAGGTAGCGGTGGTGACGGGCACCAGCCGCGGTCTTGGCCAGTACTTTGCGCGGGCGCTGGCGCGGGCCGGGGCGGACCTGGTGCTGACGAGCCGCAATCGCGAGACGCTGGCACCGTTTGAAGCGGAGATCCGGGCGCTGGGCAGGCGGTCGGTTGCGCTGGATCTGGATGTGCGCAGCCACGAGAGCATTCAGCGGTTTGCGGCTGAAGCGGAGGCGGCCTACGGGCAGATACACATCCTGGTGAACAACGCCGGCTGCAATATCCGCAAGCCGGCGCTGGATGTGAGCTGGGAGGACTGGAACACGATTCTGGAGACGAACCTGCGCGGCACCTTCTTTGTTGCGCAGGCCGTGGCGCGGAGCATGATCCAGCATGGCTACGGGCGGATCATCAATATCGGCTCGGTAACCAGTGTTTTTGGCTACGCGGGGCTGGCGCCTTACGGGGCCAGCCGCGGCGGCGTGAAGCAGATGACGATGAGCCTGGCCGACGACTGGGGCAAGCACGGCGTTACGGTCAACTGCCTGGCGCCGGGCTGGTTCAAGACGGAACAGAATCGCGTGATGTACGAGGATGAAGGCTGGGTGCAGTATCTGTGCGAGCGAATCCCGGTGAAGCGGCCGGGGCAGCCGGACGATCTGGATGGGGCGGTGGTGTTTCTGGCCTCGGAGGCGAGCCGGTACATCACCGGGCAGACGCTGCTGGTGGACGGGGGCATCACGACCGGCTCCACGCGCGCGACGGTAGCGAAGAAGTAAGGCGAAGCTGGCCGGTTGCTGACGACGAAACCGGCCAGCCTTGCAGCCGGGTTGCGGGCGGATTTTTCTGGCCAGTCGATTTCAATGAGGATATTATTTCGGGGTGCTTCGCGGGCGGCTTGTAAGGGGCCTGAAACGGTGTTTCTGGAAGAGCAAAAGTGAGGACGGAGATGAAGTTGAGGATCGCTGTCATTGCGGCGGCATTGAGTCTTGGTTTGAGTGCGTTGGGCGGTGCGGCGGCGCAGACAACGGCAACATCGAGCAGTGCGTTGACAGCCGGGTTTGAGAATCCACCGAATGGTGCGCGGCCGCGCGTCTGGTGGCACTGGATGAACGGCAACATCTCCGAGCAGGGCATCAAGCTGGACCTGGACTGGATGCACCGCTCCGGGCTGGGCGGGGTGACCATCTTCGAGGGGGCGATCAATACGCCGCAGGTGGTGCCGCAGCGGCTGATCTACATGACGCCGGAGTGGAAGCAGGCCTTCAAGTATGCGGTGACGACGGCGCACGGACTGGGGCTGGAGGTGGCGATTGCCAGCTCACCGGGCTGGAGCGAGACGGGCGGTCCGTGGGTGCCCGCGGCGCAGGGCATGAAGAAGCTGGTATGGAGCGCCACGCGGGTTCGCGGCGGCGAGCCGTTCAGCGGCAAGCTGGCGCACCCGCCGCAGGTGGATGGCACCTTCCAGAATTACCAGACGCCGGGGCGGCGCGGTCCAGATGGCCAGATCGTTGTTCCGCCGGAGTACTACGGCGACGTAGCGGTGATGGCGTACAAGATTCCCGCGAACGATGTGCCGCAGGCCGATCTGCATCCGCACATCACGAGCAGTAGTGGAGCGGTGCATGCGCGGGCGTTGAGCGATGGCGACGTGAATACGGTAGCGCTGAGTCTGCCCGGCGGCGCGCCCGGGAGCGAGTCCTGGGTGCAGTTCGACTATGGCCATCCGCAGACGATCCGGGCGGTGACGCTGGCCAGCCTGAGCGAGATGATCAGCGTGTTTAATCACTTGGACGGCTCTGTGCCGCCGCGGATCGAGGCGAGCGACGATGGCGTGCACTTTCGCAAGATCTCCGATATTCCGCTCAGCAGCGTGGCGGAGAACACCGCATCGTTTGATGCGGTGACGGCGCGCGACTTCCGCGTGGTGTTTACGGAGCAGCACGGGCCGCAGAGGCCGAAGATCCATGAGATCACGGAACTGGTGCTGCACAGCGGGGCGCGGACCAACCAGTGGGAGAAGCGCGCCGGCTATGCAACGGAGCCGGACTTTTATACGATCAGCGATCCGACGGTGGAGCCGCAGTCGGTTGTTCAGCCGGGGGATGTGGTGGACCTGACGGGCAAGATGCAGGCGGATGGCACGCTGAACTGGACGCCGCCGGCCGGCGAGTGGATGGTTGTGCGCTTTGGCTATTCGCTTACCGGCCGCGAGAATCACCCCGCGCCCGCGGAGGCCACCGGGCTGGAGGTGGACAAGCTGAATCGGGCGGACGTGAAGAACTATCTCGATGGCTACCTGAAGATGTATGCCAACACGGTGGGGCCGCAGATGCTGGGCAGCGAGGGCATCTCCTACATGCTGACCGACAGCATCGAGGTGGGGGCGCAGAACTGGACGGACGATATGCTGGCGGAGTTCCAGCGCCTGCGGGGCTACGACGCGCGGCCCTGGCTGCCGGCGCTTACCGGCGTGGTGCTGAAGAGCACGGCGGACACCGACCGTTTTCTGTGGGACTTCCGGCGGACGATCGGGCAGTTGCTGGCGCAGAGCCACTATGGCGAGATTGCCGAGGAGTTGCACGCGCATGGCATGAAGTACTACAGCGAGGCGCTGGAGATGCATCGTCCGTCGCTGGGCGACGACATGGAGATGCGCAGCGCGGCGGATGTGCCCATGGGCGCGATGTGGACCTACACTCCCGAGAGTGCAGGGCCGGTTCCCAGTTTCCTGGCGGATCTGCGCGGCGCGGCCAGCGTGGCGCATATTTACGGACAGAACCTGGTGGGCGCGGAGTCGATGACCTCGCGCGGCCCGTCCTGGGGCTGGTCGCCGGGCACGCTGAAGCGGATTGCCGATCTGGAGTTCGATCTGGGCGTGAATCGCTTTGAGATTCACGAGTCCGCGCACCAGCCGGTGCCGGACATGGCTCCGGGCCTGACACTGGGACCGTATGGACTGTGGTTCAACCGCAACCAGACCTGGGCCGCCGACGCCGGGGCATGGGTGACCTACCTTTCGCGCTGCTCCTACCTGCTGCAGCAGGGGCGCTTCTACGGCGATGTGGCGTACTTCTACGGCGAAGAGGGTCCGCTGACGGCGGTGTATGGCTGGAAGCCGGCGACGGACCTGCCGCAGGGCTATGGGTTCGACTTTGTGAACAGCGACGTACTGCTGCATCACCTGGCCTTCCAGGACGGCCGCATGGTGGCTCCCAGCGGAGCCAGCTACCGTGTCCTCTACCTGGGCGGGCGCAGCCAGAAGATGACGCTGCCGGTGCTGAAGCAGATCGCGAGCTTTGTGGAGCAGGGGGCGGTGGTGATTGGCAATAGACCGATCGGCTCGCCAAGCCTGGCCGACAATGACAAGGAGTTCCAGCAGGTGGCGGATCGCCTGTGGGGCAAGGGGACGCCACAACCCGGCACGATGCGCCGCGCAGGCAAGGGACGCGTCTACGTGGGCATGAGCACGGACAAGGTGCTGGCTGCGCTGGACGTGCAGGATGACTTTGCCTACACCCGGCCCGAACCGGATACGGAGCTGATGTTTGTGCATCGCAAGCTGGCCGACGGGGATATCTACTTTGTGGATAACCGCAAGGACCGCGCGGAGAGCCTGGAGGCCACCTTCCGCGTTACCGGCAAGGAAGCAGAGCTGTGGGACCCGGCCACGGGCACGATGCAGCCGGCGTCCTACAAGATTGCCGAGGGCCACACCACGGTGCCCCTGCGGCTTGACGCCTACGGCAGCATCTTTGTGGTCTTTCGCAAGGCAGCCACGGAGCAGGAGCGGACTGTGCCGACACCGGCGGTTGCCGATGTACCCAGCCTGGATGAGGCGCTGAACAGCGGTTGGACGGTGAGCTTCCAGCCGGACCGTGGCGCTCCCGCGGAGGCGAAGTTTGCGAGCCTCACGTCATGGAGCGACAACGCGGATGCGGGCATCAAGTACTTCTCCGGCGCTGCTACCTACACCAAGACGATCGACGTGCCTGCCGATACCTTCAAGCCCGGCGAGCATCTCTGGCTGAACCTGGGGGATGTGAAGGACATCGCCCAGGTGACGGTGAACGGCAAGGATGTGGGCGTGGCCTGGAAGGCTCCGTTCAAGGTGGACCTGAGCGGAGCGTTGAAGCCGGGCGAGAATCAGATTGCCATCCGGGTGACCAACCTGTGGGTGAACCGGCTCATCGGCGACGAGCAGCCGTGGTCAGTGCGCAAGTACGCCTTTACGGACATCAAGCCGTACAAGGCGGATTCGCCGCTGCTGCCCTCGGGACTGCTGGGGCCGGTGCACATCGAACAAGTGAGCGAGTAACTGGCAGCCGGGCATGATCCGCGCAGAGTGGGTCATGCCCCGCCGCTGTCTCAGTACGGCGGGGGCTGCGAGGGATCGCGGAAGACGCTGTTGGCGCGGCGGATGTTGCCGACCGAGCCGAAGTTGGCCAGGGTGAAGCTGTAGAGCAACTGGGTCTCGTCGCGCAGCGAGCCAAGCTGGAAGCGCCGGTAGCCGAAGGTGAGGCCGCAGCAGTCCCAGTTGTAGGCGGCCTCCGCGCCGGCATACTGCAACTGATGCAGCGCAAAGTCATAACCGGCGTGAGCGGCAAGGTTGAGGCCGCTGCCGCCCGGCCGACCTATTTCCAGAAAAGGCACCAGCTGCTGGCTCTGGATCAGCGAGGCCTTGCTGCCCTTTTCATCCACAGCGTTCAGCAGCGCATGGCCTATGCCCACCGTGGTGCGTCCGCGACTATATCCTGCGTAGAGATTGTCAGAGGCGAATCGCCCGGCGCGGGGATCGTAGTCCAGATCCCACTGCACGCGCAGATTGGGAATGGCCTCAAAGCGCATGCGCGAGGTGACCGGCGAGAGGTTGCGCGGCGAGGTGAGGAAGGCGACGCCGGTGAGGTCCAGCGTGGAGTCAAAGACGTTGCGCCGGCCCGGGATAAGGGCGTTGCCGAAGTTTGGATTGAAGAAGTATTTCTGCGCGATGGTCCAACTGGCCCACTCGCGCGGCATGGGGGGGCAGCCGCCGGCCTGGGTGTTCTTTGCCGTGGCGCAGGGTTGCGCATCGGTAGAGCGTAGGTAGAAGCGCTGGGTCAGCGAGTAGCCCGCCTCGTTGGTGTCAGTGGCGATGTCCGTGGTGTCAATCTGGATGACGCGGCGCGCCTTGTCGCCGATGCCGGTGACGTAGCGATAGGTCAGCTCCGGCTCAATTACGTGGCGCAGCACATGATGCCCATGGCCAAGGGTGAAGTCCCGTTCCAGCGCCGGCGGGCGGACATCGATGGAGGCCTCGATATCGCCGCGGTGCACGGGTTCGTGGCTGATGGTGGGGATACCGCCATTGGCGCCGGTGAGGTCAGGATTCTGGCCGATGGTGTACGAGGTCCAGCGCAGCGCGCCCTCGGGCACGAAGTTCCAGCCCCCAGCGGCGAAGGGGAGGGAGAGGTGCGGGTAGATATCCAGACGGCCGAGGTTGCGGGCATGGAAGTTGGGCTCGGAGCGCTCGAGGAAGCTGAGCGAGGAGTCCAGATCCCAGTAGAAGGGCGTACGGGCCAGAGGGTGATCGAGGGCGTCGTAGCGCAGCCGCGGAAGGTGCAGGATTCTGACCTCGTCGCCGTTGGTGGGGCTGGCAAAGCTCTCGAAGCGATCGACCTCAAGCGATGGGATGCGGCCATTGTGGGCGTAGGTGAGGGAGACATCGCTGGCTACCTGGGAGCTGACGGCCTGGGTGTACATGTCATTGAAGACCAGCCGGTAGACATAGCTCGAAAGGTATTCGACTGTGCCGGCCAGGCGCAGATCGGGCGAAAAATCGCGGCGGCCCTGAGCCACCAGGTCGACGCCGCCCTGATTGACGTGGCCTATTACCGGCACACCGCCCACGGTCTTGCCGGTATCCGCTTCGACGCCACGGTCGAGCAGGGCATTCCAGCGTACGAGCAGGTTGTTCAGACCGCGGCCGCGGTAGCGGAAGTCGCCGTTGGGGGCCCAGCCGCGTTTGGAGAAGTACTCCGTGCCCAGGACCATGTCCGTGCTGCGGTTGATGGCCCAGTACACCTGTTCGCCGACCACAAAGCCCTTGATGGATGAGTCGCTGAAGACGGGAATGAGCAGGCCGCTCTGCCGCTCGGTTTCATTCACCGGATGGCTCAGGTAGGGCAGGTAAAAGATCGGGACGCCGAGAAATTCGAACCAGGAGTTTTTGGTGTAGGCCTTGCCGTTTTCCAGGCCGATGGCGCGCGAGATCACGCGCCAGTCGGGTCTGGGCAGGCGGCAGTTGGTGATGGAGCCGTCGATGAGCCGGTACTTGCCCTCGCCGGACTGGATGAGAACGCGGCCGGAGAAGAGCAGGGGATTGCCGGTGGTGTAGACACCGTTGCCGACCGGAGCGTGCAGCCCCTGCGATCCGCTGACGTTGTAGAAGCGCGCGGTGTGCGCATTCAGGCGCATTTCGCCGTGCGAGGCGCGGATGAGGATGTCGTTGGGCCCGCCGGAGAGCACCAGATGGCCATCGGCCACCAGGTCCGAGGTTGCCTGGTGATAAACGACCTTGTCGGCGTGGAGAGTGTAGCCGCGGTAATGCACCACCACATCGCCGTCGAGAGTCCACGTTTTGGTCTTCGGATTCCAAACCTGCTGGAGCGCGTGCAACTCGACGGGGGCACCGCTGGGCGGCAGGGGCTCGGGCGTGGCTACGGGCAACAGTTCCTGGCCGGGGTCATCAGGCAGGGCAGAGGAGGGCGTTTCCGCAATCTGCGCGGAGCCCGCCGCGACCTCTGCGGAGCGAGGTAACGCGTTGGTTAACGCCTGCGCGCGAAGTTGCAGGTGACAGAGAGCCAGCAGCGTGATAAATACTAAAGTGCGAGGATGCATCCGAGGACCAAGGCTCAGCATAGCAAACGCTGGCCCTTGAAGATGGGACGCACGCCGCGCAGCTCTGGCAGCAGAAAAATCCGGACGCACGATTGCCCGCCGCGGAGCGCTCCTTTGCGGACGGCGATGGTTTTTTCTGCACGACTTCCGCTCCCCCCTTTCCATTGAATTCTCTGTCTCTCCGGCATTGCCTGAGATGTGCAGGGTCGTTATTGCAGCAAGCAAAGGGGAACACTGTCGTGAGCACAATGCCGAGCCAGATCAACTTCGCACCGACGTGGAAGCAGGAAGTGAACCGGCGTCTCGCCGAGCATCGGACGCGGAAGAGCGGACCGGAGCAGGCAGAGGACATGCAAAGTCCCGCGCATGCGACGGCCGGCAGCCGTGCCGCAGCCGCTGCGGCGCGCGTGGCTCAGCGTTTTGCCAATGCTCCCAGCTATAGCGAGATGCTGGCGGACGAGGCGCGCGCCGCGGTGCGCGCCGCCGAGGCAGCGTCGCGCGCGGCTCAACAGGCGCATGCGGCGGCAAAGTCTGTACTGGCCGGGCTGGAAGCAGCAGCGTCCGTTGAACCGGAGCCGTCCCGGCCGCAGCCTGTGGCTGTGGTGGAGCCGCCCCGTCCCGTTGAGTCGATGCCCGCGCCGGAGTTTGCGGTGCGCTGGGAGCCGGACTTCCCGGAGCGCCCTGCCGAGCCGGAGCCGATGCGCGCGGTACATGGACTGGACGTGCTGGAGAGCGAGCTGGATGCATGGCGGCGGGCCTCGGCCCAGGTGGCTGCCGCGCTGCCGATGGAAGAGTACGAGATGGCGGCCCCGGTGGCGGTGGAGCCGGCCCAGCCGATCCACGCCAACCTGATCGAGTTTCCGCGTGAGCTGGTGGCGGCGCGCAAGGCGCGTCCTCGTCTGGCTGAGGCCGCAGTGCCCTACGCTGCCGCCGGAGCGCAACTGAGCATCTTCGAGGTCGATCCGCAGACCATCTCTACTGAGCCGCTCGAGGAGACGGTGGTAGCCAGCGAACCGACGTGGCCCGCGCCGGAGTGGTCGGCCATCAAGCTGGAGGCAGCGCCGGTGACCCCGACGCTTGTCGAGCCTGCCCGGCCGGAGCCTGCTCCGCCAGCGCTGGAGCTGGCACCGACGCATCAGCGCCTGCTGGCACTGGTGGTGGATGGCGCATTGATGACCTCGGCATTTCTGGCAGCGGCCTACACCGCGGTGGCCAATGTGGCGACATTGCCGAGCCTGCGTACTGTGGAGATCGGCGCGGCCGCGGCCTTTGCGGCGATCACCGTGGTCTACTACCTGTTCTTCTTTACCCTGGGCAAGGGCACGCCGGGCATGAAGTATGCACGCATCCGCCTGAGCACGCTGGAGGGCAAGGCGGTGAGCCGCGCACAGCGCTGGAGCCGCCTGGGGTCGCTGGCGCTCTCCCTGCTGCCTGTGGGCCTGGGCGTGGCCTGGGCGCTGTTTGATGAGGACCGGCTGAGCTGGCACGATCGGCTTTCCGGCACCTATCTGCGCAAGGCGTAGCGCGTACAAGAGCGAAGGCCGTGCCTTCCTGCCCTGTTGGGCGCGGAAGGCACGGCCTTTCTGTTTGGTCTTGCGGGTGAGCCGCGGTTCTGGGGGCTTACTCGACGCTGGCTGCGTCGTCGGGGGCACCGCTGGTCCTGCTGACTGTCTGTTCGCCGGGGTTGAGCAGGTTGCCGCGCAGGGCAATGCCGCTGGATGCAGCGCCGCTGACCTGCACGAAGAGCTTGTTGCCCTGGGGCGAGCGCATGGTGTTGAGATAGGCGCGCTGCGTGTCCTTTAGCTGGATCAGCGGAGCATCGCCGGCCGGTTTGGACAACTCGAGCCCGCTGAGGATTACATCGTTCACGTCGTCGCAGACGATGGCCGGGCGGCCGTCGGGCTTGTCGGTGATGATCTCCAGATTGCGCAACCGCACGCGATCCGCGTGACGCGCGTAGAAGCCGTAGGCGGGCAGACGGCCCATCATCCAGGATTCTGGATACTTGTCGGCTACTTCAGGAATGGCGCGGCCGGCCCACTCTGCTGTGCCTCCGGCCACCGTACGGAGGCGGCAGTCGCTGATGGTTACGTCGGTGGGCCGCAGTCCGGGGACGCCGGTGATGGAACTGGTGACGATGGAACCGACCGCATCCACGCCCTCGATGAGCACGTTGCGCACAAAGCTGTTCCTACCGGGGGTTCGCGAGCCGAGGCGGACAAAGATGGGGGCGCGCACGTTCTGCATGCGGATGTTGGAGATGACAACGCCATCCACGCTGCCGCCGTCGACGGTCTCCACATTGATGCCGCCAATGACGCGATTCATCATAGGGCTGTCGTCGTCGGCGTAGAGGACGGAGTTGGAGAAGACGATGTTCTCGAACGCGCCGCGTGTGGCCGTACCCATCTTGAAGCCGTTGCTGGCGCTGGCCACGACGCAGTTGGTGATGGTGATGTTCTTGCTGGCGGGCACGCTGTCGCCGTACTGATTCTCACTCTTGAGGCAGATACCGTCGTCGCCGCCGAGGATGTCGCAGTTGGAGACGAAGACGTTGCGACAGGCGGTAATGTCCATGCCGTCGGTGTTGCGGCCCCAGTAGGGATTGCGGATGCGCACACCATCGATGACGACGGTTTCACAGCCGATGGGGCGGAGCGTCCAGCCGGCGGAGTTACGGAGGGTAATGCCGCTGAGGCGCACGTTGCGGCACTCGACAATCTCCACCATGGGTGAGGGGCGGGTGTTGTTGTATTTGGCCTGGAAGTGGCCGGAGGCGACGTCGTGCCACTCATCTTCGGGCATGGCGGCGGGCCGGAGAGGATTCGGCTCCCACCAGTTTTCACCCTGCCCGTCGACAGTGCCGAGGCCGCAGAGGGCAATGTCTTCCGCGCCGCGGGCGTAGATGACGTGATAGCCGTCGATATCGCTGCCGCCCCTGGGCAGGCCGGGACGATAGGTGTAATCGTCGAGGTTGGGACTGCCCAACAGGGTGCAACCAGCCTCCAGATAGAGCGTGACGCGGCTTTTCAGCTCGAGGCCGCCGACCAGGTAGTTGCCCGGCGGCGCGTAGACCAGGCCGCCGCCGGCGCGGAACACCTCGTCAATGGCACGTTGCAGGGCGGTGGTGCACAGCGTTTTGCCATCGGGCGCCGCGCCGTAGTCCAGGATATTTTTTGCCGCTCGCAGAGGAGCGGCAGAGCCGACTGCTGCCGCAGAGATGCCCATCGCGAGCGAGGAGCCTGCCAGAAAATCGCGTCGTAACATGGTTGCCTCCGTATCTCTTGCCTTAGTGTGTGTGGGGGGAGAGTCTGGAGAAATGAATTGGCCCTGGGGAAAGCCGATCCCCAGGGCGTGGAGTGGAGGGCAGCGGGCGGTTGATTCACCCGCTGCTCGTTTACTTAGCTGCGCTTTGCGGCAGCGCCCAGGCAAAGAGTACGCCGCCGCTGCTGGTCATCAGATACTGCCGGCCATCCAGCATATACGTGATGGGCGAGCTTTGCATGCCGAAGCCCATGCCGGCGTGCCACAGGGTCTTGCCGGTGGCAGTGTCGAGCGCCAGCACGCTGCCGTAGGAGTCGCCGGTGAAGGTGAGGCCGGAGTCGGTGGTGAGCACGCCGGCGCCCGATCCACTGGCACCGAGCAGGTGCGTCCAGCGGATCTTGCCCGTCTGGTAGTCGATGGGTTCGAGTACGCCCTTGCTCCACAGGCCGTAGTCGGCGCCGGCCCAGCCATAGTCGCCGTCGGCGGGCTTGGCGAAGTAGATGCTCCAACTGGGGCTGGCATCCACCAGGAAGAGGCCGGTTTTGGGATCGAAGCTGGGGGCGCGGAAGTTGGTGAGTCCACCCTCGGCGGGGGCGATGACGCGGCCATCCGGTGCCGGCTCCTTCTCGGGATTGGGAATGGGGTGGCCCTCGGCGTCGATGCCCTTGGCCCAGTTCACGGGGCCGAAGGGAACAGTGAGCAGGTCCTTGCCGGTTTCCCGGTCGAGCACGAAGAAGTAGCCGTTGCGCGAGGCCTGCATCACCATCTTGTGCGGCTTGCCCTTGAATATGCCATCGACCAGCACGGGCGTTTCGACCGCATCCCAGTCATGGGTGTCGTGCGGGGACACCTGGAAGCCCCAGACCAGCTTGCCGGTATCCGGATTGAGGGCCACGATGCTGCAGGTCCAGGGATTGGGCCCGGGGCGGGGCTTGCCGTTGAGCACCGGGGTAGGATTGCCGGTGCCCCAGTAGATGAGATTGAGCGAGGGGTCGTAGGTACCGGTCATCCAGGTCATGCCGCCGGTGGTGCTGTGCGGGGTGCCGAGTGGGGGCGTGGAATTCCACTGCCACTGCGTTGCGCCGGTTTCCGGATCGAAGGAGCGCAGGAAGCCGACCAGGTTGTCAAAGTCGCCGGAGATGCCGACGATGACGTGGTCTTTCACGACGAGCGGAGACATGGTGGCCCAATAGCCCTGATTGACATCGGCGAAGGTCTTGTCCCAGCGCACGCTGCCGTCTTTGGCGTTGAGCGAGATCAGGTGGCAGTCCGGGGTGGTGAAGTAGAGCCAGCCCTTGTACATGGCCACGCCGCGCTGGCCGATGTGGTCGCCCTGCGTGGCATGCCGGTAGTAGTGCCAGATCATGTGGCCGGAGCGGGCATCCACGGCCCACACGTTATCGGGCACGGTGAAGTAGATGACGCCATCCACGACCAGCGGGGTGGACTTGATGTGCGCGGTTTGCTCGGTCTGGAAGGCCCAGGCCAGGCCCAGGCTGCCGACGTTGCGCGGGGTGATCTGGGTGAGGCTGCTGTGGCGACGTCCGGTGTAGTCACCGTGATACTGCGGCCAGCTATTCACCGCCGGCTTCAGCAGCGTGGAGGGATCGAGAGACTGGCTCCGCGCGATAGCGGGGAAGGCAACCAGAGAAAGCAGGGCGGCGAACAGTGCTTCTTTCTTGAGCTTCATGGCGAGATGTGACCTCATGAGTGCGATGCGCGCGGCAGCTTAGCGCAGCGTTTGCAGATAAGCCATCAGGTTGTGGACGTCGTCGTCGGTGTAGCGCGGGAACAGCTTGATGTGCCCGTCCACCGGCGAGTCCACTTTGAAGTGAACCGCGCTGACCGGCCAGGAGTGGTAGTTGCCCTGCGCGTCAGTGAGCGCGATGGTGAACTCATCCTGATAGGCAAGGGTGCCAGCCACGGTTTGGCCGTTGGCCAGAGTCACCGTCACTTTGCTTTTGGCGCCGCGCGGATAGAGCATGCGCTCCTCCAACAGGAGGCCCTGGTAACGCGAGGCGACATGCGCCAGGTCGCCGCTTGCCGAATGGCACTGTGCGCACTCATGGCCAAAGTAGGCTTTGCCTGCAGCGGCGTTGCCGGTTTGGAGGTCTTCAACGGTGACGCCGCGGCGCTTGCCCTTGTGCCTGGCGGCCATGGCCGTCTGAGAATGGATGTACGCGGCGAGGTTTTGAATCTCTGAATCAGAGAAGTTGAAGGCCGGCATCTTCTGGTCCGGGCGGCCCTGGCGAACCACGTTGCCGATGAGGTTGCCGTTGCGGTCAGCAGCGACGATCTTGGATTGCGTGAGATCGGGACCGGACTCGCCACCCATCGCATCGCGTCCGTGACAGAAGGCGCAGTTCTGCTGGAAGGTGGCCTTGCCGGCTTGTACCTGGCTGGAGTCCTGCGAGGCGGCGGAACCGGCGTGCGCGGGTTTTGCGGCAGGGGTATCGGAGGTGGTGAGGAATTGGAGCAGCGCCTTCAGTTCCTCACCCTGCAGCGTGGGCTGGGCAGGCATGCGGCCTTTGCCGTTATGAATCTGCGCGGTAATCTGCTGCTCATTCATACGGTGGGTGATACCGGTGAGCGGCGGAAAAGCGGGCAGATTGCCCTGCCGGTTATCGCCGTGGCAGATGGCGCAGTGGTCGGCATAGACCTGAGCCCCGGAGGGCGTGGCGGCGCGGGCAGGTGTGGAGATGGAGGCCGCAACCAGACATCCGGCTGCGACGGCGAGCAAGGCAGCAGAGTAGCTTCTTTTCATTCCCGGAGAAAACCCCGTTCGAGGTGATATCGATCACAGTTTCTGCGACGGCCAATTATCGCCAATGGAGCGCTGCCTCGTAAACCCGGCAAATCGATTTTTCGAATAGTCGCCGTGCGCCGGGAAGGCTGCGGCTTGAGTTTGTTGCACTTACCGGGATGCTGGACGGTGGACCCGGACCAGGGGGTTGGCCCGGGTGGCTATGGATTACGGCGGGAGTCGCGCGGATCGTGGCGGTGCAGAAGGATTGATCGACAGCCAGCGTGCGGCGTAGCGCCGCTTACTGGGCGAGGGCGCGGTGGGCGCCGACGCCAGCGCCGATGAGGGCGATCTCGTCGTCCTGGGGCAGCACTTCCAGCGAGTAGCTGAGCAGCGGGCTCATGCGCACCATGGCTTCCAGGTGGCTGCGCAGGAGCGGGAGTTCGAGGAAGCCCACGTTGCGGCCGGTGAAGTAGAAACGTCCGGGGCCGGCGAGGTGGATGAATGACGCGGTGGCCGCGGCCAGCGCGCGGTGCCACAGGTCCACAAATTCGCGGCAGCGGACATCGCCCTTGCGTGCGAGGTCAAAGACCTCTTCCGGTTCCATATCCAGGAAGCGGAGGCGCATGGCGCGATAGCCCATGATGCCCTCAAGGTGTCCGACGCCGCCGCAGCCGCAGTAGCGCTCTTTGGGGTCCAGGGTGACGGTGATGTGTCCGCCCTCCCATACGCCTTCCACATAGGGCCAGCGACCGTAGCCAATGCCCTTGCCGATGGTCCACACGCGCGTGAGGCGCTCGAGGTGGCCACGGGTGGCGGCAACGCCGGCGGCGATGGCATCCGCATCATTGCCCACGTGCACGGGAGCGGTGATGCCCTTTCCGGCCAGTACCCTGGCCAGTTCATCGGCGAGGTGCATGCCTTTCAACTGATGCAGATTGGGCGAGTCTTCCACCACGCCGTGGCGGACGATGCCGGGGACGGCCACGCCGATGGCGTCGATGGGCGCGGACTCCTGGGCGGCCAGCTCGGCGATGTGCGAGGCGAGAATCTCGACCAGTTCGCCGGAGGGGATGGCGGTGAGCGCATCTACGGCTGCCGGCCCCTTGGGATAGCGCACTGGCTTGCCTTCCAGGCGCAGATCATGCAGCTTGCCTGCAACGATGTGTTCAGTAAAGACGGCGCCGATCGTGATGGTCATTCCTGCCCTCCTCGGGGAATGGAGAAGAAGCCTGCGGCTAGTCAGTCTGGTAGCGGTGCAGGCGGCCCAGGCCGTTGAACGCCGCCACTTTGTAGCACTCGGCCAGGGTGGGATAGTTGAACACCGTGTCGATGAAATAGTCCACCGTGCCGCCCAGGGTCATGACCGCCTGGCCGATGTGCACGAGTTCGCTGGCGCCCTCGCCGATGATGTGAACGCCGAGCACCTTGCGGGTGTCGCGATGGAAGATGAGCTTGAGGCGGCCGGTGGTGTCGCCGCGAATCTGCCCGCGGGCGGTGTCGCGATAGTAGGCCATGCCGACCTCGTAGGGCACATCTTCGCCGGTGAGCTGTTCTTCGGTTTTGCCGATGAAGCTGATCTCAGGAATGGTGTAGATGCCGTAGGGGTAGAAGCTGGGATTGGAGGTGGCCGCATGATCGTCGAAGGCGCGGGCTGCGGCGATGCGGCCCTGCTCCATCGACACCGAGGCAAGCGAAGGGAAACCGACGACGTCGCCGACGGCGAAGATGTGTTCGACTTTGGTCTTGTAGTGCTCGTCCACGGCGATGCGCCCGCGGCTGTCGGCCTCGAGGCCGGCCGCGGCGAGGTTCAGGTCATCCACGTTACCCTGGCGGCCCACGGCGTACAGCAGGGCATCGCCGGAGACGCGCTTGTTGCTTTGCAGGTTGGCCACGACCGTGCCCGGCTGCGGCTCCTCGACGCTCTCAACTTCTTCACCGAGGCGCAGAGTGACGCGGGCGTCGCGGAGGTGATAGCTGAGCGCCTCAATGATCTCCTGGTCAGCGAACTCCAGCAGGCGATTGCGCTTCTCGATGAGCGTGACGCGCACGCCCAGCACCGCGAACATGCAGGCGTACTCGACGCCGATGACGCCGCCGCCGACGACGACCAGCGAGTGCGGCAGCGCGTCGAGGCCGAGAATCTGGTCGCTGTTGATGATGGAGGTGCCGTTGAGCGGAACTTTGGGTGAGGAGGCAGGCCGCGTGCCTACGGCGATGACGATGCGATCGGCCTGCAATGTGGTTTCTGCCTGCGGGCCTTGTACGTGCACCTGATGCGGATCGATGAAGCTGGCGATGCCATGCACCACGTCAATGCCGTTGCGCGAGAGCTGCGCCTCGGTTACATCAACTTCGGTCTTGATCACCGACTGGACCCGAAAGGCGAGGTCCGCCATGGTGATCTTCTCCTTGACGCGATAGTTAATGCCATAGATGGAGCGGTAGTTGTAGCCGGAGAGATGCAGCACCGCCTCGCGCATGGTTTTGGAGGGGATGGTGCCGGTATTGACGCAGACGCCTCCTACCACGGAGCGAGCCTCGACCACAGCCACTCGCTTGCCCATCTTGGAAGCGGCAACCGCCGCGCGTTGTCCGGCTGGCCCGGAACCGATCACGATCAGGTCATAACTGACGGCGCTCATGCGTGTCTCTCTCCAGGGTTAGATGCGGATGAGGGGCATATGGCATCGCGGCAAGCGACGGGGAGAAGGCCCTACTCGGAGGCTACCATAGCGCGTGGTGCGCGGGTTTCACGCGCTGGCATTGCGTGGGGCGGTTCTGGCAGAGATGAAAAAAGGTTGTGCGCAGGCAACAAAAAAGCGGCGCCGCGCATCGCTGCGCAAGCGCCGCATGGACGGAGGAAAAGAGTTGCGGGATCAGGCGCTGACGGGATGCAGGAGCGTCTGCCGCGCTCCATGCACTCCGCCGAACCGGCTGCTGCTGTGTGGTTCGCTGTCCAGTTGAAATTGGCGGATCATGCCGTCCAACTCGGCGGCCAGCGCGGCCAGATTTTTCAGCGCATCGACGGCTTCCTGCGCGCCCTGGGCAGTCTCCGCGGAGAGTTGTGAGATCTGTCCAGCGGACTCGGAGATCTCGCCGGATGCGGCCGTTTGCTCAGTGGCCGCAGTGGCGATGAGGTGAATCTGGTGTTCCACCTCGCGCGAGGACTCGATGGTGGCCTCGAGGCTGTGCCGCGCGCGGGCGGTCTCTTCCATGCCGCTCTCGACGGCGGCGCGGCTCTCCTGCATGACATCCATGGTGGTGCGGGTCTCCTCCTGGATGCTGCGGATGGTTACGGCGATTTCTTCGGTGGCGCTTTTGGTGCGTTCGGCCAAGCGCCGCACTTCACCGGCCACGACGGCAAAGCCGCGTCCATGCTCGCCGGCGCGGGCGGCTTCAATGGCGGCATTCAGGGCCAGCAGATTGGTCTGCTCGCTGATTTCCTGGATGACGTTGACCACTTTGCCGATCTCCTCAGAGCGCTGTGCGAGCGAGCCCATTTTGTCGGCCACGGAGTGGGTGGCGGCGGCGATCTTCTCCATGGTTGCCGCGGCAGCCTGCATGACGGCTCCGCCCTGGTTGGCGGTTTCGGCGGAGGTGCGGCTGGCTTCCGCGGCGCTCTCGGCGTTGTGACTGATTTCGCCGATGGTGGCGGTCATCTCCTGTGCGGCGGCGGCAATCTGGTCAATCTTGCTGGACTCGGTGCGGGCGTTGCCCGCGCTTTGCACGCTGCGCGCGCTGATCTCAGTGGTGGCGGCGGAGAGGGTTTCCGCACTCTGCGCCACATCGCGGAGAACCTTGCGCATGGCGGCGACGCTGGTGTTGAGCGCGGCGCCCAGGCGGGCCACTTCATCGCTGCCGGTCGAGTCCATTTGGATGGTCAGGTCCTTTGCGGCCACACGTTCTAAAGCGGCGCTGGCTGCCGCGAGCGGGGGAGCGATGAGGCGTGTGAGCAGGATGCCAGTGAGGGAGCAGAGAAAGACAATCAGCAGGGTGATGCCGGCGCTGATCCAGATGGAGCGGGTGCTGGACTGGGTGGCGTTCTTTGCGCTGAGCGTACCTGAATCGACATTGATCTGCAGTGCGCGGTTGATGCCTTGCAGAACGTTGTTCAATTGGGTATTGGCGTCGTCAGAGGTCAGCATCCCAGCGGCATCTGCTGTCTTTCCGCCGGCCAGCAGCATAGTGCCGTGGTTGCTGGTGCGGAGATAGGCGGCGTAGGCCTGATTGATTTGCTGATATACATCTGGTTCACCGGGATAGAGCAGGCTGTTTCCGTAAGCTTTGATGGCTTGTTCGAATACAGCGATACTTTTCTGACGTTCGCTGGTGTGGTTTTCTCTGCATTCTGATGTTTGACAAAGCAGCAGGCTCAGATCGGCCTGCCGCGCTACGTTGATGGCTGCGCGCGCTTCGCTCAGTTGAATTACGGACGGGAAGGCGTTCTCGCTCACATCTGCCGAGTGTGCGGCAATGGAGCGGAAGGTGAGGAAGGCGTAGGCGCCGTAGAGAATGCAGAGGCAGCAGACCACGCCGAAGGCGTAGAGAAATTTGCGGGCAATGGGAAGGTTCCTGAGCCAGGACATGCGAGATCCCTTTCTGGGCTGGATTCGATATTCCTATCGGCGGAATCTGCCGCAGCATGAGATGCACTGGAACCTGCGCCTATTCGGGCTGATGCCGCAGCACTTGCTCAATTGCCGCCATCCCGGTATTCTTTGCGCGGTTCGCCCTTGCCGCCGGCGAGGAGCAGAGGAAGCGAGGATGTTCATGTCTGTGCGCCGATTGTTGTTGCATGCCGTTCTGGGTGCTGTGGTTGCCCTGCTGGGTTCCGAGTTGAAGCCGCTGGTGGCCCAGGCTCCGGAGGCCGGGCAGTCGCAGCATGCTTTTCCTTCCAAGGAACAGCAGGAGAATTTGAATCAGACCGCGATCCGGGATCACCAGCACATGATGGACCTGCTGGGCATCAAGCAACTGCGTCCGCCGGCGGGGCACAGCATCCACTCGCCCAATCCGGTGAACTATGACGAGGCCAAAGCAAATCCGTATCCCAACCTGCCCAATCCGCTGCTGCTGAACGACGGCAAGCCGGTGACGACGGCCAAGATGTGGTGGACGGAGCGCCGGCCGCAGATCATGGAACTGTTCAGCCGCGACGTGCTGGGCAGGGTGCCGACGCACATGCCGAAGGTGACCTGGCAGGTGCTGAGTACGACACGGGATACGCTGGGCGGAGTGGCGGAGGTTCGCCAGCATCTGGCAGGGCATGTGGACAACGCGATCGATCCGAAGATCAGCGTGACGCTGGACCTGGTGGTGGGTACCCCGGCCAACGCACCGGGGCCGGTGCCAGCGATCATGGAACTGGCCTTCAGCCAGGAGGCCATGGCTTCCTTTGCCAAGAGCATACCGGAGATGATGCCGGGCGGGCCGGGGAATACCGGGCCAAGCTGGCAGGTGCAGGTGTTACGGCGCGGCTGGGGCTACGCGGTGCTGCAGCCTACGAGCTTCCAGGCAGACAACGGCGCCGGGCTGACGCAGGGCATCATCGGCCTGATGGACAAAGGGGAGCCGCGCAACGATCCAGAGGAGTGGGGCACGCTGCGGGCCTGGGCCTGGGGAGCCAGCCGCGCATTGGACTACCTGCAGAGGGACGCGGCAGTGGATGGCAACCAGGTGGGCATCATGGGGCACTCGCGCTTCGGCAAGACGGCGCTGGTGGCGATGGCCTACGATCAGCGATTCAAGGTGGCGTATATCAGCTCCGCGGGCACGGGCGGCGACAAGCTCTACCGGCACATCTACGGCGAGCAACTGGAGAATCTGGCCGCTGCGCCGAACTTCTACTACTGGATGGACGGCAACTTTCTGCGCTATGCGGGGCCGCTGACCACGGCGGATCTGCCGGTGGATGCGCATGAACTGATTGCGCTGTGCGCGCCACGGCCGGTGTTTATCAGCGTAGGTTCGCCGACGGCGGGCGATGCGTGGGCTGATCCGGTAGGGGAGTTTCTGGGCGCCGCGGGGGCAAGTCCGGTGTATCGGCTGCTGGGCGTAAAGGGTTTGGGGACCACGAAGTTTCCACCGATGGGCACGCTGCTGGCGAGCGGCAACCTGGCCTTCCGGCAGCACCAGTATGGGCACACGCCGGGACCGAACTGGCCTTATTTTCTGGATTTCGCCAGCCGCTTTCTGCATGCGCCGGCAGAGAAGAAGCCTGAATAAAGAATTGCTGTAAAAATCATTGCTTCATGCGTTGCAACTGAGATATACGAGTAAGAGCGCCCGCTATGGGGGTGGGCGCCTGCTTTCCCGAACAACCAAGACAATTTGCAGTTTGATCGGCGGTCGATGCGTATCCGCAGCGATGCACCATTATGCCGCTGGGTGGGCCCTCTTGTTTGCTTTGACCATCGTGGGATGGGCAGAGTTTCGTGTATCGCGGAGAGAGAGGAAAGACCGCATGAAAGCGCATGGCAGAGTAGGGCGGCTGGCCGCTGTGGCTGGTTTTTTGGCAGCGGGCGCGATGGCCCACGCGACCCAGGCAGTGGTGACGGGCGACGCATCGGTGAGTAGCGCGTCTCCGGCAGTGAATTACGGCGGATTGAGCAATCTGTATGTGGGCAATGGTCAAACGGCATTTCTGCAGTTTGATTTGTCTTCATTGCCGGCCGGCACGACCGCAAGCCAGATTGGCAAGGCCACGCTGCGAGTCTTTGTGAATCGGATCAATGCGGCGGGTCTGGTGATCGTGACGCCCATCAGCAGCGCGTGGAGCGAGTCGTCCGTAACCTACGCTTCAGCACCTTCGCTGGGCTCGCAGGTTGCATCGTTTACGCCCTCGGTTGCCAACCAGTTCATCACGCTGGATGTGACGTCGCTGGTGCAGGGCTGGGTGGCAAATCCATCGACCAACTTCGGTTTGGCGTTGAGTTCCACGGCGGGCAATCTGGTGCTGGACGCGAAGGAGAATGACGAGACCAGCCACACGGCACAACTGGACATCACGGTGGTGTCGCAGGGACCTGCAGGCGCGACTGGCGCTACAGGGGCGCAAGGTCCGCAGGGCATACAGGGTGTGCAGGGCGTCCAGGGGCCGCAAGGGGCAACCGGCGCGCAGGGTCTGCAGGGCATTCAGGGAGCCACGGGCGCAACAGGAGCCCAGGGTGTGACGGGTGCTCAGGGGGCCACGGGCGCTACGGGAGCGACTGGAGCGCAGGGAGCCACGGGTCTGCAGGGCGTGACTGGCGCGACCGGCCTGCAGGGCGCTACGGGTATTCAGGGGGCCACGGGCGCGACCGGGGCACAAGGCGTGACCGGTGCTCAAGGCGCTACCGGTGCTGCTGGCGCGACCGGAGCCACCGGCGCTCAGGGTGCAACGGGATCTCAAGGTGCTACCGGTGCGACTGGCGCTACAGGTCTTCAGGGAGCTACTGGAGCGACTGGCGTGCAGGGTGCGACTGGATCTCAAGGTGTTACTGGAGCCACTGGCGCTCAGGGTGTGACTGGGTCTCAAGGTGCTACCGGTGCGACTGGTGCTCAGGGTGTAACTGGTGCGACAGGTCTTCAGGGAGCCACGGGCGCGCAAGGTGCCACTGGCGCGACAGGCGTGCAGGGTGTCACAGGTGCCACCGGCGCGCAAGGTGTGACGGGCGCTCAGGGAGCCACGGGCGTGACCGGTGCCCAAGGCGCTACCGGCGCTACCGGCGCAACGGGTTCGACTGGCGCAACCGGTGTGACAGGTGCGCAGGGCATGACGGGCGCTACGGGAACGACTGGTACGACGGGCGCAACCGGCGCCACGGGTGGGGGGGACAACACGGCCACGTTTACCTTGTGCAGCAGCGGTTGCAGCACGGGCACGCCGACAGCCAACCAGTTGGTGATGTTCAGTCCGGGGACCAACACGATTCAGTCGGCGTATACGAGCCCCAAGACCAATGTGATTGGCGTTGTGACGCAGATCAATGGCTCGACCGGGACAGTACAGTTCAATGGCGTGGTGAGCTGCATCTTTGAGACCACGGTGACTGC
>DAIDGZ010000025.1 GCA_027452125.1 Acidobacteriaceae bacterium | reverse complement strand
TGTCTGGCACCAGAGCTTCGATCGACACCCACTCAAGCTCCTGCTGTTGCACTTCCGGCTTCTTCAGCATGAATACAAAATACAAAAGACCCTCGTGGAAAACGAGAGCCTAATGAGGTACTTTGTCAGCAGTCTGAGGCCACGCTCAGCGTGGCCTTTTTTGTTGGCGGGTTTGCACGCTTGAGCGCGCTGCACCTGATCTCTAATTTCTCAAAAACCCTGTGACAGCGTTCTGCCACATCTCCGGCTGATCAATGAAGTTCATGTGGCCGGCGTTGGGCAGGATGACGAGCTTTGAGCCTGCGATCTTCTGATGCATCTCGCGGCTCAGGCTGGGGTCGCACTCGTCGTGATCGCCCACGAGGATGAGTGTGGGCACATGGATGGTGTGCAGGCGGCTGACGTATTCCACGGATTTGAGGTTGCCGTCGATGACGAATTCGCCGTGCGAGCCCCACATCTCGCGATAGAGATCCCAGTTAGTGGGGGAGTTGGAAGCGGGGTCATAGCTGGGATCGGGGCGGGCACCATAGAGATAGGGGAAATAGCCATAGCCCCAGGCGAGGGTTCCGTACTCGGCGGGGTAGCGGTCGTGTTCCCAGGGAGCTCCTTTGCCGAAGAGGCCGGCCTGCTCCAACTCCTGCAGACGCTTGAGTTTGTCGGGGGGCATCTGCGCCTTTTCACGGGCGAGGACGGCGTTCATCTCGCGGGTGGAGGCAAAGGTGCTGTTCAGGATGAGATGGCTCAGATTCTGCTGATACTTGAGGGCGTAGGCCTGGGCCAGCACGCCGCCGCAACTATGGCCGAGCAGGGAGATCTTGCCGAGGTGCAGGGCCACGCGCACGGCCTCGATATCCTCCACATTGTTCTCAACCGTGTACAGGCTTACATCCTGCAGGCGCTGGGATTTGCCGGAGCCGCGCTCGTCGATAAAGATGAGCCGGTGGGTGCGGGCCAAGGGCAGCAGCCAGGGGAGGAAGTAGGTGTGATCCGCGCCGGGACCGCCGTGGAGCACCACCAGGGGCGAGCCGTGGCCGAACTCTTGGTAATAGAGGAGGATGCCGTGGGCATCGACGTAGCCCTGCTGGATGGGGTAAAGGGCGGAGGGCGCCGGGGCGGGCTGCGCGGCGGACAGCAGCGGGGTGGAAGCAGAGAAGAAAAGGCCCAGAATTGCAGGAAGCAGTCTTTTCATGGTCCACATCCTATCGCAGGCAGGCGCGGCTGGGGGAAAGAAAGACGGCGGTTTGCAGCATACGGAAGAACCGCGGCGGCTCCTTTGACCCCATGCAGTGATTTATCCTGCTCTTTACGCATGAGTACTGAAGCCATTCCCAATTTGACGGCATTTGACGAGGCCGCGCTGGACCAGGCCTTTGCGGCGCTGGAGCAGCAGGCGCGTGCGGCGGCGGCGGCGCTGGATACACCGGAGGCGGTGGAAGCCTATCGGCTGCAATGGCTGGGCCGCAAGCAGGGCCGGCTCAACGAGGTTTCCAGCCGCTGGCTGAAGGCTGCGCCGGCGGAGGCCAAGAAGGCACTCGGCCAGCGCTTCAACGCGCTGAAGGCCGTGGTGGAGAGCCTGCTGGACGCGGCGCTGGGCGCTGGGCCGAGCGATGCGGCGCTGGCCGCCGAGGCGCTCGACATTACCCTGCCCGGCACACGGCGGCTGACCGGAGCCGAGCATCCCATTACCAGGACGCTGAACGAGATTGTCTCTGTGTTTGCGGCGCTGGGCTACTCGGTGGGCGTGGGGCCGGAGGTCGAGACCGACTTTTACAACTTTGAGGGCATGAACTTTCCGCCGGGGCACCCGGCGCGCGATACGCAGGACACGCTGGTGGTGGCGGGCCAGGAGCGGCGCGCCCAGCGGGACCGCCTGCTGCTGCGCACCCACACCTCGCCGGTGCAGATGCGGACGATGGAGTTGCAGCCACCGCCGGTACGAATCGTGATCCCGGGCAAGGTGCACCGCAACGACGCCGCGGACGCTACGCACTCGCCCATCTTTCACCAGGTGGAGGGGCTTTGCGTAGACACCAACATTACCTTCAGCGACCTCAAAGGCACGCTGGATCACGCCATGAAGGCGCTGTTCGGCTCGTCGGTGAAGACGCGCTTCTTTCCCTCCTTCTTCCCCTTTACGGAGCCGAGCGCGGACGTGCAGATCAGCTGCATCTTCTGCGGCGGCAAGGGCTGCCGCAAGTGCAAGCAGTCGGGGTGGATTGAGCTGCTGGGCTGCGGCATGGTGGACCCGGCGGTCTTCGCCTTTGCCGGGGAAAAGCAGCCGGCCTACGATCCGAAGAAGATCTCCGGCTTCGCCTTCGGCATGGGCGTGGAGCGCATTGCCATGATGAAGTATGGCGTCAGCGAGATTGGGCAGTTTTATGCGGGGGATATGCGGTTTCTGGGGCAGTTTGTGTGAGGCAGCGGAGCTAGCGGGGCGAGCGGTGTTAGCGGGGCTAGATGCTCTCCCGGAGGAACACAGTGGCACGGCCAAAGGACTACCGCGACTTGATCGTCTGGCAGAAGGCAATGGGCCTGGCACGGGACACATACGCGCAAACAGCCAGCATGCCTAAGAGCGAAGCCTACGGCCTGCTCACGCAGATGCGGCGCGCAGCCATCTCGGTTCCAAGCAATATCGCGGAAGGACATGGCAGACTTACCGACTCGCAGTTTCGGCACTTCCTGGGCACGGCAAGAGGATCGGTTTACGAATTGCGAACACAATTTGAACTCGCCGCGAACTTGGGTTTTCTGGACCAGCAATCGGCGCAAAAGTTGATGAATCAAAGTGCGGAAGTAGCGAGGCTGTTGAACGGCCTGATCAGCGCGTTGTGCGGAGCCAGGATTGGTCAGGCCAAACCTGGCTCTGCTCACACCGCCAGCTCTGCTTAAGGAATTCAATGAAGATACTGACCAAATGGCTTCGCGCGTATCTGCCGGGACTGCCGGTGGAGGATACGCAACTGGCAGAAGACCTGACCCTGCGCGGCATCGCCGTGGAAGGCATCTACGACCTCGGCGCGGGCAACGGCTCGCTCTTTGAGATGGACATCACCACCAATCGCGTGGATGCTATGAACCACTATGGCGTGGCACGCGAGGCGGCGGCCATCTATGGCCTGCCGCTGCCGGCACTGGAGTTCGCGCTGCCTGGGGCCGAGGCTGCGGGCAAGCCGTTTTCCGTAAAGATTGAGGCAGAGGACGCCTGCGGACGGTTTACCGCTCGCGTGCTGCGCCATGTGACGATCGGCGACTCGCGGGACTGGTTCGCCGGCGCCGAGGTGGCTACTTACTTCGGCCTGCTGGAGCAGAAGCTCATCTCCAACGCCGTGGATGCCACGAACTTTGCGTGGCTAGCCATGGGGCACCCTACTCACGCCTTTGATCTGGACAAGATTGAGGGCGGCATTGTGGTGCGGCGCGCGCGCAAAGGCGAAACGCTTAAGACGCTGGATGGTCTGCAGCGCGTGCTGGACCCCGAAGACCTGGTGGTGGCCGACCATGTGAAGCCGCTGGCGCTGGCCGGCGTGATGGGTGGCTGGGACTCCATGATTACGCCGGAGACCAGGAACGTGTTGGTGGAAGCGGCATGGTTTGACCAGATGGCGGTGCGGCGCACGGCGCGACGGCACGGGTTGCACACCGATGCCAGCCATCGCTTTGAACGCGGCGCGGACTTCAACGCGGCTCCGGTTGCGTCGGCGCTGGTCTGCTCGATTTTGCTGGCCAATGGCGGCTCTGTCGAAGGCGAGCTGGTGGATGTGCGCGTACCTGCAATCGAAGCGCGCACAGCGCAGCGCGCGCCGGTATCGCTGGCGCTGAGCGAGGTGCAGCGCATCCTGGGCACAACGGTGGCGGCTGAGGGCATTACCGCAACAACGGTGGAGAATGTGCTGACGGCGCTGGGATGCGGGCTAGCAAGCAAGACAGAGAGCGGATCAGCAAGCTGGCAGGTGTCTCTGCCCAGTTGGCGGCTCGACGTGGAGCGCGAGATCGACCTGATTGAAGAGGTGGCACGCGTCTACGGGTACAACGGCTTTGCCAACACGCTTCCCTCCTTTGGCGGCGGCGTGCGCGCCCTGCCCTGGGCCGAGGCAGAGGCCGCAGTGCGGCGGACGCTGCTGGCTGCTGGCTTCCATGAAGCGATTGGCAGCACCTTCTGCTCGGCAGCTGAGGCCACGCTGACGGCACCGCAGCCGGGCCTGGTGGTGCCGCTGGGCAATCCGCTGAGCGAAGAGGCCGGGGTGCTGCGACCATCGCTGGTGCCGGGCATGCTAACGATGATTGCCGGCAACCTGAACCGCGATGTGAGCGATGTGCGGCTATTTGAGGTGGGCACGGTCTTCAGCGGCTCGACGGAGAAGGTGGAGGAGCGTCCTGCGCTGGGCTTTGGTGCGGCGGGCAGCCTGCCGGAGCAGAGCGCCTTGCATGCGGGACGAGCCATCGACTTCCACGATGTGAAGGGCGTAGTGGAGCAGGTGCTGGCGCGCTTCCAGATGCGGACGGTCTACTTCGATGGCTTCCCGGGCGAAACCGGCCTGATGCCAGCGTGGCTGCATCCCTATCGCGCAGCCCGCATTGTGGCGGATGGCATCACGGTGGGTTGGTTTGGACAGTTGCATCCCAGCGAAGCCGCAGCGCGCAAGGTGAAGGAACCGGTGATCGCAGGCGAGATTTACCTGGACCGGCTGTATATGCTGCCACTGCGCAAGCCCGCCGCGCGCGAGATCTCGCGCTTCCAGCCGGTGCGCCGCGACTTCTCGCTGGTGCTGGAGCAGAGCGTTGCCTGGGAGAGCCTCGATGCAGCGCTGGCGGGACTGCAGATTCCGGAGTTAGTGGAGTGGCGGGTGCGCGAGGTGTTTCGCGATGCGCGACTGGGCGAGCGCGAGTATTCGCTGCTGCTGGGCACCACCTTCCAGGCGCCGGACCGCACGCTGCGCGAGGAAGAGCTGCAAGGCTTCCAAGCGCGGGTTGTGGAGGCTGTTGGCAAGGCAGGGGCGCGGCTGCGGAGTTAGGAAAAACGGAAGCCGGATTGGCGCTATACTGACACGAATACGCGCAATGCGCGGAGGTCATTTTTTTAATGCCACAATCATTTTGGGAATCAGAAACCGTGGAACAGGAACAGGAAAAACAGCAGATGCAGGAAGATGCCGCAAGCCCCGCAACGTTAGCTCTGAGCGTGGACGAATTTGCCGCGCTGGAAGAACGGGTGTTGCGCGCGGTTGAACTGGTGAAGAAGGAGCGGCAGGCACGCAACGCCGTTGAGGAACGCATTGCACAGCTCGAGACCCAGCTGCTGGAACAGATGGAGCTGGCGGATCGGCAACAGAAAGAGATGGACACGTTGCGCACCGAACGTGAAGAGGTGCGGCAGCGCGTAGAGCGCCTGCTCTCGCAGCTCGACACCCTGGAGGTCTGATCCCGCCCATGGAGAATCCGCGTCAGAACACGCCGCCTGAGTACGTCACGGTGGAGATTTACGATCAGACGTACCACCTCTCCGGACAGAATCCGGAGCACATCCGCGAACTGGCTGCTGAGGTGGATGCAAAGATGCGCGCCGTGGCCGCGGAAGGGCGCACGGTGGACTCGCTGCGCGTAGCCGTGCTGGCGGCGTTGAATCTGGCGGACGAACTCTCCATGGCCAGCGGCGCCAACCACACACTGGGCCATGCGCGGGCAGCCAGCCTGCGCGGGCTTTTAGACGAGGTGCTGGAAGAAGAGCGCAAGACCGGCTCCTGAAAACCGGCGCCCGGCCTGAGAGCGGCGGGGATCTAGCACAGCGCGCCTGCGTTGCACAAGACTTGTAATTTCTCGCCGCACCGCCTACCATCCGCAATAGAAACCGACCTGCAAAGCAGGTGGAAGATCAACGCTGGTTGAACCAACATTCATTGAACAGGGATTCGACTCGACAATCGGTTTTGTGTGCAGTGTCCGCCAGTCCGGAATGCCTAATGAACCGCGGAGAATCCCACCGTCTTAGGACGGGTTCACCGGCGCATCGACCACGGCCCAGTGGGTCGGATTCTTTTTTCTGAGCGGCGTCTGCGGCGACGACGCATGCCGAGATGCCGTATCCTGACACACGTGCATCCCGTTCTCTTTCACATCGGTCCGGTGGTTGTGCCCTCGTATGGCGCACTGGCGGCATTGGGCGTGCTGCTGGCCCTGTTGCTGGCGCAGCATACGGCGCGCGTAGCCGGAATAGACGCGGGGCAGGTGTGGAATCTGTGTGTGCTGGCGCTGTTCTCCGCGCTGATTGGGCAGCGGGTGCTGCTGGTGCTGCTGAACTGGAGCGTGCTGCGCATTCACCCCTCGTGGC
Organism: Acidobacteriaceae bacterium; assembly: GCA_027452125.1. Lineage (GTDB taxonomy): Bacteria > Acidobacteriota > Terriglobia > Terriglobales > Acidobacteriaceae > Telmatobacter. Next base: position 6,259 of record DAIDGZ010000025.1, on the reverse strand, counting down.
TGCTGGGCCTGGCCATGGTGCATCATCCGCTGCTGGGCGCGGTCGGCACGCTGGCGGGCGGCGGAGTGGCGCTGCTGTTCGCGCGCATACGCAAGCTGCCACTGCGAGCGACAGCGGATGCCCTGGCCTCGCCGCTGGCGCTTGGTTTTGCCTTTGAGCAGTTTGGATCGCTGCTGGCGGGCGCTGGCTTTGGCGTGGAGGCCGCGCCGCAACTGCCGTGGGCCGTGATCTATACCAGTCCGCTAGCAGCGCGCTGGGGCGGCACTCCGCTGGGGATTCCGCTGCACCCGGTGCAGGCCTATGCCGCGCTGCTTTACCTGATGCTGGCCGTATTTCTGCTGGTGTGGCAGCCGTTGCAGCAACGGGCAGGCGATTTGACTGGATTATGGCTGCTGGCCAGCGGCGTCATCCTGTTTGTCACCGAGTTGTGGCGCGACCGCATCGGCCGCGGATCGCTGCTGGGTGGTGCGATCGATGGACCGCAGATTGCGGGGATTGTGCTGGTTTTGGCAGGCGGCTGGATGCTACTGGAGTTTCAGAAGACGGGTTCGAGCGAGCTCCGTATCAATGAAGTGAACGCAACCGAGGAGAGCAGGGCCGGTCATGGCTGAGACGCAAGAGCCGCAGCAACACGAATTTGTCGTCCCGCAGGAGGCTGCGGGGCAGCGTCTGGATCACTTTGTGGCCAGCCAGATGGAAGGGGTGAGCCGCTCTCGCGTACAACTGCTGCTGGAGCAGGGCGATGTGCTGGTGAATGGCGCGCGGGAGAAGGCCTCGCTCAAGCTGCGCGGCGGCGAGCGGATTGTGATTACCGGCGAGCCGCATCCGGCGCCGCTCAAGGCTGTGCCCGAGGCGATTCCGCTGGATGTGGTCTACGAAGACAAGGACATGGCGGTGATCAACAAGCCGGCCGGCATGATGGTGCATGCGGGAGCGGGGCAGACGGAGGACGAACGCAGCAAAGGGACGCTGGTCAACGCGCTGCTGCACCGCTTCCAGAAGCTTTCCTCAACGGCAGGCGAACTGCGCCCCGGCATTGTGCATCGGCTGGACAAGGAGACCAGCGGTCTTATCGTCATTGCCAAGAACGACAAGGCCCACCTGGCGCTGGGTGAGATGTTCTCCTCGCGGCGCATCCACAAGACCTATATCACACTGGTGCAGGGCGAGGTGGAGCGGCAGCGGGGCACCATCACGGCAGCCGTGAGCCGCGACCCCCTCAGGCGGACACGCATGACCACGCGTCCTAACGAAAATGCGCGTTCGGCAGTCTCACACTACGAGGTGTTGCGGCGACTGACGACGCGATTTGGCAAGTTCACGCTGCTGCGCGTGCGCATCGAGACCGGCCGTACGCATCAGATTCGCGTGCATATGGCGTCACTCGGCCACCCGGTAGTAGGCGATACGCTGTATGGCAGCGCAGGACAGTTGACGGACCAGTCCGCGGCGGCATCCCGGCGCAAACCGGGGCCGGAGCGGCTGCGGCTGGGGCGTAACTTTCTGCATGCGGCGCGGCTGGAGCTGACGCATCCGGTGACGGGCAAACCGCTGGAACTGGAAGCGCCGCTGCCTCAGGAACTGGAGGAGTTCCTGGCGCGGCTGGAAAGCAGCGCGGCTGCCGGAACGACCAGATAGCCCGCAGATGCCAGCCAGCAGACGCGATTGATAAAATGAGGAAGCTATGATCACAAGCTTGTGGACAGCAGCGGCGGGTTCTCGCCGCGCATCAAGTTGGTTTCTGTGTTCCATGATGGCAGCGGGCTTCGCCGTGGCAGTCACGGCACAACAGCCTGCATCCAAGCCCGCCGCGCCTGCCGCGACGGTGGCGCCGCCTGCGCAACAGGCGCCGGCCATGCCCAACGCGGAACAGACGGACGTCAATGCACCGACGATCAAGGTGAACGTGAACGAAGTCAACCTGATCTTCACGGTGACGGACAAGCACGGGCACTACATTCCCAACCTGAAGCAGAGCGACTTTGCCCTGCTCGACGACCAGAGAGCGCCGGCACGCGTCACGTCGTTCCATCAGCAGATCAACCTGCCGCTGCGTGTGGGCCTGCTGGTCGACACCAGCACCTCGATCCGGCGGCGCTTTGAGTTTGAGCAGCAGGCCGCCACCGAGTTCCTGCTGGACATTCTGAAGGCGCGCAGCGACCGCGCATTCGTGATGGGCTTTGACGTGACGCCGAACGTGACCCAGGACTGGACCAATAATCTGGACGGGCTGGAGCAGGGCGTGAGCGCACTGAGCCCAGGCGGCGGCACCGCACTGTTTGATGCGGTGTACAGCGCCTGCCGCTATAAGCTGCTGAATGAATCGCGCGGCCAGGAGCCGGTGCGCAAGGCGATGATCCTCATCTCCGACGGCGACGACAACCAGAGCCACGTTTACGAGAGCGAGGCGATCAAGGAGTGCCAGCGCGCGGAGACGATCATTTACGCCATCAGCACCAACTGGACGCCTAGCCGCGGCCTGGGCGACAAGGTGCTCTCGCAGATGGCTGAGGATACCGGCGGCGAGGTGTTCTTCCCCAATTCGGTGGAGGATATGTCTACCAGCTTCCGCAACATCGAGGAAGAGCTGCGCAGCCAGTATGCACTGACCTACACCCCGGCCGACTTCAAGGCTGACGGCTCCTTCAGAACCATCTATCTCTACTGTCACGACCGACGCTACAAGGTGCGCGCGCGTAAGGGCTACTTCGCACCGACGCAATGATCTGTATGCAGAAGCAGTCAGCCGGCCCGGATTAGAAACAGCTGATCTGGGCCGGCTTTTTTGAGGAGCAAAGTCAACAGCGCTATCGATACACAAAGGCCATGCGGCATCTTCCTTCAAGGAAGGCCGCATGGCCTTTGCTGTTCTACTGCATTTATCCAGCCTGCTGGCGCCTGATACGCTCTCGCGAGCAGCCGCGCCTATTCGTAGGCTAGTGCGTCGATGGGATCCTTGCGGGCGGCCATCCATGCGGGATAGACCGCGCCCAGCAGCGCGCCCACAAACGCGATGACCGCGCCCTTGGCCAGCCAGGCCGGGGTGATCTCGAAGTGCTGCGTGGGGAAGACGTGGTAGAGGAGCAGGCGGACGCCGTAGGTGCCGGCAATGCCCAGGATGACGCCGGCGATGGCGAGCACTCCACACTCGCGCAGGACCACGGTGACGATGGCTCCCTTGGAGGCGCCCATGGACTTGAGGATGCCGATCTCACGGGTACGCTCCAGCACTGCGGTATACATGGACTGGAAGATGACCAGGAAGCCGACAATCACGGCGATCGCGGTAACCACATTCAGCGCGATATTGAAGCCGGGCAGGTGGTCGGGAGTCATCAGCGAATCCCACTCCTCCATGGTTTGCACTCGGTAGCTTTCGAGTCCGGGCGTACCCTGGATCTCTTTCACCACCAGATCCGCGTTGGCCGGATTGTCGCACTTGATATAGAAGAGCGAGGCCTTGCCCTCCGAGCCCATCAGATCGCTCATGGTCTGAAGCGGGATGAGTTTACGCGCGCCCTTGCCGTGGTCCACGATGCCGGCGATGCGAAATGAGTGATTGAGGACGGTGATGGTGTCACCGACGTGGTAGCCCGGGCCGGTGCGCGCAAAGATGTCATCGACAAGTGCATCATTCGGCCCCTTGAAGGGTCCGCCGGACTCGTAAGTAAAGGGACGAAGGGCGTTGAAGGACTGATAGTCCACGCCATCGATGACTTCAATGGAGCCGCTGGTATTGAGGTGCTGGATGACGGGAGCGACAACAGCCACGTGGGGCAGCTTTGCCAGCACTGAAACCAGCTTGACCGACATGGGCGCACCGCCGACGCCGTTCATATAGCTGGCGTTGGAGGGCCACACCATCAGATCCGCACCGATGCCGTTGGTGCGCGCCTTCTGATCATTGAGCATGCCCATGAAGATGCCGACGATGGACAGGATCATGATGACCTCAATGGCCACAGCCAGCATGCTGATGACAGAGCGCAAGGGACGGTGAAGCAGATTGGCAAAGATGAGCTTATTCATTCCGGGATATCACTCCGGGGACACGGCCATTTGCGCGCAATCCCTTAGTCTTAAGGGTAACAGCAGCAAAAGGAGGCGCGATCCGGGAAAAGTGGATAGAATCTGGTCAGAACTCCACTCCGCGCAAGGTCCCCCACGGCAGGGGTTCATCATTCAACTTCAAGCCAGTGTGGATTACCTCATGAAGAGATTTGCCGCTCGCCTTGCCTGTCTAGCACTATTCCCTGCCCTGCTGTGCAGCCTTTCCGGATGCAGCGGCAGCGGTTCTTCCACTGGCTCCGGCGGCTCCGGCACGCCCGCCGCGCCGACCATCACCAGCTTCACGGCCTATCCCACGACGATCACCGCGGGAGCATCGACGAACCTGACGGCGGTCTTTGCCAATGGCACCGGCGTGATTACGCCGGGCAACCTGGCTGTGGCCAGTGGAGTGGCGATCAACGTTACACCCACGGCGAACACGACCTATACGCTGACGGTTACCGGAACGGCCGGCTCACCGGTGACGGCCACCACCGCAGTTACGGTGAATCCCGCTGTGAGCCTGGCGGCGAAGATTGGCGTGAATATCGGCTGGGTCACCGACTGGGATCCTACGCAGATGTTTGCCGATGCCATGAAAGAGGCACGGCGGTTCGGCAGCGTGAGCAAGCCCTACGATGAGACCGCCACGGTGGATACCAACGGATGGCCAACGCAGGATGCGGGCGTGCTGATCGATACGGTTGGCGGGCAGTCGTGGATGGCGGGCAGCTACGCGCTGCGCTTTACCGGCCAGGCCACAGTACAGGCCTGGGGCGACGCCAATGTGAGCGTGGGCACGGTGAACTACGACAGCGCAAGCAACACCAGCACGGCAACGGTTACGGTGAATCCTGCCTTCAAACAGATGGGGCTGATCTTTACCAACACGAAGCGCACGCCGGCCAGCGCGACGGGCAGCGGCATCACCAACGTGCAACTGATGCGGCCAACGATCAACGGTACGCCGCACCCGTTCGATGCGCTCTTTACGGATCGCTTCCTGGCGCGACTCAAGTATTTTTCGGCGCTGCGCATGATGGACTATCTGCAAACCAATAGCTCCACGGAGCAGGTGTGGAGCGACCGCTCGATTCCCTCCAATGCCAGCCAGCAGCAGACACCGCCCAACATGTCGCACAACCTGAGCTCGGCTTTGACCGGCGGCTCGTATGAGTATGCGATTCAGCTGGCCAACGAGACCGGCAAGGACCTGTGGCTCACGATTCCCCACCTGGCCTTTGGAGGGACGTACGCTTTTAGTTCGACTACATGGGCATCCAACCTGGCGCTACTGCTCAAGTACGGTTCAGACGCCAGCGGGAATCCCTATACGGGACCGAATGGCTCGACGGGGACGAATCCGCAGCCGACCACAGGACCGGTGAACCCGCCGCTGAATCCGGGGCTGCACGTCTACGTCGAGTGGTCCAACGAGTTCTGGTCGGGGGTGGGCAACCAGACGACCTGGATTCAGCAGCAGGCACAGGCAGCGATTGACGCCAGCGATCCTGACCTGGACTGGGACCATGACAGCAACCTCAGCGACATCGAACACCGCATCAATGCCAAGGGCGTGATGCTGATTGCCAATGCCTTTGCCAACGTATACGGCAGCGCCAATTTCGGCACGGTGTTCCGTCCGATTCTGGCCGGGCAGATTGCCTATGATGCGACGTACTCTGCCGGACTGGACTATCTGACACAGCGGCACGGCGGCGCAGGCCAGTATGTATGGGCGGTGGGCGGCGCGCCTTACGTGGACTACAACGGCGACACGCAGGGCAACACGATGACGGCCGCGCAGATTATCAGCGGCATGCAGTCGTATCAGACAGCGAACGTGGCGCCGTGGATTGCGAATCTGGAGTCGCTGGCCAAGTCCTACAACCTGGCGGGGGGCATGCTGGCGTATGAGGGCGGTGAGGGAGCGATCTATCAGACAAAAGCCGCGGCTAATGCACAGATACAGCCGGCCATGCGCGGCATCACCACTACAGTGCTTGACTCATGGTTTTCTCAGGGCGGGGGCATGTTTTTCTATTACAAGCTGTGCTCGGCGGACACGTGGGGGCTGGCGGAGGACATCAGCTACGACATCGATGCGGACAGCGGCTACACGCCTGACCCCGCCACATCGACTGAAGCACAGCCCAAGTGGGGGGCCATCAAGCAGGTGGCTACGCTGGGGCAGTAAATATTGTCCGGT